>CAZPQD010000005.1:0-49610 GCA_964588625.1 uncultured Sangeribacter sp. | reverse complement strand
GGGGGAGGGGGAGGGGAGGAGGGGAATGAACGGGAGGAGGGGATTATTTGGGGGAGGAGATGCCGATGCCGAAGAGGGCGTAGTCGTATATGCAGGGATCGTCGGGGCGGAAGGTGCGGAGGGTGGTCATGATTTCTTCGACGCTTTTGCGGTCATTGGCTTTGCGGGTGAGGAGGCCAAGGTCGCGGGCGGTGTTGCCGACGTGGACGTCGAGGGGGATGTAGAGTTTGCTTTTGGGGATGCTTTTCCAGATGCCCATATCTACTATGCCGTCGTCGCGCACGAGCCAGCGAAGTGCCATGTTGATGCGCTTCAGGGCTGTGGTGCGCAGGTTGACAGGCAGGCATTGCGAGCATGTGGCCCCTCCATTCTCATCGCACATGATTTTCTGCAATTCCCCCACAAGGCGCCAGGCGGGAGCCTCATCATTGTCCGCGCCGACGGCTGCCGAGAAAGCATCAAGAGTGCCGTACTCGGAGAATACACGACGCAATCCACGCAGGAAATACTGCAAGTCGGAAGCGAACATAGTGCGGTGTATGTTCATTTTCGGGTCAAGCTCTTCATAACCTTTGTCCATGATATAGGCTAAAGGTTGATAATCCATCAGAGAGAGCATGCGTTCAGCATCGCGGCAGATCATAGTGCGGCGCCCCCAGGCGATTATGGCAGAGAGGAGCGCCACTGTCTCAATATCCTCCTGACGCTCGAAGCGTCGGGGAAACTGCACAGGATCGTCGGCGATAAACTCAGGAGTGTTTATTCTGGCTGCCTCACGGTCGAGGAAATCTTTCAGGTCGTTGTGGTTCATGGCTTCTGAAAGTTTATAGTTTCATAAAGTGGATGGCTTCATAAAGGAGAGTTGGCATTCACGGTTCATAGCTTGAGTACAGTGGGTTGTGATTCGCGGTTCATGCGGTCGAGGGCGGTGACGACGAAGGTCATTCCCTTCATTTCGGCAGGATCGGAGGAGTTGTTGACCAGGACTTTATTCTTGGGAGTAAGGGCTATGATGGTCTGGGAGTCCTCCAGGTTGGAGGCGTCTTCCTCGGGGAAAAACTGATAGACGACATAGCGGACGGCATCCGTCTCCTTCATATGGCGACCCTGGGCGGGTTCGTCCCAATGCAGGAAGGCCTTTCCGTCGGAATAGGATATCTTGAGGTTGCTGACCGGAGCGGCACGCCGGTTGGGGTCGCCATATACGGGCGGCAGAGCGATGGTGCTCTGGTGGGTCTGTGCAAGTTCATCGGCCACACCGCCATAGTTGCCAGTGACCCAATATCCATGCCACCAAACGTTGCCCTTCACGTTGGGGAGTTTTCGGGAGAGTTCCACCTTTGTGGCCAATTCATTCTTGCGGCCGGCTTTTGGGTCGGCGTTATCCATGGTGCGCTTCACATCCTGACCGATGTAGATGTCAACACCGTTGGCATTGTCATTCCACCATTTTGCCAGTCCGCGGCTCGGGGCCACCTTCAGGTCGAGGGCCCAGTAAAGTTGGGGAGCGAGATAATCGATCCATCCTTTTTTTGCCCAGAGGAGCACATCGGCATAAAGGTCGTCATAATTCTGGAGTCCGTTGCTGTCGGAACCACGAGGATCGCTTCCCTTATTGCGCCATATTCCGAAGGGGGATACTCCGAAGCGTACCCAGGGTTTCTTCTCCTTGATTGTGGAATGGAGTTTTTCGATAAGCAGGTCGACGTTATGACGACGCCAGTCGTTGCGGTTCATTCCCCCACCGAACTTAGCGTAGGAGGCATCGTCGGCGTTGAAACGCTTGCCGTCGGCGGGATAGGGATAGAAATAGTCATCGATATGGATTCCGTCGACGTCATAGCGGCTTACTATATCCTCTACGACATCACAGATGAACTGCCTGTTTTCCGGGTAAGCCGGGTCGAAGAATGTCTGACCATTGAATTTCACGAAACGGTAAGGTTCGCGGTTGGCGGGATGATCGGCCGGAAGCACCTCTTTGGAATTGGATGTGACGCGATAGGGGTTTAGCCATGCATGAAATTCCATACCACGTTCGTGGGCCTGTTCGAGGGCATACTCCATTGGGTCCCACATCGGTGAAGGAGCTTTGCCTCGTTTGCCGGTGAGCCATGCCGTCCAGGGTTCGAGGTCGCTTTTGTACATGGCGTCGGCTGTGGGGCGCACCTGGAAGATTACGGCATTGCAGCCGGCAGCCTTCAGTTTGTCGAGCTGGTCGCGGATATAGGCTTTGGCCTGTTCGGTTGTCTTGTTCTGCCATTGCGACTGGCCGATGATATGCAGCCAGGCACCGCGGAACTCCCGTTTTGGATTATCCTGAGCGGAAGCCGGCATCGCGCTGCCGCATAAAAAGAGAATGACGGCAGTGATTGCCGCCGCCATTCCTGTAAGAATTTTCATTGAAGATTTTATCATCTCTTGTGAGTTCAAATCCTGTGAGTTGAAAGTTGAGGTTTGGTGAGGTCCGGTCAATCCTCATTGAAGCCTGTGGCGAGGTCCTGGCCTTTACGTTCGGCGCGTATGCCGCGTTTCATCCAGTCGGGCATCGGGTCGCCTTTCAGGTAATGGTCGAAGAATTGCTGGAGGCGGATGGTGATGTCCTTGCGGTTCTTGCGCGCCCGGATGTTATGTGCCTCTCCGTTATACTGGAGCATCCATACGGGCTTCTGAAGGCGCCGCAGACACATGAAGAGTTCTATTCCCTGATACCAGGGCACAGCACCGTCGGCATCATTATGCATGATGAGCAACGGAGTCTTCACACGGTCGGCATGGAATACGGGAGAATTGGCGATGTAAAGTTCGGGAGCTTCCCAGAGGGTTTTTCCGATTCGGCTCTGTCCATGTTCATACTGGGCCTGACGCGACGAACCACTTTCCCAGCGTATGCCACCGTAGGCGCTCGTCATATTGCTGACAGGCGCACCGCTTCCGGCACATGCAAACATATCAGTACGGGTGACGAGGAAGGCAGTCTGGTATCCACCCCAGCTCTGTCCGTCGATACCTATGCGCTCCTTGTCGATCCAGGGATACTTCTCGCAGAGATCCTCCACGCCGGAGCATATGTAATTGTAGGCACTCTCACCCGGCACTCCCGGAGTGTAATGCACATCAGGCACGAAGACCACATATCCACGGCTCACGTAGAAAGGATAGTTGACCCAGCTCCATGAAGGTTCCATCGTGTAATGACGGTAGAGTTCCTCAGAGTTCGTCTCGTAAAATACGACCAGCATCGGATATTTCTTCTCCGGATCAAGATCCTCGGGAGTATACAGCACGCCTTCGGTCAGCTGTCCGTTGTATGCATGCCATTTCACGAGCTGGGCATCTCCCCATGAATATTCCTTCATCTGCGGGTTAGCGTCGGAAAGTCGCTTCATTCCCTTGAAATCATTACCCTTTACGGTGAAGATCTGCGGGATAGTGCTGAAGTTGCCCTTGGAGAAAGTATAGACCGTGGCATCCTTCGCCTTCCTCACCTGCGAGAAAGAAAATTCATCAAGCACAAGTTGAGTAGGGGCCATCTCCTTGCCATATTTCATTGAGGCAAAGCCATTCTTCTTGGTGTCATAGCTGAAAAGATCAAGCAGCATTTCGTCGCCCACCTCAAAGCTGCGCTTTTCGGGATCAGTCTGGCGATAACGGTAGCGGAGGCCGTTGCGGCGTCCGTTGCCGGCTGTGATGCAGATTGGCTTGCGTTTGCCCGCCGGGTCCACGCTCCATATGTCATGACGGTCGTAAATGAGCAGGGCCTTGTCGCCGCTTTCCCAGCCGGCCATGCCATATTGCTCCGGATCCATCGGGTGATCATCATCCTCGAGCCAGACGGGATAAGAGATATCGGCGGAGACATTTACAGTCTCACCCGTTTCGGGAGAATAGGTATGCCAGTTGCGGTCTTCATACCATACGATATATTTTCCGTCGGGCGAGATTTCCCCTTCTCCGGAGGGGAGTTCGCCGATTTTCTTCCGGGTTCCGTCGGTGAGGTCGACGACATATGCGGATGTCGGCGCCAGATAATCCCACTGACGCGCCACAGCATTATCCTCCGGGTCGAGCAGAAGGGCCCAGCGGCCATCCCAACGGTCAGGAGCCTTCACGTCGGCCCATTTGTCGCGGCTGACGAGTACGGTCTTTCCGGTGGCCATATCAAGCACGACGGGGCATCCGAGTTTCTTCCATTTGTCGAGGTTGATGTTTTCCTGCGGAGGAGTATAGGGAGTGTTCCAGACCCAGATGTCGAGGTCGGCGCGCTCGAAGTCCACTATGGTAGTGTCATCGGGAGCGATGTAAGGGGCGACATTCACTACAACACGCTTGCCGTCGTGGCTGAATTCCGGGACAGAATACTGATTGACGGTAAGCTGCGCCCCGCGCTCGTTCATCATTTCAGCCCATTTCTTCTCGAGGGCAGCCTGCTGATCGGGATCTGAACTGTGGGGCCTCGCATAGTTGGGCACATCGCGTTCCCACTTCATTATAGAGAAGCGCTCCGCACCCTCGTCAGGTCGAGTCATGTCGGCCACGTAAAGGTCATAGCGCGGAGTGCCGCTCTTCGCCGAGTCATCCGTGGCGGTGAAGGCGAGCTTCGAGCCATCCTCGTTGAATACCGGCAGGCCATAGGCCCGACGGTCGCGGTCGAGGAGCACGAAGGACGTGTCCGGCAGCATGATGACACCTACGCCATTGGTGGCCACGCTGTCGTTGTCATGATTGAAAGTGCTGAAAGCGAGGTGCTTCCCATTTTTTGAAAAGACATAATCCTTCACCCACTTCATTGTCTTAGAGCGTCCTGACCGCAGGTCGCGAACAATCATCGGGCGTCCTGCTTCCTTGTCGGCAAGGGCTTTCGGCGCTATGAGGGTAGTGTCGCGCGAGAGCCAGGCCACCCATTCTCCACCCTTCTCACCCAGACGGTATGACAGCACATCGGCGAAGCGGTCCACGGAGCCGTCGCGCAGATTAATGATGGCCAGTGAGTCGGCCGGCATCTCATGATCCTTCTTTTTGTCAATTTTCGCTTTGCGCGTGTCGGCATAAAGAGGCTTGATGAGGGCGAGTGCCCACTCCCCGTTGGAAGTGAAGGCCGGAGTGTAGCCGCGCGGGATATCTATGCGCTTGCCGGTACGGGTGTTGTAGAAAGTCAGGATTCCGTCGCCCTCCTGAGGGTTGGTGGCATAAGACACCCAGCCGCCGTCGTTGGATACAGGTCCGTTCACCACCGACTGCCATGAGTCGAAGGCATCGTGATCGAGCGGACGCTTGGCCGACGCGTAGGGGAGTGCCGCTGCCAAGAGAAGGGCTCCGAGGATTATATTCTTTTTCATATTTGTCTAATTCTTCCTTATGCAGAAAAATAATCAGTCCACTTTATGCAGGTCATGGCCCATACGGTCCTTCTTGGTGTGCATGTAGAAGCGGTTGTATTCATTGGGAGTGACTTCGAGAGGGACATTTTCAGTGACCTCCAGACCGTAACCCTCCAGACCGATACGCTTTACGGGATTGTTGGTCATCAGTCGCATTTTGGAGATTCCGAGCGAATGCAGGATGTTGGCTCCGACACCATAGTCGCGTTCGTCGGCCTTATGGCCGAGGTGCAGGTTGGCATCCACAGTGTCAAGTCCCTCCTCCTGAAGCTTGTAAGCACGGATCTTATCCATCAGTCCTATGCCGCGTCCTTCCTGGTTTAGATATATGACGGCACCTCGTCCCTCCTTTTCGATCATTTGCATCGCAAGATGGAGCTGCTCGCCGCATTCACAGCGGAGAGAACCGAAGATGTCGCCCGTGGCGCAAGAAGAGTGCACCCTTACGAGCACCGGTTCGCCATCGCTGATGTCGCCTTTGATAAGGGCGATGTGTTCGAGATTATTGTCCTTCTGGCGGAAGGGAGTCAGGCGGAAATGTCCGTAGGCCGTAGGCATATTCACTTCCTCACCTTTCTCTACCACAGTGTCGTGCTGGAGGCGATAATGGATAAGGTCGCGGATGCTCACAAGTTTCAGGCCCCATTCATCGGCACGTCGGCGGAGTTCCGGCAGACGGGCCATTGAGCCATCGTCGCTCATTATCTCCATAAGGGCGGCACAGGGCTGCAGGCCCGCGAGGCGTGCGAAATCCACGGCAGCCTCAGTGTGACCGGCGCGCTGAAGCACACCACGGTCCTGGGCATAGAGAGGATTGATATGTCCCGGACGTCCGAAAGTCTCCGGTGTGGAAGCGGGATCGGCGAGCGCTCGGATGGTGGCCGCACGGTCTTCGATGCTGACTCCGGTGGAGCATCCTTCGAGTTTGTCGACGGTGACGGTGAAGGGAGTGCCCAGAACGCTTGTATTGTCGTTGACCTGCTTGTCGAGGCGGAGCTCACGGCATCGTTCGTTGGTGATAGGCACGCAGAGCACACCGCGAGCGTTCTTGAGCATGAAGTTCACTTGCTCCGGAGTGATTTTCTCGGCAGCGATGATGAGGTCGCCTTCATTTTCACGGTCTTCATCGTCGACGACGACAATGAATTTGCCATTGCGGAAGTCTTCGATGGCTTCTTCGATTGTGTCAAGCTTTATTTTGTTATCCATTTTGCTTTGGTGGTTATTTTCTTCTTATTGGTGACAATCAGTGGTAAGTTTTTTCAGGAAAGCTTCGGGCCTTCGCCTTCAGCACAGTGTATTTGGGTCAGTTTTCAGTAGGGATGATGAAGATGGAGAAATTGACACTGCCGTAGGCGCGGTGCTCGCGGAAGTGAGGGAGTGAGGAGAAGTCATGTGATTTGGAGTGCTCCACGATTACAACGGTGCCGGGCTTAATCATCTGGGAATTGAGGATCATCTCCGGCACTTTGGCGAAGTCGCGGTGGTCATAAGGAGGGTCGGCGAAGATAAAGTCGAATTTCTCGCGGCATGTGGCGCAGAAGCGGAACACGTCGCCCTTTATCACCTTTATGTTTGTGTCGCCGAGGCGTTCGGCCACACTGCGTATGAATCCAGCCTGGACGGAGGCTTGCTCCACAGCCGTCACCGAAGAGCATCCCCTGGAGAGGAACTCAAAAGATATTGCTCCCGTGCCGGCAAAGAGATCGAGGGCGGATTTGCCATCGAAATCCTCCATATTCTCCAGGACATTGAAGATGTTCTCCCGGGCAAAATCCGTAGTAGGGCGGGCTGTTATGTTGCGCGGCACGTCGAAGCGCCGTCGGCCATATTTTCCTCTTATTATTCTCATTTTTCTTTTCTTGCGATGAAGTTATTGCGGGCGCAGCAGAATGTGGCGGCGAGCGGGAGAGGGGTGTTGCAGTCTACTTTCGGCACCATCGTAAGCATCACGAAGCTGAGGTATCGGCGCGCTTCGCGGGCGAGGGTATCCCTGACCCCGCGTAATCCCGAGAGGCAGACCTGGGCTTTGGCAGGGTCGATGGAGTAGGTCTCCAGCAGGTTGAACAGATGCCATATGATATCCGATTCCGAGTGCCATTCGCGTGTGACACAGCAAAGCAGGTGTTTGCCGGAGAAGATGAGCAGGTCGGCTTCATGTTGGCGAATGTCGACATACATGCGGGTCTCGTCGGCTGCGCGTCCGGCGAGATTCCTTACGAGTTGCGTCTGATGAGACATTATGCGTGTCCCGGGGAAAGTACGTGCGAGGAAGGCCCGGAGTCCCGGGGTAAGCATATGGAGGCATAATTTATCGCCCGCTTCATCAGTGAGGAACTCCTTTTCCATCCCCGGCCAGACCTGCGAGAACCACTGTTCGCAGTCCTCCTCCGGATTATCCTCAGCCAGGACGGAGGGCACCCAGAGGCATTTCTCAGTCTCGATGATGATGTCGGCCGAGAAATCGTCGAGCACCCTCGGATGGTCGTAGACTGCATTCTCTATGCGTTGTAGCAGACCGTCGTCGGATATTTGCCATTTGGATGCGAAAAGCTGACCCACCGGAACAGTGGGATCCTCTGTACTCTTAATCCAGGCTGATATGCCGGCTTTGCTGATATATATGATAAGTCGCCATTGCCCCGTGTCGGAAATGTCAGGCAATGGGTTCATGCGGTTTTCGCTGTCAGTGATTGCGTTCATGCACGGCAAATTTAGTAAATTTTTTTGAATCAAAGGCGTGCGAGGCGGTCACGGCCTGAGAAAATTGACTAATTTTGCATTCATGAATCTTAACCGCGAAATCCTGCGGCTCTCAGTGCCGGCAATAGTGAGCAACGTGACAGTGCCCCTTTTAGGGCTCTGCGATACAGCTATTTCCGGTCATTTGGGGTCGGAGATTTTTCTTGGCGCGATAGCCGTGGGGTCGCTGATGATCAACGTACTCTTCCGTCTTTTCGCCTTCCTCCGCATGGGCACCACCGGTCTGACCGCCTCGGCCTTCGGAGCTTCCGATGCGGCGGCCATGCGCGATGCCTTCAGCAGGTCGCTGTTTCTCGGACTCGCCATAGGATTCGGGATGGTCATCTTCCAGAAGGCCCTTCTCAGCTCGATGCTCTGGCTCGTGGGGGCTGACCGGCAAGTGTCGGCTGTCGCCGCCGAATATTTCAACATCTGCATATGGATGGCCCCTCCGCAGATGGCCGTAATGGCCATTTCCGGCTGGTTTGTCGGGATGCAGTCCACGCTTAGGGCCATGATAGTGGCGATAGCAATCAATGTCATCAACATCGCCGCCAGTTTTGTGCTTGTCTTTCCCATGGCTTATGGATTCCGGGGTGTAGCCGTCGGCACTCTTGCCGCCAATTGGCTTGGATTTCTCCTGGCCCTCATCCTTGCATGGCGCATGGCTCCCGAGGGAGGTCTCTGGTGCGGATGGAAAAGACTCTTCCATGGAGGAGGATTGAGCCGTTTCTTCTCAGTAAACACCGATCTATTCATACGCTCCGCCGCGATAATGGCCGTCACTATGGCCGTCACAGCCTACAGTGCCCGCCTCGGAGCCGTGGCCTTGGCGGCCAATGCAGTCATGCAGCAATTCTTCCACTTCTTCTCATTCTTCATGGATGGCTACGCATTCACCGGCGAAGCACTCGTAGGCCGTTATGCCGGAGCAAAGGATGACGGGATGCTGCGCCGTTCGGTGAAATATCTTCTCTGGTGGTCGGCCGGTATAGCCCTGCTTTTTTTCCTCATCTATATGGTGGGATGGCAACCGGTGACGGCTCTGCTGACGGATGATATGCCCGTAAGGAAATTTGTGGCCGAGTATCATATCTGGATATTGCTTATACCACCCGTGACGGTGGCGGCCTTCATCTATGACGGATTCTTTATAGGAGTGACCCGCACGCGAGCCATGCTTGTGGCCACACTTGTGGCCTCGGCTGTATTCTTCGCCGCCACGCTCCCGTTTGTAAGGGGCGACTCCCTTGCTCCCGCCTTCACCAACAATTTGCTGTGGTTCTCCTTCCTCGCCTATCTGCTGGTAAGGGGAGGATCCCTGGCCGCAGTATGGCATTTCAGCCGCCACTCCATTTAACCTGACACTTGTAACTCGTCACTTGTAACTTCTCACTGACATATGCTTGCCTTCATCAACGCCAAGATAAACATCGGCCTCTACGTCACTAATCGCCGTGCGGATGGCTACCACGAACTGGAAACACTCTTCTATCCTGTAGGGAAACTCGACGGTACTCCCTCCAATCCTCCGTTGGAGGCAGCTTTTTGCGACATCCTTGAGATTGTGCCGGCAGAAGGGCGCCGGGGCAGTTTTGAATTTGATTTTCAGGGGAGGAAAGTTGATTGCCCGCCGGAAAAAAACCTTGTATGCCGTGCCGCCACGTTGTTCAATGATTCTCTGGAAGAGAAGACCGGAAAGAAGGCCGGCGCGAAATCCGTGACCTTAGTCAAGAACCTTCCCGATGGAGCAGGATTGGGCGGCGGTAGTGCCGACGCCTCCTTCACCCTTCGTTTGCTGAATGAAATGGAGGGATATCCATTTACGGAGGAGCAGCTTGAGCGAATGGCTTTACGTTTGGGTGCCGACTGTCCCTTCTTCGTCCGCAACCGTCCGTCGTTTGCCACAGGTGTTGGCGAGTTGCTTCAGGATACCACTTTGAATCTTTCGGGATGGTGGTTGCTGATAGTGAAACCCGAAGTCTACGTCTCAACGAAAGAAGCCTTCGCCGGGATGACCCCGAGGAAAGCTGCTGCAGATTTGAGGGAGTTGGGGAAAATATCTCCTGATAAATGGAGTGAATACGGAGTCTTCAATCAGTTTGAGGAGACAATCTTCGCAGCGCATCCAGAGTTGGCGGAAGTAAAGGAAGCCTTGGAAGCGACAGGTGCAGCCTATGTCTCCATGTCCGGGTCAGGGTCGGCATTCTATGCGCTTTTTCCCGACGAAGCTACTGCACGCGAAGGTTTTGGCAAAATTCCATCAACCCTCGGGCGCGTTTGGTTGTTGGAATTAGTGTAGACTGGGGAGCGCGGAGACTTGAAATATAGGAACACGGTAGCTTTTTTCAGTTGGATGCAGGTTTTTTGGCCTGATTTTTGTATGGAAAACACATAAAAATATAGATCGTCATGGAAAACAAGAACAATCAAGATAAAGAGCGTGCAGCTGCAGAGCAGGAGGCACGAGAAGCCCGGGAAAACAATGCTCCCGGCGCAGAGGAGAATGTGGAGGAGATTCCCACAGAAGATGTCGAGATAGCGGAGGAAGCCCCGGCAGAGGATGCTCCCGAGACACGCATCGCCCACTTGGAGGAAGAACTGAAGAAAGAGAAGAAAGAATATCTATTCCTCATGGCGGAGTTCGACAATTTCCGCAAGCGCACGCTGCGTGAGAAGAGCGAGATCATCCGCAACGGCGCTGAGGGAGTGCTGAAGGGCATCCTGCCGATTGTCGATGATTTCGAGAGGGCCATAAAGGCGAGCGAGACTTCCGATGATGTCAATTCACTCAAGGAAGGAATGACACTCATCTACAATAAACTTCGTAAATATCTTGAGCTCAACGGTGTGAAGGAGATAGATCCTGAAGACCGTGAATTCTCCACAGAGCGTCATGAAGCCATCTCGGCCATCCCCGCTCCGGCTCCTGAGATGAAGGGAAAGATCTTAGACACAGTAGAGAAGGGATATACACTCAACGATAAGGTTCTTCGCCACGCCAAGGTTGTAGTGGCCCAGTGATTTCCACGAACATGCACTGATAAAATTCCACTGACATGGCAGAGAAAAGAGATTATTACGAGGTGTTGGGCGTCTCAAAGACAGCCACACCTGAAGAGATAAAGAAGGCCTATAGAAAGATGGCCATCAAGTATCACCCCGATAAGAATCCAGGTGACAAGGCAGCTGAGGAGAAATTCAAGGAGGCAGCCGAGGCATATGACGTGCTGAGCGATGAGAAGAAGCGTCAGAAGTATGACCAGTTCGGCTTCGCCGGCGAACAGGGAGGCTTCGGAGGCGGACAGGGCTTCGGAGGTTTCGGAGGTTTTGGCGGCGGAGGCTTCTCGATGGAGGATATCTTCATGAACTTCGGCGATATTTTCGGAGGTCATTATGGCACATCCGGACGAACTGCGGAACCCCGCCGACGCGTCAACAAGGGAAGCGACCTTCGTGTGACTGTGAAGGTGACTTTGAAAGATATCCTCAATGGTGTTGAGAAGAAGCTTAAGATTCCGCGCATGGTGGCCTGCGAAGCCTGCAAGGGCACAGGAGCCAAGGATGGAACAGCTTTCCATACCTGCTCGCGTTGTCACGGCACTGGCACTGTGCAGGTGCAGCAGAATACGATCTTCGGTCCGCAATACAGCACTGTGGTTTGCCCTGATTGCAACGGCACAGGTCAGCAGATTACGGAAAAGTGCAGCGTCTGCAATGGCTCCGGACTCGTCAAGAAGGACGATATCGTCAACTTCTTCATTCCGGCCGGTGTGGAGGATGGTATGGTGCTTACCCTTCCCGGACGTGGCAATGCCGCTCCGAACGGTGGCGTGACGGGCGATCTGCTCGTGGTCATCAAGGAGGAAAAAGATCCCGAACTCATCCGCGATGGCAATGACCTCATCTACAATCTCATGCTCGACTTCCCGACGGCTGCCCTCGGTGGTTCGGCGGAAGTGCCGACGGTAGAGGGTCGTGCCCGCCTCAAGATCACTCCCGGCACACAGCCCGGTAAGGTGCTCCGACTGAGAGGAAAGGGTCTGCCGCAGTATAACTCTAACGTGAAGGGCGACCTGTTGGTCAATGTCATGGTCTACGTTCCCGAGAATGTGACCGACACTGAGAAGGCCGCCATAGAGTCTCTTCGCGACGCACCAAACGTAGTGCCGACAGAGGCCACTTCAAAACGGATCTTCTCCCGTCTGCGCCACATCTTCAACAAGGAGAACCGAGGCGAATAAGACTTTGTTTCCAAAATATATTGCCGCCGCGGATGCACGAACGCATCTGCGGCGGTAAAATTTAAAATAGATGGATTTGGCAAATTTCCATAAAATCATTAACTTTGCAGCGCAGACCGTCTCGCGAAGCCCCGGTCGAGGGAGACGAGAGGGGGGATGCACGGAGGCACAGAGTGTGCCCCGTTCATAAATTTGATAGCGTTTATCCGCGCTGATTTCTTGACTGCTTGAAATTCTCGCAAGATTTCATATCGATAGTCAAGGATTGAGCAACGGTAGATGCCCGTGATATGTAATTGTAGGCTCAGTGGCACGGGTTCTCATCAGGGAACCCGCGCCTTGCTGAAATTGCATAGATATGCGTGGGCTTCTGCGTTGCCGTCCAACTATCGATAGGGCAATGCGAGAAGCCTCAAGCAGTAGGACGGCAACAGATACAGACTTCCACGCTTTTTCGTATCCTGTTGTCACTGCAATCAATTCATCGTTGATACTCCAAACAGACAATACGGCAAGCAAGACAATCTTGACTTCTCAATCAATAATTACCTTAGATTTTTGTATGTCACTGTTAGCTGACGCGAGTCAGCGTAGCCGGAGAGGTTTGACTTCTCGGCTGAAGATGGAGGGATGGCCACCGAGCTGTCCCTCCCTTTTTTGAATGTTTTGAGGGCATTTGCAGGTTTGGATTATTTTGACTAAATTTGTCAGCGACAACACGGGGGCAGAGACTCCGTCAAGGATAGATAAGCTATGGATATGAATGAGAAAACCCTAAAGCCGCTTGAAAGGGAATTCATCAGGTTGCTGACGGACTTCGGCTTCAAGCGTGTGTTCGGTACGGAGCGGTTTAAGAACCTACTGTTGCGATTCCTCAACGCTCTTTTCGAGGGCGAGATGAGGATTACCAATGTTGAGTTCAAGAACAAGGAGATTCTTCCCAATCATTCGGGAGGGAAAAAGATCCTTTACGATGTGTACTGCACCACAGACACCAATCATCACTTTGTGTTGGAGATGCAGCAGGAGGAGTCAGAGAACTTTTCCAACAGAATCATGTTCTATGGAGCCAACGCAATCGTACAACAAGGGATGCGAGGTGTTGAATATGAGATGGATCCGGTATATTGCATTGTCTTTACTGACTTCTACCTTACCGGATTGAGTCATACTCTGCTGAAAGACTTCCTGCTGATAGACCGGCATACAGATGAAATATACAGTGACCGGCTGCGATTCATATTCCTTTCGTTGCCTGAGGTGCCGAAGGAATGGGATGATTGCGACACTGAGTTGTTAAGGATATTGTATTTACTTAAAAATATGGAAAACATGACACGAGAATCAAAGCCATACAAGACGGGGGAATATGATGACTTCTTTGAGGCATCCGCTGTCAACAGACTTGAGGAGGCTGAGGCTGTAGCCTACTCCGAATCTTATTTCAAGGAACTTGAAAATCAGAGTGCCGTGCGCTTTGCGGCCGCCCGCAATCGCGAAGCAGGCAGAGCGGAAGGCAGAGCGGAAGGTTTGGAGAAGGGTATGAGTCTTGAGCGCGAAAAGAATATTGCGGCGGCTCGCAAAGCCGGTCTGTCAGAGGATATGATCAAAAGTATCTTTGGCCTTTAATGAGCTTTGGGTCGCAGATCCTCAATGACTGAAAAACAGCAATCTCTCAAACATTAAGGGGGCTTTGGGTTGTTGACCCAAAGCCCTTTATACTAAAAGTAAAGTTGAATCTTGGTGCGGTATTGAACCGTTCGGGAGAGCGCTCCTCCCAGTGTCCCTCGCAGAATCGGGTTGTCAGACCGTTTCGGTGAGGGCTTCGTTCTCTTCGTTGCAGTCTTGCTGGAGAAGGGGACGGAGTCGGGCGGCACGTTTGGGGTCGACCATCCGGAGGTCCATGTAACGGTCGTCGCCCATGATGAAGCCATGGACATCGTCGAGAGGTTCGGGAGCGCCAGGGTAGGCAGGGGAAGTGGTCAGTGGCGACGAACCGTTGTGGCCGCTGTTGTCTGGTCCGGGGATGACACTGTCGATAGTGAGCGGGGCGTCTTCATTGAGCGGATTGTAACGGTAGATGGGCCAGTAACCGGCTTCCACTGCACGCCGTTCCTCAATGATCGAATGACCCAGTCCAGGCCTTATGCCATGGTTAAGGCAAGGGCAGTAAGCTATCACGATGGCCGGACCGGGATAGCGGTCGGCTTCCGTCAATGCATCGATGGCCTGCTGATAGTTCGCGCCCAAGGCTATGGAGGCCACGTAGACGTTGCCATATGTCATCACCATCCTGCCGAGATTCTTCTTGGGTGTACTCTTGCCGTCGGGGGCATATTTTGCCACAGCCGAACGGGGTGTAGCTTTCGAAAGCTGACCGCCCGTGTTGGAGTAGCATTCGGTGTCCATCACCAATATCTTGATCGGTTCGCCGGAGGCGAGCACATGGTCGAGACCTGCGAAACCGATGTCGTAAGCCCAACCGTCACCACCTATGGCCCAGACACTCTTCGTGGCTAACATGTCGCTCTGCTCAAGCAGCGACTTCAACTCTGGATAATCCTTAGCCAAAGGTGATGCCATTGTCAGCAACTGGGCCGCAGTGGCAATGGAAGCCTCATGGTCGTCTCGACTGTTCAGCCAAGCTTCAAGCGGTGACTTCAGGAAGCCCGGAGTCTTGGAGGAAGCGATCAGTTCCTTCACGGTCTTTTCCAGACGCGCACGGCGATGACGCATGGCGAGCAGGATACCGTAGCCAAACTCGGCATTATCCTCAAAGAGAGAGTTGGCCCAGGCCGGACCGCGACCGTCAGGCTCTGTGGCACAATAAGCTGAGGAAGGATAATCCGCACCCCAGATGGAGCTGCAACCTGTGGCGTTGGCGATGAGCAGCCGCGAACCGAAGAGTTGGGTGAGCAACTTGACGTATGGTGTCTCACCGCAACCCGCGCACGCACCCGAGAACTGAAGCCCCGGAGTCCGCAACTGCGAACCATTCACGGTGGCAGCAGGCAGCAGCGAGGGTTTCGGCTTGACATGGGTCTTGAGCCATTCCAGATTGTTCATCTCACGCTCGAGAACTTCCTCCAGCGGTGTCATGATAAGTGCATTGCCCGGACATATAAGAGAGCAGGAAGAGCACCCCAAACAATCCTCCGGATAGTTCTGTATACGGAAACGATAGCCTTCCAGCGTCGGACTTCCCTTTGCCTCCTTTGTGGCGATGGCGGCCGGCAATCCTTCCGCTTCTTCCTTCGAGATGATGAAAGGACGGATTGCTGCGTGCGGACACACCAGCGAACATTCCGTGCATTCCACACATTCATCCGCATTCCACACAGGCACACGCGTGGCGATGCGGCGATGCTCGTAGGCTGTAGAGCCGTTTGGTATCACGCCATCTGCCGAAAGTGCCGAGACAGGAATGGAATCACCCTTGCCATGGATGCAGGGAGTGTGAATCTTTTCGATGAAATTCTTGAGAGCAGCATTGGGATATACGGGGGCCGGTCGGCCGGATGGTTGGTCTGGAGTAGTTGCCCAACCCTCGATCGATGCGTAATCGATCTCATGCAGCGCATCCAGTGCCATAGAGATAGCCTTGAGGTTGCGGTCTACAACGTCGCCTCCTTCATGCATGTATGTGGCCTTGATGGTCTGTTGTAGTGACTGGTAAGCCTTCTCGAAAGGCATAATGCCTGCCAGATAGAGCATTACAGTTTCCATCGGCATATTGATGCGGGGAGCGAGGCCAACCTTCGCCGCAATTGAATCAGCATCGATGTTATAGAATTTCAGTTTCTTGTCGGATATCTGCTGACGCATCTTCCGGGGGAGCATTTTCACCATCTGATCCGCTTTCCATGGGGAATTGAGTACGAACGTACCGCCCTCCCGAATCTTGTCGAGCATGTCAAAACGAGTGACGTACGATGTCTTATGGCAAGCCACATAATCGGCATCCACAATCGAGTAAGCCGATGTTATCGGAGTACGTCCCACTCGCAGTTGAGAGATGGTGTAACCACCTGATTTCTTTGCGGAATAGCTGAAATAAGCCTGAGCGTAGAGGTTCGGATCGGACGCAAGGACAGCTGCTGCCTGCTTCGTGCCGCCGACAGTGCCGTCGTTGCCGATGGCATAAAGAATGGCCTGGAAATATCCCGACGAAGCCAAAGTGTCAATATTCTCCTCCGGCGATAGCGAAAGATGGGTGACGTCGTCATTGATGCCCACCGTAAACGTACGCTTCGGTTGACCGGCTGCCAGTTCGTCGAACACACCCTTCACCATCGAAGGGTTGAACTCCTTGCTCGACAACCCATATCGGCCGCCGATAACCTTTATATCAGCACGCCCCGCCTCAAAGAGAGTAGACATCACATCGAGACACAGAGGCTCATGTACCGAGCCGGGTTCCTTGGTGCGGTCGAGCACGGCAATCGATTTCACGGTAGAGGGCAATGCCTTCAGGAACGCTTCTTTAGGGAAAGGACGGTAGAGACGGATTTTCAATACACCTGTCTTATAGTCCTTCTCCCGGTTGAGCCATTCGGAAGTTTCCGCCGCCACTTCCGCACCCGAGGCCATAATTACAATCACTCGATCCGCATCCGGCGCACCGACATAGTCTACAAGATGGTACTGGCGCCCCGTGATCGTTGCCACAGAATCCATAGCCTGCTGCACGATGGCGGGGAAAGCGTCATAATAAGGATTGATGGCCTCACTGTTCTGGAAATACACGTCAGCGTTCTGTGCAGTACCGCGAGTGTCGGGATGCTCAGGATTCATGGCCCGTTGACGGAATTTTTCAACTTCATTCCAGGGCATTATCTTGGCTATGCTGTCATAGTCGAT
Organism: uncultured Sangeribacter sp.; assembly: GCA_964588625.1. Lineage (GTDB taxonomy): Bacteria > Bacteroidota > Bacteroidia > Bacteroidales > Muribaculaceae > Lepagella. Next base: position 32,383 of record CAZPQD010000005.1, on the reverse strand, counting down.
AACGTCGATTGTATCCATCTCCGAACTTGTTCTCCATCCGTCGAAGAAATGAAGGACAGGCAAGCTCCCACGGATTGCGGCGATATGAGCTACAACCGCAAGGTCCATCGTCTCCTGTACCGAGGCCGAGACGAGCATCGTGAAACCGGTGGCGCGGCATTCCATCACATCCTGATGGTCGCCGAAAATGGAAAGGGCATGGTTGGCGATCGACCGGCATCCGACATGAAATACCGCAGGGAGAAGTTCGCCGGCTATCTTATACATGTTAGGAATCATGAGCATCAGACCTTGCGAGGAGGTGAAGGTAGTGGCCAGCGCACCTCCGGCCGAAGCGCCATGCACAGCTCCCGCAGCTCCGAGTTCGCTTTCCATCTCCTTGACTTCGAGTTTCTGTCCGAAGAGGTTAAGGCGACCATGCATACCCCACTTTTTGGCGGTGTCACCCATGGAGGCAATAGGGGTAATGGGGTAAATTGTGGCAATCTCACTCATGGCATAAGCTACATGAGCAGCGGCTGTGCAGCCGTCAAGTATCTGTTTGTTCATCGAATCAGGGCTTAAAGCAACATACTGATATAACGGAAGGACAAAAAGTATGGTTCACTTGAGTGCCCGCAGAGACTGGGAGTAACCCGATGGATTTTCCACTTCATTTAAGGGGAGGACACTTTTGGTCCTTGCGGGTTTTTAGTCCTTGCGGTTTTGTAATCCTTAAATATTTAAAATACAGAGTGTTATATAAACTTTAAACTAAGTGCTTGAAATTAAATTTTAAAAATGCTATAAGAAATATTTGCAAAACTGTAAATATGTTTATAACTTTGCAGTACCTAATCCAAAACAAAGTTATGAAACATAAAGGTTCTATATCCGATTTTTCGGCTCAGCGAGATGCGGAATTGCATCGGGTCTTCGCTGTTCAGCTTGCCAATCCTGCTGTGAGGGACAATGCTACACTTTATAGCAATGTTGTTAAGTCACCTTGCTCACGCTTTTGGGTGAGTGAGATCCGGGCAGCTGAGGTTGTCAGTGCCATACGCAAGGGCACTGTCCCTTCCAACATGCATTTCGAGAAGCGCCGGATGTATGACGAGATTGCGACGCGTGTAGATGTGATTCTCAAGCGCAATCCCTCTATGCCGCTCTCGCGGGCTGTGGAGAGTGTGGTGTGGTCGCCGGCTCCGGAGTTCTATCTTGCCGCCGAGTCGGCACGCAAGATGATAAGGCGCATCTTGCGCGAAATGAAGGAAAGGAGGGGAAGATGAGGGAGGATGTCAGAAAACTCCTTGCTGAGAATGCACGCCGGATAGCTGCCAATACAGCTGTTTTCGATCCCATAAGCGGTGAGGGATCGGTGGGGGAGCGGTTTGCGTTCCATATTTCCGGACTTACTGATGGAAAGGTTTTTCTTCCCGTAGCCATGCGCGATGAAGTTATGGTTAAGGAGCTGACGGAGGCCGGGAGCGTAGGGGAATATCTGGAGCATTTCCGTCGTCTCACTCCCACTGCCGGTCGATGCGGAGAGATAAGGGAAGAATTTGAGCGTCTGCGTTGCCTTCATGACTTCCCTTATTGGTGCGCGAGATATGCCTACATCAAGACAAAGGGGGGTGGGGAGGATTCGCTATTCATCCTCAACCGTCCGCAGCGTAAGTTTGTGGAGGCACTCGAGCGGCAACGATTGGCCGGAAAGCCGTTGAGGCTTGTGCTTCTGAAGGCCCGCCAGTGGGGAGGGAGCACATGCAGTCAGCTTTACATGGCATGGCTTCAGCTGTTGCACCGCACAGGCCTGAACTCCCTCATCATCGCGCAGCAGGCCATGGGCTCGGACGAGATTAAGGATATGTTTGACCGTCTGGTCAATTCCTATCCTCTCGCCATGCTCTATCCGCCAGGGGAGTCTCCTTCCAAACCGGAGAAGAAGCTGGCAGGGGTGGGAAGGTCGGGCGCAATTTTCCGTGTGCCGCAACGCAACTGCAAGATAAAGGTTGGCACGGCGGAGCGGCCCGACTCCTGCCGTGGAGGCGACTATAATCTCGTGCATTGTTCCGAAGTGGGAGTGTGGAAGGCCACAGACGGAAAGACACCGGAGCAGATTATCCGGTCGGCCTGTTCCGGAGTCTTGCTCCGTCCGCTCACAATGATAGTGTATGAATCAACAGCCAACGGCACCGGCAATTTCTTCCAACGTGAATACGAGGCGGCACGACGAGGCGAATCGCAATTCGAACCTCTTTTCATCTCATGGTTTGACATTGACCAGTATGCCGAGCCGATAACCGATCCGGAAGCCTTCGCGGCGTCGCTTCTCGACTTCCGCTTGCAAGAGAACTCCGGAAGCGACCGCCGGGAGCCGGGACGTTATCTCTGGCATCTTTGGGAGATGGGGGCAACCCTCGAGGCAATCCATTGGTATGTGATGGAGCGCATGAAATATTCCTCCCACGGAATGATGGCCTCAGAATATCCGAGTGATGATGTGGAGGCGTTTGTCAACAGTGGAGCGCGTGTTTTCGACATGTATCACGTGGAGAATCTTCGGAAAGGGTGCTGCTCCCCTATGGTGCGGGGAGCTGTGGAGGGTCCGCCGGGTGCGCCGGCTGACTCTCTGGAGGATCTTGAATTCCGGGAGGACGCACAGGCCTCGCTCGAAGTATGGGATTTTCCGGAGGAACTGCCGAAGGTCGACAACCGCTACCTCGTTGTGGTGGATATAGGTGGCCGTAGCGCCAAGGCTGACTGGTCGGTCATCGTTGTGTTCGACCGCTTCATGATGCTGCAGGGAGGAAGACCGGCGGTGGTGGCCCAATGGAGGGGACATTGCGATATCGACATTCTGGCCTGGCGGGCGGCGAGGATAGCACGATGGTATGATGATGCTTTGCTGGTCATAGAAAGTAATACGGCGGAGACCCGCGATGCCTATCGGCATGTTGACGGCGACCAGTCGGGCTTCATACTCTCGCAGATAAAGAATGCTTATCCCAACCTCTATGCCCGTAAGGAAAAGGAATCCGACATAAGGGAGGGAAAACCTACAAGATATGGATTCCATACCAACGTGGCAACCAAGCCTCTCATCATATCGAATCTTGTGAAGGTGATAAGGGAAGGGGCATACGTTGAGCGCGACGCCCGTTGTCTTGACGAGTATCTTGTATATGAAAGAAGGGCAAACGGGAGTTTCGGTGCTATTGCCGGCCATCATGACGATTTGCTGATGACTCGGGCCATAGGTCTATACATCTGTTTCAGCGAGATGCCGGTGCCCTCAATAGCTCCAGCCGCTATCTCCAACTCAGGAGAGGCTGAAGAGGACTCCACCGGCCTGAGGGCTTTTTTCTGAGTCAGGGAGGAAGAGATAGACAAATCATACTCCACCATCCTGAAAGTAACATTGAGGAAACAAAAAAACAGCACCCCGAAGATATTTCATCTGCGGGGTGCTGAAAAAATCTAATATGAACTAAAATAAAGTCAGAGTTGAATTTTCTTCGCGCCGTCAGGAGTGCTGACGATGTAAAGTCCTGCGGGCAGGGAGATTGTGGAACCGGCGTTGAGGCGGGCCACTTTTCTGCCTGCGGCATCATAGACATCGAGAGCTTCGCCATAGGCGGAGGTCAGCTGTCCATTTCCGAAAGTAAGGCTGCCGTTTTCGGCTACCGTCTGGCTGATGCCAGTGTAGCTTGGGTCGGTGTTTGTCAGAGTGAACTTGATGTTGCGGCCATCGTGGCGTATGTCGGTGAGCTCACGCATGAGGTCCTTGTTATTCCAGCTTATAAGACGCGGAGTAGTGTTGAAGCCAAGGGAAGTGACGTTGGCAGTGCCGGGGAAGACGTCGCCATCGCGGCTCGAGTAGTCGCGGCGGTCATCGGCCTCAATGAGATCCACATACTGATGACGCGGGTCATTGTTTACGGTGTTGGTTTCAAAGATGGAGAGGGAGAAGTCGATGTGCCAGACGAGCATGCCCTCATTGGGAATGAATTTATCCCAACCTTCCAGACGGCGGTTTTCAAAGAGGAAATACTCATTGTCACGCGAAGTGTTCACCATGTATGCAGTGTTTGTGTCGAATATGGGTTCGAGGGTGATTTCTCCGCTATGGAGCAATTCTTCGGGAGTCATCCAGCCGAGAGCGTAGCGTTCATATGCGCCATAGTTCGGGGGAGTGTGGCCGCCATTGTTGTAGGGGCCATAGTCGAGCGCACTGTAGTAGCCGGGAGTGAACGAACCGGCGGAATAGGAAGTCTCATAGAGGTCAGGAAGGCCGAGCACGTGGCTGAACTCATGGATGAAGCAACCGTTGCCTTCCACCAGCCAGTCCTCATATCCGGCGGCTTCCTCCTCCACCTCATTGGTGCAGGCATAATGGTCGATGCGGACGCCGTCGAAGATATACTTGTTTCTGGGATCCGCCACGCTCAGGTCGTGGGAGTGAGGCCAGACGGTGTTGGGACGCGACACGGAGTTGGCTTCGCCGAAACCTGCGTAGTAGATGAAAACGTTGTCGACGATGCCGTCGCCGTCGTTGTCATAATCCGCGAAATTGATGTCGGTGGTCTCGTCGAGGATACGGCAGGCATCGCTCACCATCTCATGCGGACGTGTGTCGTTGCCGTAGCGGTCGTTCGCGCCATAGTAGGCCATATTCTTTTCGAGAGTCACCGGGCCATAGATGTCAAACTGAGGAGTGTAGAGTCCCAATGAATTGTCCTTGAAATAATCGGCGACACTTCCTATCCATCTGCCGGAGTCAAAATCGGGCTGATTGATGGCGTTGTTGAAATATTCACCGGCATTGGGAATGCGGAATTTCTCGTCAAGATATTCCACAAGGATCACGAGGCACTTGGGAGAGCCGGTGCGCACTTTCATGGAAGTGTTGCAGAGACCGGGATTCTCGGCACGTTCCTTCTTGATTACTGAGGCGGGAGCCATGCGGGCAGCCACCACATCATCACGGCGCTTGAGGGCAGACGCGAAGTCGATGGTGCGCAGCTGGCTCACCAGCTTGAGCTCTTCACCGGTGCGGAACTCTGCGGCATGGGCTTTGACGTCGGTGGGCTCAGGGAGTCCGTCGACACCGATGCGGGCATAGACGAAGCTGCCGTCGGCGAGCTGGCTGAGCAGCAGGCCGTCGTCAGTGAATGTGGCGTGCGCGAAAGGACCGCCGCGTTTCTCGACGCGAAGCTCAGTGCCGTCAGCTGTCTTGATTGTATGGATACCGGGCTTTGCCGGCATCGCACCGGCAAGCAGCGGAGCACCTACGGCGGCCGCAATCACGGCAGCCCGCACTCCATTGATAAGTGTATTTTTTCTTGTCATTTCTGATGCTTGGTTTTGTTTGCTTGTTTCAGAAGTGGTAAAGACATCTCAGGGAAATGTGGCTCAAATTTAGCAATTTCTGCTTTCCCGTGCAAATTTCCTTAACCTAAAAACGAAAACCTTGCATCGATATTATAAATGCGTTAAGCTACACGAAGAAATTTCTTTCCTTACCATTCATAGCTGACGCTCAGGCCGAGTCCGCTGAGTGTGCCGCGCGATTCGTAAGAGCGCCAGTAATCGGAGGTGAGCAGCTGATAGCTTATGCCCACGTTGAAGGCCTGGCGTGAGTTCTGGGGATTGGTGGGGATGCGCACTCCGACTGTTGGCTTGAGGTAGAAATACTGGCGGTCGGAGAGATAGCCGTTGTTGATGCGCAGCCAGCTGTCGGTAAGCATGAAGGAGGCTCCGATACGCAGGTCGACAAAGAAATTCGTGGATGAGGCGCTCCCTACGTTGAATCGGAAATCTGTGAAGATAGGCATCATTACGGCGGTAGTCACACTGCGGTGGAAACTCGAGGGCTGAGTGTCGGAGGCCCAGCCATTTCCCCAGTCATCATTAGGATGAGAGAATGTGACGTCAAATCCCAGGCCGGCACCCATATAGAACCAGCTCGAATATTGAAAGCCCTGCGATGTGCTGACTTCGAGGTAATCGGCATTGAAGTCGCCAAGATTCTTTACGTAGGAAGCGGATGCAAATCCCTTATACCGCATCGAGCCGGAAAGTGCAGGCTGGATAACGTTGGCGAGCTGGTTGGCAAGCTCGTAATACTGGGCATGGGCAGATGAAGCCACGAAGATGAGGGCGGAGGCAAGTATGGAGTGGCGTAAAATGTTTTTCATAGCTCTGGCGGTGTTATAGCGGAGTGTTTTTAAGGGTGTTTCTTATATATTTAAAGGAGTTTAGTATATGGAGATGATTTCAAGTTTGGAATCATCACTTTATGAACTCCTTATAAATATAAAAACCCCTCTGCTTGAATTTTGGTTTATTCGAGAGCCGAAATGGCTTCCGTTATCTTCTTCATGGCATGATGATAGCTGGCTTTGAGGCCGCCGACGGATGTGCCGAGGATTTCGCTTATCTCTTCATACTTCATCTCGTCGTAATAGCGCATGTTGAATACGAGACGTTGCTTCTCCGGGAGGGCGGCGATTGCTTTCTGCAATTCCGCCTGAAGGGCATCGCCATCGAAGTAGGGATCTGCCTCAAGGTTTTTAAGCAGGAAGGAGTCATCCTCTTCCTCCGTAAGGTTCTGCCGCTGCTTCTCCTTGTTGATGAAATTGATGGATTCGTTGACGGCGATCTTATAGAGCCAGGTGGCGAGTTTTGCATCCCCTCGGAAATTATGCAGATTGTTCCATGCCTTGACGAGTGCATTCTGCAACAGATCGGAGGCGTCGTCATGATTGAGCACCATACGGCGGATCTGCCAATACATCTGTTCGCCATAGGCGCGCGTAAGCGTGTCGAAGGCCTGCCGGGCGGTCTTCGGATTCTGCAGATCTTTCACGAGTTGCTTCTCGTCAATCGGGGGCGTATACTTCATTCCGACCGCTAAATTACAATTTTTTCAGATAACAGCCCCAAAAAAAGGGGACGGATAACTTAATTTAACAAAAAAAAGGATGCCGCTGATTTCCCAATCTGCGGCATCTCGTGTTTTCCATAATACTTTTTCTATTGAACTAACCTAACATCATGAAACGATTTTATCTTTCTTTTGTCTTATAAACACGCTCGGCAGGCAAAAGGTTTTGGCCTGGGAAGCTTTTTTTTCGGGCTTGCCTCCCGTTGCGGGCTGCATTCTGCCACTGAGCACATTGGCGACTGACGGATGCTTCCCTGCAAAAAACGATAAAATATTGAGGAGAGGAGTCTTCGGGATTAAACCGAGAGGGGCAAGGCTTGTCACATCTGTACAGAATAATATGGAATGAGATTGGAGAAATAATATTGTGAGAAAAAATGGAGAGAGAAAAGATAGAAAAAGTAAGGACAATCCTTGGATCCGACGGAGGAATGAAAGTGCCTGAAGGATTTTTTGAATCAAGGTTCAAGGAGATTCAGGAGTCGCTCCCCCCTTATCCGGAGACTCCGAAGGCTCCCGAGCTTTCATTCTGGCATAAGATCCGTCCTTACGTATATATGGCCGCTATGTTTGCAGGCATATGGCTTATGATGCAGGTGTTCCACCGCGTCTCAGCTCCTGAACAGATCTCGCTCGACAACATTCCGGCCCAGATTGCCCAGGCAATGTCGGCCGAAGGTTCGGAGCATGAGATCAGCAGCTACATGGTGACGGCCCCTGCCGACGATTATGAGCTGGAGGCGGATGTGGCCCAGGCCTATGGTGACATGGCTTCTTTCGAGAAAGCCTTCGGCTACGAGCTTGAGCCGCAATATGCCGACATGAAGGTTGAATAAAGATAACAGTTGAAATAAGGGAAACAGTATGAAGAAAAATCTACCTTGTGGCCGTGTGCCGGTCAGGATATTGATGTTTTTGATGGCTATGTTCGTGGCCGTCGTTCCCGTTTCTGCCCAAAAGAAGCACAAGAATGGCATGCAGAAGGAGATCAGCGAGTTCCGCATCAAATTCGTGGCTCAGGAAATCGAATTGCGGGCCGGCCAGCAGAAGCAGTTTGTGGAGCTGTATGAGAAGATGATGGCTGAGCGCCGCGCAGCCTTCGAGGAGGTGCGCCGTCTTGACAAAGCCCTGCGCGAAGATAAAAATCCCTCGGAAGCCGACTATAAGGCACTTTCCGATGCCCGCACAAAGGCCCAGGCAAAGGCTGCCGAGATCACTGCGCGTTATGATGCCCTTTTCAGCAAGTTCCTCTCTCAGAAACAGATCCTCAAGATGAAGGAGGCCGACGATAAGTTCCGACAGAAGATGATGGAGATGCGCTGCAAGCCACAGGATGGCGACAAGCGGGGCAGGTAGATGTATCCGGCGGTCTGTTTCCTTTTTTCCTCTACTCCCTAACCCCTTATGATTTTTCAATGAAGAACAGTATGTTTTTAATCAGGGCCGCCATAGCAGCGGCTCTGTTTTTTTGCAGCCATACAAGTGGACTTGCTATCAAGCCTCTTACTCAGGCTAAGGTGAAGGTCAGCGAGATAAGACATGAAATCAAGGAGAGTCCGGTCATAGACAAGACTGTCAAGGCAGACAGCAGAGTTGAAACGCCTACGCCAGATTTCGCATTTCCGAAAACTGTGCAGGCTGATGCTGTGGCCTCTCTTTCCGACAATCTCGGAAAGAAAGACTATGTGCAGGCCATAAATTCCATGATTCAGATCATCATATCGCGTCAGCTTATAAATGCAGATAACGTGAAGAGCTGCATGGTGCTGTGCGACTCTGTGGCGCGTCAGATGCCGAGTCCTTACAGTGGGCTTGCCCGTCTGGTGGAGGCCCGACTCCTTAAGGAGATGTATCAGAATGACAAATGGGTTTTTGACTCGCGTAAGCTGCCGCAGGATTCTCTGCCCGAGCAGCCGGAATTCTGGAGCAGCAAAATGTTCCGTGACAAGATAATCTCCCTTGTGATCGATTGCTGTGCCTCGATGCCCGAGGCGCAGATGCCGATAGGAGATATTTCCAGGATGCTGACCGGCTGGGAACGGGCCGAACGATGCGGACTGACCGTGGAAGACTTTATGCGTATGCAGGCTGTGGACTGTCTGACCCCCTTGTTCAACACCTGGACGCTCCCTGCCGACATAATACCCTTCACTCCCCTTTCCCGCGACGATTCAGAGGTTGGGGAAGGTTCGGCACTCGGCATAGCCACCCGGCTCTGCACCGAACTGTATGACAAAGGTGTGTCGTCCGGCAATCCGCAGATGCGTGCATACCTTGATGTCTGGCTGGCCGCCCGTCTGAACCTCAAGGGAGAAGACCCTTCCCAGTTCCTTCTGGCTGAACTTGAGACCCTCAATTATGAGCCGGAGAGTCTTCCGCTGCTTCTTGCCCTGATGAGATATAATCCTGAATTGGGCGAAGTGGACTATAAAGGGGAAGCACAGGAAGATATAAAACCTTTCTGTACCCCTGAACCTGCGAAAAATTACTTCGGACTGGAAGTTGCACCCCAAGAGTTGCCGACTGGTAAGGAACTATACGCCTCTCTGAAAAAGATGAGGGAGAGTATTACTGGTAAGGAGGCAAGAGATCTTAAAAAAATTATTGACAGTCAGCTGAATTGGTTGTCACGTGGGATTCTGACCCTCGAGGCATGGAATAGATATTACCTGGGTGATTCAATAAAGATGAAGGTTCGCCTTGCCAACTTCGATGAGGCCTATATCCATGTCTACAGTTTGCCCGACAGCATGAGGTATCGTGCTGCCGGTAACGTCAAGTTGGGAGAGGTGTTCAAGTGTGGAAAAAACATTTTGTCGCAAAGAGTGGCGGTAGATGGGGAAGTGCCCTTCTCCATAGAGAAGAATGTGTCCCTTCCGCCACTTCCTGACGGAGCGTATGCAGTCATCCTCGCTCGTGATTCAAATATGATCATGGATTCGGTCGAAAAACGTAGGAGATGGAGGGCTGCCGTCGACACGAAGCCGACCCTCTTCATTGTCAGTTCTTTGGCTGTCGGTTTGATTTCGGAGCAACCTTTGTTGAGGGATACTTTCTGGGAAGCATTGGTGATGGACGCGAAGTCGGGAGCACCCGTGAACGGTGCGGCAGTAGATGTTTTTGCTAATATTGAAAAGGAAAAAGACAAACCGCCTTTTGCAACTGGTAAAACTGACACAAACGGTTTATTCCGGTTCGAAAGGCCTAAACTGTCGGATAAGAGCACTTTTTGGCTTCCGATCTATGTTGATGCCTCCTATAAAGGTTCGTCAATGCGAATGTATGATGAACTGTCGATGATTGGCAGGGGTGGACAGTCATCGAGAACCTCTGTAAGCATTTTTACGGACTTATCGCTTTTCCATCCTGGCGATACGGTAAGGTTTGCTTCGATTGTTTATGAATATAATGGAGTGCGCCACAGTAACCGCGTCTTGTCTGGTAAAGAAGTGCAATTCCTCTTGAAAAATCCTGCTTATAAGGAGATAGAGTCTTTGACGCTGGTAAGCGATGATTCGGGTCGTCTCATAGGCAGCTTCAAGATTCCGGAGGAATGCGTGCTGGGCGACTGGCAGATCGATGCTTATACAAACTCCGAGGAAGAGTCGGGCAGGAGAACTGGCAGAGGTTACGAGTCCTCAAGAAGTTTCCAAGTTGCGGAATATAAGGTGCCCTCTTTCTTTGTCTCGGCCCAGAGAGGATTGGGCGAGGACCGACATCTGGTGCCAGACAGTATCGCCTTCTCTGGAAATGTAACGACATACACAGGGATGCCTTTGGGGGGTGTGAAAGTTGACTATGAGATTCATTGGAAACCTTTCTGGTGGCGCTATTTAGCAGGGGAAGCATCCTACGGTGGAGAGGTAGTGACGGATCAGGACGGGCACTATCAGGTAGTGCTCCCCGTTGCTGGACTCAAGGGTACGGCTTTCGAGACCGGTATTTTTACCTTCCGCGCTACTGCTACGGCTGCCTCCGGAGAGACTCAGCAGTCGGAGTCGGCATATCTATTCTTAGGTAATGGGTTAAGTGTGTCGCCTGAGGTGACAGATTTTATATGTGTCAAAGACAAGAATGTTGATTTCAATGTTCCTGTCCGCGATGCCATGGGCCTGCCTGTGAAAAAAGAAGTTGAGTGGAAACTATATGATGGATCCGGAAAGCTTGTTGATGAAGGTGAGTTCCTTTCGCCAGTATTATCGATACCCGAAAGGAAACTTAAATCCGGTTCCTATAAGTTATGCTTCCACATAAAGGGTAATCCTGAAGACTGCAATGGCAACGGGGATGCCTCCTCCAGTTTCGTGATTTGGAGAAGGGATGACAAAGTGCCGGCCAAGGAGACAGCCCTTTGGGTGGATGAGAACACTGTCTATGCTGAAGAGGGACAGAAGAATGTGAGACTTCGAGTCGGCACTTCTTACGATGACTCTCACATATTGGTGGTGATTACCCCCTCTTCGGGTGAGGTCCAACATAAATGGCTGCATATGAATCGTGGATTCAATTGGCTGACCGTGCCTGTGCCGGCTGATGAGGATAGGACTTTAATCTCTCTCTACACATTGCATGATATCACTTTGTATTCCCAAAACGTGACCATCATACCTCATGCGCAGAATATAACTGTGAAGATTGAGACTGAGACCTTCCGCGATCAACTTTCTGCCGGAGAGAAGGAACATTGGAAATTCCGTGTCCTCAGGGATGGAAAACCCCTCGCAGATGCTTCAGCCTTGGCCGTGCTTAGCGATAAGGCACTTGATGCTATTTATCCTTCAAATTGGTACTTCTATAATTCCAGTGGCTACTGGAATTATCCGATGAGATTTGATTTTCCGGGGCTTCGGTTGAACCGGAAGGATTTCCAAAATGTGAATAATGACTCCAAGCGTGAATGGTTGGACTTCACCTATCCTCAATTCAAGACATACGGAAAGAATCTGTTTAACCGATACATTGATTGGGATGCACCGATTCTATATGGTTCTGCTGGTAGTCCAAGAACTCGATACGCTAATGCGTTGACTGTAGAGAGGTATGGGTCAGCAAATAAGCAATCTTTAACAATACAGGAGTCTATTGAGGATAATGACGACGGTATGGAAAGGAAGGTCGAAAACGATGCCATTGCGGCTTCAGGTGAAGTGACGGCTGCAAAGGGGGCTGAAGAATCTGAGGTCGAGCTGCGGCCTGTGGAGATGCCTGTGGCTTTCTTCAAACCGTCGCTCAATGCCGACGGTCAGGGCGTTGTGGATATTGATTTCGATGTGCCCAATTTCAACACGACTTGGAAGTTCCGTATGCTCGCCTATGACTCGGAGATGCGCTCCGCTACTCTGACTCTCAATACCGTGGCTGCCAAGAAGGTGATGGTGCGTTCCAACCCTCCCTCTTTCCTGCGCACTGGCGATGTGGCTACTGTTTCGGCTATGCTATTCAATAATACTGGTCAGCCGCTCGGTGTGGCCGGGCGCGTGGAGATCTATGATCCCGCTTCGGGTGATGTTTATCTGAAACAGGAATTTTCCGCTGAAGAGTTGGATCCTTCCGGTTCAAGGGCTGTATCCGTAAATTGGAAGGTACCGAGCGGCATCAGTCTTGTCGGAATGCGTTTCTACGCTATGGGTGGTGATTTCTCTGATGGTGAGCAGACTCTCGTTGTGGTTCTGCCGTCATCCTCTCCCGTGATTGAATCCACTCCCTTCTGGCTCTCCCCGGCGGATTCGAAATTCTCAGTTGACATACCGGAGATAGACGATGAAGCTAAGGTGACACTTCAGTACTGCGCCAACCCGATGTGGTATGCGGTCACATCTTTGCCGGTGAGGAGATCTGATGTTCCGGAGGATGCCACCTCGCTTATTAAAGCTTTGTTCAATGGTAAGGTGTCGGTGGGATTGCTGAAGAAATACCCCGGAATCAAGGATGCGATTAAGCATATCACCGACAACCGCACTGAGTTTACCCGCATGCTCACATCTGCCCTTGAGCGCGATCCGCAGCTGAAGATCCTCCCTCTCAACCTCACTCCATGGACTGTGGATGCTGCGGCCGAAACTTTACGTCTCGCTTCCTTGTCATCACTCCTCGACTCAGACGCCTGCGCACGCCAGAACGAAGCCTTTATGACCGCACTCAAATCCCTGCAGGGGAAAAGCGGTGGTTTCCGCTGGTTTAAGGAATGGGATGAGATATCGGCATTCGCCACGACAAGAGTTCTTGCCGGCTTCGCACTCATGCGCGATTTGGGATGTGTGGAGTTTACGCACGATATGCAGAAGATGTGCGATGCGGCCATCCATTTTATGGATGATTACTATGTGAAGGAGAAGAAGAAAGCGGTGGAAGAGAGACGTGAGTTCGATCCGGCTGTCATGATTCCGTATCTTTACACACGTTCGTCATTCAGCAATCCCGACACAGATGTGGGCGGTTTCTCAAAACTGAAGCAGCAAGCGTTGAAAATACTTAAGAACAGTTGGAAAAAATATGACGTCTATCAAAAGTCACTCGGTGCAATGTTGCTCTATAGAAGCGGAATGGAGAGGGAGGCTCGATCCGTAGTCCGTTCGTTGGGTGAGTTCACATCCTCCTCCCGTGAGAAGGGGGTATGGTTCGCCAACGAGGGCAGCTACTATTCTCCATACTCTACCTTGCAGAATACAGCTTCTGTGCTACGGGCATTCCTGGAGATAGATCCGACATCCGACCTCATCGAGGGTCTGACACAATGGTTGCTGCTTTCGCGCCAGACCATCGACTGGGGAAAATCAGCCGACATGTCGGCTGTCATAGCCACAGTCATCAAATCCGCCCCCGGTTGGCTCGACTCTTCCGAGGATGTGGAGATAAAGGTAGGCGACCGGAAACTCAACATAGGGAATGCCGAACGATACACCGGCGAGTTCTCCACCGAACTGGATCCCGCCGCAATCTCCGGGAAGACCCTGACAGTAGTCCGTCATGGCGATACCCCGGCTTGGGGTGGAGTCATCAGCCGCTTCACCCAGACGATGAAGGACGTGAAGGAGGTATCCCTGCCCGATCTATCCGTGACAAAGAATATCTATCCCATCACAGTGGATGCCCACGGCACTTCAGCCTCTTCCGCTCCCCTAAAGGTAGGCGACAGGGTGAGGGTGACAGTGACTGTGCACTGCGGACGCGACATGCAGTATGTCGTGATCAACGACGAACTGCCAGCCTGCCTGCGGCCTGTCAACCAGCTCTCAGGTTATCGAAGTTCAGAGCGCGTATGGTATAACTGCCAGCAACGGGCCGCCACCACCTCACTGATGATCCCCTTCCTGCCAAAGGGTGACTTCATCTTCACCTACGAATGCTTCGTAGAACGCCCCGGCACCTATTCCAACGGCATCGTCACCGTCCAAAGCCAGTACGCTCCCGTCTATGTAGCCCACTCCGCCGGCTCCCTCCTCACCGTAGAGTGATTCCCAGTAATTAACCCCATATGAAAGCCATCAGCCGTGCGTGGAGCGCGACTGATGGCTTTTTGTTCTCTGAATGATATTTTGACTAAAAGTATCAATGTCCTTGTAATTGTCAAGGTTAGACCACGGAGTCTTTCATAGTGAAAAGAATTACAATCGAGAAAGTGGGGCATCAATAGTGAGTTGGGGGAGTGTAGGGGGTGCAGTGCCAGGAGCGGGTGCGGTCAACGGTGTTGAACTGGAAGGAATTGTCGCCGATGACGGTGAAGCTGTAGGTCTGGTCGGTGAAGATGGGGTAGAGGTTCTGCTCTGTCGGGGTGAAGTCGGCGGGGTTGAGGTCGGTAGTCAGTTCGAGTCGCCCTTGGCCGTTGTCGGGGATATCGAGATAGTATTCGTAGGAGAAGGGGAGTTCTGCGGGGGTGTTGTCTGAGAGGGTGACGTAGAGGATGCCGTGGCCTGTGGCGCGCGTTCCTGAGCTTTGCACGGAGGTCGGGGAGAAGGAGATAGTGCCGACGGTGGTCTCACCGCTGTAGAGATTCCAGCGTCCGTCGATGGAGAATGGTTGTTCATCCTCCTTGCAGGAGTTGAAGACTGTGAGGAATAGGGCGGCAAGAAAGCCGAAAAGAATTTTTGAATGTCTCATAATTTTGGAAGACGATTTTAAATGTTTGATTTTTTGAATTACACCCCTATGACGTCCTCCAGGGCTATTCCCCCTATCCCCGCTCAAAAAAATTACCATCCAGATTAGAATCCTGCCGTTTTTCAGTAATTTTGATTATTTTTGTAGGCGTAATAGAAGAGTGGCTTAAAACTTCCTGACGATTATGAGCAGTTTCCCTGTTAAGTATCCAGTTGGTCAGCAATCCTTTGAGCAGTTGCGCAAGGGAGGATATCTTTATGTCGACAAGACCCGCTATGTAGAGATGATAGCCAACGGAGGGCAATATTACTTCCTGGGTCGTCCCCGACGTTTCGGAAAGAGTTTGTTGCTTTCCACCATCCAATGTTTCTTTGAAGGAAAAAGAGAGCTATTCAAGGGCCTTTATCTCGACACCATCGCTTGGGATTGGGAGCCTCATCCTGTCCTATATCTCGATCTCAATATCGCAAGTTATAAGAATGATGGGGAACTGGAAGCAGTTATTGAGAACAATTTGCTCACTTGGGAGAAAATCTACGGGATTGAGCCAAAGGTGGAGAATCATTCGGTCAGGTTTTCAAATGTGATTCGGACAGCCTATGAAAAGACGGGCAAGAGCGTAGTCATCCTCGTTGACGAATATGACAAACCGTTGGTCAACAATCTCCATAACCGTGAACGGTTTGAGAATTATCGATCCTTGTTGGGCGCTCTCTATTCCAACTTCAAGAGTTCGGCGCCCTATATAAGGCTTGTCTTCCTAACGGGTGTGAGTCGGTTCGGCAAACTCAGCGTATTCTCCGGTCTCAACAATATCGCGGATATTTCGCTCGACAACCGTTTTGCAGCTGTCTGCGGCATCACGGAGCAGGAACTTCTCGATAATTTCGGGGAGGGAATCTCCCGGCTTGCAGAAGTAATGGAGATGAGCCGGGATGAGGTAGTGGCACATCTTAAGAAACGCTATGACGGCTACCATTTCAGTGGCAAGTGTCCCGACATCTACAATCCTTATTCACTCCTCAGCACATTCGCTCGCGAAACCTTCAAGAACTCCTGGATAGATTCCGGCACTCCCTCCCTGCTTGTGGAGCAACTCAAACGCGCCCACACCGACCTTGAGGAAATCATGGACGTGGAGGCCAGCGAGAATGCCATATCGGGTCTTGACCTCGACAGTGTCAGTCCGGTGGCTCTGTTCTACCAGACAGGCTACCTCACCATCAAGGATTACGATCCGCGGGGGCGCATCTACCGTCTCGGTATGCCCAACGATGAGGTCAAGGAAGGTTTCCTGGAATATGTCCTTCCCTTCTACGCCAACCTCCACAAACAGGATTCCCGGCTTTTTGCCTACCGTCTGCTGCGTGAGATGGAGGAGGGAAAGGTGGATGACTTCATGAAGCGCCTCGAGTCAATGTTCGCCGGCATGGGATATGATCTGGACATTTCCAAGGAAAACGATGTCCGCAACGCTCTCTACATCATATTCACATTAATCGGTATGGAGGTTGATGCCGAAGTGCGAACCTCCGACGGACGGATCGACATACTCGTACGCACCGACCGCTTCGTCTACATCATGGAACTGAAATACGACAAAAGCGCCGAAGAGGCCCTTGACCAAATCAAAAAGAAAGAATATTCCCTCCCCTGGGCGGTAGATTCGCGCACAGTAATAGCCATCGGCATCAACTACTCAAGCTCCAAACGCCGCATCGACAGTTGGATTTCCGAACACTTGTAGACTTGTCAAACTAATATATTTTGGCCAATAGAAGAGAAAGTTATTCGGTTTTATTATCATAGATATGTATTTGACAACTATAATTCTCTTTCCAGTCGTCAATATGTCTTTGGAAACAATATACTCGTTTGAAACCATTGAGTTTTTCGCCAAACCTATACATTCGCTGTCCTCTGCCTTCGATGGGATAAAAAGGACTAACGCAGATTAATATGTGGCGGAGATGTTTATTTGAATTCAGATACCTCAGCACGTTATTCCCATAGAATTCCGGCATATCAATTATATTAGCTAAAATATGAATGGTGGTTCGTTCTGCCAATGGAAAGTCAGAAAGTGTCAAATCCTCTTCTTTTTTTGCAATAGAATATATGTCTGCGTCACTAATGGTCCATTGTACGTAGTTGGTAGCGACTGACAGACAATGAGCAGAGGGTTCGATGAGAACAATATCTCGGATATTTGACCTTCCTACCTTTGCAAGATATTCATGAAATAAGATTGAGTCCAACCCTTGACCGCAACCCCAATCAATCAAGGAAAAATCATTTTCAATGAGATCCTTTGGTAGATGATTAAAGGCGAGTGTCAATTTTTTTCTATGTATCTCTCCATAAAGGGCTATGTACCCCTTTAATTGGTTATTATCGTCAAGAATGGCTTTCCCATGATCTAAATTTTCTTTGATTTTCTTTTGTTGATATTCTGGCAAGCTGAGGAAATATTTGGTTGCTTGATTTAGGATTCGGTTGAATGTTAGGAAATTAAACATTTTAATTGAGGATTTTTTCAGAGTTTAATAACTTGAGGGATTTGGAATGGTTGGAGGATGCCGCCAGAGGGGAGGTGTTGGCGTAGCAGTAGAGGCAGCCGTGGGGGCATGTGTTGTATTGGCCTATATCCTTACTCTCAACACATCCGCAAAGTCTACGTTGGCCGGCCGCCCTATTTTTCTTAGACCGCATGGCATAGTGAGTCTCGTCAAGCAGAATGGCTTCGGAGGGTACATCATTAGATTCGAGAGATTCATCCAAGGCAAATAGAGAATCATTTCGTGTAAGGATCTTTAATCCCAATTCTTCCATAAGGCTTTTATTGCGCCATGCAATTCGGACAATCAGTTCGTCATCTATGCACTTGTTATGGACAATACCGAAATCGTCCAGATCAATTTTCTCTGCACATGTGGCCAGTTTAAGATTCCATCCTTTCTCACGGTTCATTTGTGATAGACGTGAGGCAAAATCTATCATCTCTGGCTCGGTCCATTCCCTGTATTTAATTCCATTTGCTTTCAGATTTCGCCCTACTTTTGCATATACTCCAATATCTGCAAAGCTGAATATAAGTTTTTCCGTGTAATCTTTCAGTAATTCGGCAATACGAGATACTTTATGAAGCAGTTCCTCAATTCCTAAAGTGTCTGTTAGAATGAGAGGATCAAATCTCCACAATATCGCATGTTTCCCTAATAGTTTCGAAAGGTTTATGAACGTCTCTATTCTTTCCGAGAGAGGTGGAACTCTTGGTTCCAGGCCTTCTTCTTCGTAATCATTTAGAGTGAAATGAATATAGCAGTCTATGCCCCTTTCTTTGAGTTTTGGAAGATGTGGAATAAGAGGTCTGGGATTCTTCGACCAGAATACAATAAAGGACGTATTGGAAAAAGACACATAAGAGTTTTGACCAGAAAAGGGATTTTGCCAAACACAGTATCCCTTTTGTAGTCGATTGAAAAACCAATCCACATAGAATGCAGGGATATCTGTTGCTCGACTTGCCGACACTACTATCGGTGCCATGGCTTCTACTTCGAATCCGTCCTCAGTAACTATCCTTACCTTTTTACTTTTCATACTGCAAAATTATGATAAGGGAGTGCCAAAATCATGCATTCCACCTTTAAAAATCTAAAATATCATTTAAATCCTCACTGGGATCATAAGAATAGTATCATGCAAACTTATAGATAAAGTAAAGTAACCTTCTTTTCGCAAATACTTAGTGAATCTGTCAAAAATCCCCAATTTAAACGTCGCGAAAAGACAGAAATCCCTTAATTTGAGGTATTTTCTTATATAAGTATTTGAAAATAAGGTAGTTTGCTAAAATTTTAGAGCCGTTGAAAATTAAAGCCTGTTGCTATGAGCCGAATGTGGAGAGTCGGAACGGCCTTAGAGACAGTCGATCCAAACAGATGATAATTAAGTAGATACTATTTAGGGTTGTCGTTTTACGGGGGTGACGAGGCCTTCGCGGTTGAGGATGACGTTGGGGAAGATTTCGCGCGCTTCGCGGAGGAACTCTTTTTCATCGTGGTAGCGGGAGGAGTAATGTCCGGTGAGCAGGGCGCCGGCTCCGGCATCGCGGGCTACCATCGCTGCCTGACGGGCTGTGCTGTGGCCGCGTGCTTTTGCGTCGGCCGCCCGTTCCTCAAGATATGTCGTCTCGTGCATCAGCAGGTCAACTGGTCCGATTTTTGCGGCCAACTCCGGCATATATGCAGTGTCGGATATATGGGCATAGGAGCGGGCAGGAGTGGGATCAGAGGTCAGGACACTGTTGGGAATTACTTTCCCATCCTCGCGAATGAAATCCTCACCTGCCTTGATTCTGTTGAGCATCCAGCGCGGCACCTGATGAAAGTCTACCATATCACGGCGGATATGGCGCAGACCCTGTTTTTCCTCGAATATGAATCCTACGTCGGGAACGCGGTGGTTGAGCGCCACGGTCCTTACGCGCAGGGAGTTTGATTCATAGATGATGGCATCTTCCGGGGCTATGACATTGAATTTAATCTCAAAAGGCATTTCCCGGCAGAAATAATCGAATATTGACGTGAGGATCTTTTTACCTTCCTCAAAAGTATGGATTGTGAGCGAGCCTCCAGTCTGCGAGAGACCGAGTGTGCCCACGAGACCCGGCAGACCGAACACATGGTCGCCATGCAGATGTGTCAGGAAGATATTGCTGAGTCGTGAGAATTTGAGGTGCTGTTGCTGGAAAGCAAGTTGCGCGCCTTCGCCACAGTCGATCATGTAGAGATTGCCACGATGATCCACCACCGTAGAGGAAGGCTGATGGCGCAATGAAGGTTTAGCCGATCCGCACCCAAGTGTATGAATATTGAAATCTGTCATCCCTTGAGAAATAATCAGTCAATTTTAAGCAATTACCGAACAAATCAGTAACCACACAGTAATCAGTAATGGGGGAGTCTACACAATTACCGAACAAATCAGTAACAGCACAGTAATCAGTAATGGGGGAGTCTACACTTACTCTACCTTACATCTGTTCGTAATCCTTGGCGAGACCTCCTGTGCCCGTCTCACGGTAGAGTGAAGGAAGGTCCTTTCCGGTTTCTTTCATCACCTGGATGAGGCGGTCGAAAGAAACGCGGTGACTTCCGTCGGTGAAGTTGCTGTAGATATTGGCGTCCAAAGCGCGTGCGGCGGCATAGGCATTGCGTTCGATGCAGGGGATCTGAACAAGGCCGCACACCGGGTCGCAGGTCATTCCGAGATGGTGTTCAAGACCCATCTCTGCGGCATATTCTATCTGCGCCACACTTCCACCGAAAAGCTGACTCGCAGCGGCTGCTGCCATGGCGCATGCCACTCCCACTTCACCCTGACATCCCACTTCCGCTCCGCTGATGCTGGCATTCTCCTTGACGATATTGCCGATGAGCCCCGCTGTGGCAAGGGCATGGAGCATACGGCTTTCAGGGAAGTTGCGACTGTTCCAGAGATGATAAAGCACGCCGGGGAGCACGCCGCACGAGCCGCAGGTAGGAGCTGTCACTATGCGGCCTCCCGCTGCATTCTCCTCACTTACGGCCAGTGCATATGCAAACACCAGACCGCGGCTTCGGATATTGTCGCGGTAGCCGGTGGCCTTGACATGATAAGAGGGAGCCTTGCGGCGCAGATTGAGCGGACCCGGCAGACGGCCCTCATGACGGAGTCCGGCCTCCACAGCCGCTTTCATTGCCTCCCACACTTCGCGCAGATGATCATAGATTTCCTTCCCTTCCGTCTGTTCCACATATTCCCAATAGCTCAGGCCACTCTTGCGGCAGTGGTTGAGGATTTCAGTCATGGTGGTCATGCTGTAGATGTCGGCGCCCTCCGGGTGCGGTTCGCCCTCAATCTCGATGGCTCCGCCTCCGACGCTATAGACCGTCATCTCTCCAAGCACTTCGCCGTCATCGGCCAAAGCTTTGAGCAGCATGCCGTTGGGATGGCGGGGAAGTTCGGTCTCGGGACTCCAGAAAATCTCCACCGGGGTCATATCGGATTGCAGTCCTTCGAGCACAGCCGTGTCCGTCATATGTCCCTTGCCTGTAGCCGCCAGACTGCCGTAGAGGGTCACTTCATATCTTGCAGCTTCCGGGTATCTTTCCCGGAAAATTTTGGAGGCACGAAGCGGACCCATTGTATGGCTTGAGGAGGGTCCTTTCCCAATCTTGTAGATCTCTCTGATCGATTTCATAATGGTGAAAGTATTGTGTGGGAGTTTTATTAAGACAAAATTACTAAAAAAATCATAATAAATGATGATTGCGGGGGCGAACGAATACATCTAATTTTGCAACATGTTTCCAAGGCAGCTTTCATCCCGCATAGTTTTGGCTGTCGCAGGTGCTTTAGCACTTGTGGCAGGCAGTTTCACGTCAAATGGGGCGGAGCCGGCTTTGCGAGACACTGTCACCCTCGGCGAAGTGAGCGTCTCGGCCGTAAAGACAGCCGACCGACTTTTTGAACAGCCCGTGGCATCCACCACCCTGAGTGCCTCTGAGCTTTCCAGACTCGGGGCTGTGGAGATAAAGGGAATATCGGATGCGGTGCCAAATTTCTTTATGCCCGACTATGGTTCGCGCATCACATCCTCTATGTATGTGCGCGGCATTGGAGCGAGGATGGATCAGCCCGCCGTCGGACTTAACGTCGACAATGTGCCCATCCTCAATAAGGATGCATATGATTTTGATATTCCCGATATTGTGGATGTCGAGATGTTGCGCGGACCGCAATCCACACTCTTCGGACGCAACACGATGGGTGGGCTCATAAGCGTCACCACACTCTCCCCGCTGCGTTGGCAGGGTTGGAGGATATCCGCAGAGGCCGCCAACGGTTCATCTTTCCGAGGATCCGTAGGATGGTATCATCGTTTCTCGCCCAATTTCGGCGCGGCTGCAGTCGGTGCTTTCTCATATTCCGACGGATTCTTCCGCAATTCTTACAACGATGCGAAGATTGACAAGGAACGTCTCGGATCCTTACGCGTCAAGCTGCATTGGAATCCCACATCAAGCCTGAGCATTCAGAACGCACTCTTCGTGTCGCTGCTGCGGCAGGGAGGATACCCTTATGAATCAGTGGAATCAGGAAAGATCGCATACGATGACACCTGCTTCTACCGGCGCTTCCTGCTAACCGACGGCCTGACAGTGAGGAAACGCACAGAGCTGTTCAATGTGACGTCTGTCACTTCCGTGCAGCATATCAACGACAACATGACCCTCGACCAGGATTTCCTTCCGCTTCCCTACTTCACTCTGACTCAGAAGAAACGAGAGACGGCACTGACCGAGGACATCGTGCTCACTTCCATCGAACCGGATGCCAAATGGCAATGGGTCACCGGATTGTTCGGCTTCTACAAACATTTGCGGATGTGGGCCCCCGTGACGTTCAAGGATAGCGGTATCTCTTCACTTATAGAGTCACACCGAAACGATGCCAACCCCTACTACCCTGTGAGGTGGGATTCACGCGAGTTTGTTCTGGATTCAGATTTCACGCTCCCTGTGTGGGGTCTGTCGATCTATCATGAGTCAAAATTCCATCTCGGGCGCTGGCGTCTGTCGGCCGGTCTGCGTCTTGATTATGAACGTGCCTCCATGAGTTACCTCTCGTCATGCCATACCGGGTATGATATCCTTCATACAGAAACTCCCGGCGGCCAGGCTGATCTGTTCCGACATGTGGACATAGACATCGACGATTACGGAAGGCTCCATCACAACTACCTCACTCTTCTTCCCAGAGTCACGGCGCTCTATGATTTCGAGGCTGCTTTTCCCGCCAATATATATATTAATGTGTCGAAGGGCTACAAAGCCGGAGGATTCAACACCCAGATGTTTTCCGATGTGCTCCAGCAGCGGCTCATGGGAATCATGGGTATCGGCGCTTCGTATGATGTGGAGGATATCGTCAGCTACCGTCCGGAGAAAAGCTGGAATTTTGAGTTGGGAAGCCATCTGGCTACAGCCGACGGAAAGTTTGCTGCCGATGCCGCCCTCTTCCTTATTTACTGCACCGACCAGCAGCTGACAATGTTTCCCGACGGCACCACCACCGGCCGCATCATGACCAATGCCGGACGGACTCGCAGTTTCGGTGGGGAAGTCTCGCTGAGATACTCTCCGCTTGACAACCTTTCATTTTCCGGATCCTATGGATACACCAACGCCCGATTCACACGTTTCTTCAATGGTATCTCCGACTTTTCCGGCCGGTGCCTCCCTTATGTGCCCCACAATACGATTTATGCCCAGGCACTTTGGAGGTTGCCGCTCCCGGGGAGATTTGTCGAGTCACTCGAATTTGACGTCAATGTGAGGGCGGCCGGCAAAATATATTGGAACGAAGCCAACTCCCTTTCCCAGAACCTCTACGCACAGTTGGGGGCTTCCGTGACGCTTGCCGGAAGCTGCTGGAATCTCATGTTATGGGGACGCAACCTCACCGACACTAAATTCTACACTTTCTACTTCATGTCGATGGGCAATGAATTCCTGCAACGTGGAAAGCCGCTTCAGTTCGGAGCCACATTGAGTCTCAAGATATAAAGATAGGGTGGGTCGTCAAAATTGTCAAAGGAAAACTCAAAGCAAAATATGTCAAAGGAAAATTCAAAGCATAATATAAAATGAGAAAAAAAACGTTTCTAACCCTTCTCTCCCTCTCATCGCTTCTTCTGATGTCATCCTGCAATAAGGATGACGTAGAGCCGGGTACGCTCATCCAGTCCGAACCGTACAGAGTTCTCAACATTGTAGGTTCTTCCGACGGAGAGGCCAGTGCCTCCATGGCCCTCTATCGGGTCAACTTCAGCCTTCTGGCCGGTGATGCCACAGTGCAGTGCAGCGACCTCCCGGTAGGCAAGTCTCTCATCTCATTCGAGACATCATCCGTTCCCTTCTCAAGCTGGCAGGAGCAGAACCAGTACAGCGTCACAACGATCACGACAACGGGTCATGTTCCCATGTCGTCGGCCGGGGTGAAGATAGAGAACATGAATTTCTACATCACCAGTGCCATCAACGATTTCACCGGCAACCAATATGCAGCCCCCGGGGTCAGCAACCAGTATCTCAACAAGGTGGCTTGCTTCATACAGTATGACCTCAATTCCGATTATAAGGTGAAGGCAACTCCGGCAGATGTGAGCTTCAACGGATCCACAGTCACTTCCTATCCATCGGCCGAAGGGATACAGTCGTATGAAAATTCCGCCATCAAATACCGCGTGGTGTTCGATGTAGCCCAGAATAAAGCGGATGTAGTGCTCTATGATGCTCAGTTTGCCCCTGCTCCCTCACCTTCACTCAAGGGACTTGTGCTTCGTGGTCTTGACGTGGAGTTTACGGAAGATGCCGGCTACGTGGTTAGCGGAGAGAATATAATTCCCGAAGTGTTGGAAGGTCCTTCGTCAGCCACACCGAACCCCAAATTCTCCTTCAATTCATTTGAACTCCGCTCTTCGTCGGCTGACCTCACAAAAGTGGAATGCGACTACACTGTGGCCACAGTATTCAAGGGGACATTCAAAGGCTCGGCGCTGCTCACCTCCAAATGATCCTTCTTAACTTAAAAAAATTATGGAGCAAAATGGGTGTTTTCAATTTGAAAACACCCATTTCTTATTGGAGACGGACTCGGCGATGTCCTGAAATTGGCTCTTTTGTCCGACAAGTGGATGTCGAAAGGTTAAAAACAATCAACACAAGTTTATTTGAATAATCTATAAATCCTTATGAATCAAAGATATAGGTTATGATTCGCGAAGTTTGGGTAGCTTACATGATAATTTAATTGTTAAATTATCTTAATTTTTGTGGAATTATTTGATTTTATCATCTCTACTAACTACCTTTGTGGAAAATTTAATAATTATGAAACAAACTCAAGACAGAAACGAACGAATCAAATCGTTCATAGATTCTGTTGCCGAGAGTCAGGCAGCAAATCTACTGGAGTCCAACCTTGAAGAGGTTGGAGGACTCCGAAATGCCGAAGACACGTGTGCAGTAAACGGAGATTGTAAAAATGTCGTATCTTGTGGGCAGACGATTAACACCACATGCAAGAATGGCCAAGACCAATGCATTGGGGCTGACAATAGTCTCAAGTGCGAACCCTACAACGATCTCGTAATTAAACCGGGCACAAATCTGACACAGTGCCTTTGTTCTAACTATGTAGAAAGTGCATGCAGACCTAACTGATCCTAAACATGCTCATCCATTTGGATTCCAAATGGATGAGCATGAAATTAAATTATAATATGAAATTTAGTCTCTACAATAATTATATCCAGCTATCCGAAAATCATTGGATAATCTATAATAGCTTGACTGACTCCTTTTTAGCATATAAAGGATATTTGCAAATTCCTGAAAGCCCTGTGGTGTTAAAGAGGAAAAATGAGGTGCTTTTTAATGAATTACAAAAAATCGGAGGAGTAGTATCTAAAGATACAGACGAAGTAGCACAGGTGAAAAAAACTGTGAAAGATGTTGATTTTGATAATTCGAAATTCATCTTACATATAAATCCAACCTTGGATTGCAATTTCCATTGCTGGTACTGCTATGAAAATCATGTGGGCGGATCAAGAATGTCAAGTAAGACAAAGGATTCGGTAAGACGGCTTATTGAAAAGATTATAGAGTCTAACAATGAGATAAAACATTTTTCTTTAGGATTCTTTGGAGGTGAACCTCTCTTGGGTTTTAAAGATGTGGTAAAACCTCTTATTAAGTATACGTCGGAACAGTGTGCCTTAAAAAAAATATCGTTTGACGTAAACTTTACAAGCAATGGATATTTAATTACAGATGAAATAATTAATTTCCTAAAGGAATATAATTGTTCTTTTCAAATAACTCTTGATGGTGGAAAGAAGCATCACGACAAGACTCGCTTTAATAAAGGGGGAGCCGGATCTTTTGATGAGATAATTAATAATGTAAAGAAGCTACTCATGAATGGAATTCGTGTAGTCTTAAGAATCAACTACACTCATTCCAATATTTCTTCTGTTTCTGAGATCATCTCTATCTTAGAGGATATATCCATGGATTTGAGATCTTATTTAGATGTGGATCTTCAAAGAGTATGGCAAGATTCAGAAGTAAGTAATCCTTTTGATGAGGTCTATGGAGTAGCAAAAGAATTTCGAAGAAAAATTTTATCTTTAGGTTATCGAATATCAAACAATAAGATTCATGACTCAGTCCGAAACTCTTGTTATGGAGATAAGAAAAATCATCTGCTGATAAATTATAACGGTGATGTGTTTAAGTGTACAGCAAGAGATTTTAAACAAGAGGACAGATATGGATTAATTGAAGAATCAGGAGAAATTGTCTATAACGAGGACAAGCTAAAACTTTTTGAAACAGCAAAGTTTTCAAAGGAGGTTTGTAAAAATTGTCGAATTGCCCCTAGATGTGCTGGAGGTTGTCGAACTCAGGCTGTTGAACATTTTGACAATCCCTTCTGCCTATATGGATATACTGATGAAATAATTGATGAAATGATTTTAGAACTCTTTGAAGAAAGATTTCTACAATAGCGATTTCCCTAAATGCTTCCAATGATTTAATATTCTAATATCATGAGAATTATTGTATCTATCCTTTTTACCCTTATTTCTATCATCTCATTCAACCAAGTATCTGCAAGAGAAATAAAGGGTAAAGTGCAAAATGAAGAAGGCAATCCCATTTCTGATGCTATAGTAACGAGCAGATCAGAAAAGGATAGTTTGAACTATGGTGTTTATAAAACGGATATTCAGGGGATATTTAATTTGAATTTACCTGATTCAATATTTCCCATCACGGCACTTGTTTATAAGCAAGGGTTCAATGAAAAATTATGCAGAATTGATAGGGATAGTGTGACAATCATTCTCGAACCAATATCAAATGAGCTTGAGGGAGTGACTGTGAAAGCTAAAAAGTCAGCTATGAAATCCACTCCCGGTGGTCTAATCTTCAATCCGTCCGAGCTCTATGGCATAATGCCGGATGCAAAGGAACTTCTTAACAATATTCCTTTAC
Organism: uncultured Sangeribacter sp.; assembly: GCA_964588625.1. GTDB lineage: Bacteria > Bacteroidota > Bacteroidia > Bacteroidales > Muribaculaceae > Lepagella. The sequence continues at coordinate 5,242 of CAZPQD010000005.1, read as the reverse complement.
TTGAGGTAAGCAGTAATGGTATAAATATCTTCTCGATGTCTCGGGAGGCCACTATATTTATCAATGAACGTCCATTGATGCAACCTTTCGAAGTCATTAGGGAGACCCTGGCAAAATTGCCACCTCAGTCTATTGAACGAATTGAGATTATTTTTAACCCGGGAGCGCGTTTCCCCACCTCCGTTAAACAGGGAGGCATTGTCCATATAGTATTGAAAGATTATATTGTCGGCTTGCTTTCCGGCATAAATTCAAAATTGACTTTTGAAAATAATCGCCTTTCTGACAACAATACTCTTTGGATGTCATGGCAAAAGGACATTCTTACTCTGACTGGCTCCTTTAACAATTATGATCACGCAGCTAAATATAGTTCTTTAAGCACTACGCAGAGATTTGATGCTCCTTCCATATTGAAAGAGCAGACTCGTTATAGATCCGACGGTCATTCCCTTGGAGGCTCCCTTACCTTGGAATATAAACCCGGCGTCCATTATCTTTCTGTTAGCGGAAGTATTGGTGCCAGTAAAAGCTGGAGTGAGGAGAAGACTGAGTCTGAGACGATGTTGGACAATAGAGTGACTGAACGCAAGGAATCCAACAGTGTATCAGAGAAACATTTCGGCAAACCAGCTGGAGGAATTGCTGCGAGATATTCTGTTCCGTTCGCCACATGGTGGGGAGTAGATTTGTCTGCCGCTCATTATTTCCAACCGAAAAACCCGTCGACATTGAGATCAGGTTATATTGGAAATCTTGAGTTAGATAATTTTCAACAAAATTCCTCACACAGCAATTCATCATCAGCTCGTGTCAGTCTTTGGAGAACATTTAGAAGACCACTCACGTTATATCTGACATTAGACTATTCCGATGCCAATTTAAAATACGATCTTCTTGAAAACAATCATCAAGAAAGATTTGATTACAAAGAACAGTACTTCAGTGCGGCATTACAAGGTGCAGCAAGGATTTCACTTGTATCATTGCAAGCTGGTGTATCGTTGCAATACACTAACAGAAAACTGTATGATTTTGAAGATATTCCCGACAGCAAACATACTTATCTGAATGTTGTGCCAGACATATCGGCATCTGTAATGCTTGGCGATATGCACAATCTAAGTCTCAGTGTATCGTCATCGGTTTCACAGCCCGAATTATCAGATCTCAGTCCTATTAAGAGATGGATCTCCAGCACACAATATTATATGGGCAATCCAGATCTTAAGCCATCCAAAGATTTCAAGTACACTTTCCGATACACCTTAGGAAGTTTCTTGGAATATAATATCTCTTATACCGACTTTTTAGACTTGGCCGCTGAGACTATAATTCCCACAGAAGATAATATATTTGTGTCTACTAAAATACCAGGTGCGAAATGCCAACTTGTAAATACTGATATATATTTTGATAAATGGTTCTTCAATCAATGGGTAAATCTATCAGCATTAGCAAGCTATTCTTGGACCAGAATGACCTCAAGTGAAATTGGTTATGGCAAGTCAATCAGCAACAGCTTCTCATTTCGAGTGTCACCGCAATGCTTCCTTTCCAAACGTCATAATATGAAATTTACATTATCATATATGTTTACAAAAGGATCCAAAACCCTCACTCAGAAGTTTTCCAACAAGCACTATCTCGCACTTATTCTCCGAAAGAATTTTAAATTTGGAATGGATTGCAGTCTAACATATAAACAATTTATTAATAAAAGTACAAAATATTACATTTCGGATTTTTACCAGTACAGCTTTTCTTTGTCAAATTCAAACCAGCCCACAATTTCCCTTTCCATCAGCTACAGATTTGGAAATACCCAAGTAAAACAGGTTGGTTTAGAGAATAGGGCAAAGAATGGACGATTAAATATCTAATGTTTTGGTACATAAATATTTTTTAAAATCTAAATTTGTAAATTAATCACTGTTCTATAAAATTGTTAAGGAATAGATTTAAGTGTTATCGGCAGCTTGAGTCTTCAGATTGTGGGATCACATGTATCAGAATGATTGCCCACTATCTGGGGATTCAAACTGACAATGCGTACCTGCGTGGACTTTGCGAAGGAGGGAAAGCTGGAATCAGCATCCGTGAAATCGTAAAGATATGCAAAGGTATAGGACTGACTGCATATCCGTTAACTATTGACCAATCGAATTTCCTGAATTGTCCCCTGCCAGCCATCTTCTACTGGGATCACCGTCATTTTGTAGTAGTCTACAAGATCAACGCAGAGAAGAAGGAGGTCTATATAGCTGACCCAGCATCCGGTAAGTTTAAGATGCCCTTCGATGAGTTCTCCAAGCATTGGAAGGGACAGAGCAAGACAGGCATCGTAATCCTTATCGCCACTGAATCTGATCAACCTTCTCCTAAAAAGTATCTCTCCGAGAATGCAGGATTGAAGGGATTGGGACGATTCGTGTTGCAAGAGATAAGGAAGGTCAAAAGGAAATTTGGTTCCATATTGCTGTTAAGCGGGATCTGTCTGGCAGCCGATCTGGTCGTGCCCTACATTCTACAGCTCACTATAGATGAAGGAATCGGAAGCAAGGACATTGGTCTGATTTGGACCTTTGTGTTGGCTCAGTTCTGTGTCTTCATCGGAGCGTTCGTCGCCACCCATCTGTCCAACTACCTGATCACAAAACTCAGCCTGCATATCGACATGAAGATGGTTGGGGAATACCTATCCAAACTTATATTTCTCCCTCTTTCCTTTTTCGACCGCAGGTCCGGTTCTGACCTCATACAGAAGATAAGTGACCAATCACGCATCAGGAGTTTTCTGCTATCGCTCCCCCAGACGCTGTTCTTTACGGTGCTGAATCTTGTGGTGTTCTCTGTGATGATGCTTTATTACAGTGTGCCCATATTTTTCATATTCCTTTTCTTCACCTGCCTGGGAATGGGATGGAACATCTTTTTCTTGGGAAGGAGAAGAACTATCGACGCATCTCAGTTTTCAGAGAACTCCAACAACCGCAATCTGGTTTATGAACTTGTCAACGGGATGCAGGAAATCAAATGCAACAGTTCGGAGGATGAGAAATTCGAGTCGTGGGAAAAGAGTCAGCATCGTCTTAACGACTTGGCAATGAGATCCACCAAACTCGGCATCATAATGAGCGGAGGTTCCGATGTCTTTTCCCGTGTACGTGAGCTTATCATCACAGGTTTATGTGCCTCGATGGTTGTCAACGATGCACTGACCCTTGGTGGAATGATGACGATCAGTTACATCACGGGAAGGCTTTCCGGTCCTTTCTCCACCTTGATGTCCACAATCTCATCAGTGCAGGATGCCTCGCTTTCCTACGACCGTCTTGAAGAGGTGATCTCTCACGACAAGACGGGAGGCAGTCGAAAAGATTTTTCAGATGTAGGGATTGTTTTGGAGAATGTATGGTTCAGGTATCCCGGCTCTGGTAATCCCTACGTTCTCAAGGATGTCTCACTTACCATAAAACCCGGAGAGACCATAGCTCTTGTGGGAGAGAGCGGATGTGGAAAGTCAACCCTCATCAAGCTGATGCTCGGATTCTATTGTCCGGCTAAGGGTTTGATCAGGATTGGAGGTGTTGATGTCAACGAAGCCGATGGCAAGGAGTGGATAAGAAATTGCGGGGTTGTGATGCAGACCGGATTTCTCTTCAGCGACAGTATATTGGCAAATGTCACCCTCACTTCGGAAGAAAGCAACGTTGACTACGACCGGTTTCACGAAGCCCTGAGAATAGCAGGAATCGGTGATTATGTGAATAAGCTTCCGATGAAGGAACACACGCGTGTAGGGACAACTGGCAAGGAAGTCAGTGGAGGGCAGCGTCAACGCCTGATGATTGCACGAGCTTTATATAAAAACCCGAGTCTGCTGATAATGGATGAGGCCACCTCGAGCCTTGATGCCAATACAGAGAGTGCGATAGTTGAGAGACTGAGGGAATATGACAGGAACAGAACGGTGATCATCTCGGCTCACAGACTCTCCACTGTAAGGCACGCCGACAGGATTTTCTACATCAAGGATGGCACCATCACTGAGCAGGGCAGCCATGACGAACTGATGGAAGCCTCTGGAGAATACTTTTCCTTGGTCAATAAGCAAGTTTAATCGAGCTTTTCCCTTTTATTTCAGGCCTCAAGATTCTGAAGTCCCAGATCCTTTTGCTGATAATAATAAGATAGAAACTTACGAAGATTCTGAGCCTTCTTCAGCGGTCTCCCAAACAATTGGGTAGGCCGCCGTTCTTTATGGGTTGATTCAGCTTAAAGGAGGGTAGGGGAAGGCAAGAGAAGGGGGAAGCATGTAATTATTTAAAAAGGTTTAAAACTTTTTTTAGTGCCATATTCTCCCTTATTTAGTCTTAAATGTGACAAAATGAAAGAAAAATAGGGGTGTAAGTGGTAATGTATGAGGGGATTTGCTGACAAATTGCAAGAAAGGGTCAAGCTCTTTTGCTGGCTTCGGGAGTAATAAAATTTTTGGGGTTAAGATTTTTTAAGTATCTTTGCACAAAATTGTTGCCCTTGCGCAAGGGGGCGGCATGTCCGAGAGTAAGTAACTAACTAATATTTGAACGAATATATGAATCTATTGTTGGAGATAGGCAACAACACGCTGGCGATAACAGCGACGCTGACAGGCATATTGCTTGTGTTTGCTGCCTTGCTTATTGCCAAGCTGATTTCGCCGAAATCGTATTCGGTGAAGAAGTCGGAGGCCTTTGAGTGCGGTATTCCTACCCGTGGAGAATCAATGATCCAGTTCAAGGCAGGCTACTACATCTTCGCAATCCTCTTTCTTATCTTCGATGTCGAGACCGTGTTCCTTTATCCGTGGGCTGTAGTAGACAGTGAGCTCGGACCCAAAGGACTTCTCTGCATCGGAATCTTTATGTTTGTGCTTATCATGGGCCTGGCATATGCCTGGCGGAAAGGAGCTCTGAAATGGACGTGAAAATAAAAAGCATGACCCGTGACGACTTCAAGGACAACGAGTATATCGACAAGCTCGTTGAGGAATTGAATGCGTCGGGCACCAACGTGATGGTCGGCAAACTCGACCAACTTATCAACTGGGGTATATCTAACTCTCTCTGGCCTCTTTGCTTCGGCACAAGCTGCTGCGCGATTGAGTTCATGAGTCTTGGTGCCGCCCGTTATGACATGGCCCGCTTCGGTTTTGAGGTGGCACGTAACTCACCACGTCAGGCCGACTATATAATGGTGC
>CAZPQD010000004.1:0-53784 GCA_964588625.1 uncultured Sangeribacter sp. | reverse complement strand
AAAAATACGAATTGAGAAATTTCTGTAAAAGATTTACAAATCCCGCAGAAAGCATCTAAAACAGAAGCTTTCTGCGGGATTTTGGATTTATTGCATATATTTGGGTGTATCTTTCTGATTATCCGAATTAAAGGGTTTCTTTTCTCTCATGAACCCAAAAACCTTTTTTTGTAGACATTCTTTGCATACTATTCGCGTGACTCTGGAATCCGTTTCGTGAATACAGACAGGATTTCCGGTTTTCATATCCCATCCTGACAAATCCAGAATCGTTAATTTATCTTCCCAAACAGATTGCCCAAGCAGCGCCAGACCTTCCTTGCTCTGAAGTTTGATGGGATTCCATCCGAAAATATTGAGGGCTTCCTTGCCTCGGATTCTCTTGTCTTTGAAGATAACTTCTCCTTCGCCGATGAGCGGAAGGAAGAGATTCGCAAGGGGAGCGAGGTCGCCGGAGGCTCCGAGCGAACCGCGGTCATAGACCACGGGGAGGATGTCGTTGTTGTAGAAATCCAGGATTCGCTGCACTGTGCATACCTGCACGCCGCTGAATCCCATTGAAAGTGCATGGGCCTTAAGAAGTAGCATGAGCTTCACTACGGTCTTGTCAACGGGTGTGCCGACACTGCAGGAGTGACTCTTCACTAAGTTTTCCTGAAGTGTGGAGAGTTCTTCTCGGGAGATATGCTTGTTGCAGAGCGAACCGAAACCTGTTGTCACACCGTAGATGGGCACAGTGTTTTCATCAGTCTTGCGGTCGAGAAATTCGCGGCAATGTGTGATTTTGGCTACAGCTTCATCGCTGAGCACAAGCTTAGTCTTGTCGCGAAGGAGTTTTTCAATCAGATCGTAGGTCAACGGACTCGATCCGATGGCATAGGTTTCTAATCTTGACATTGTTATGTTGTTTTCTTTTGTTTGTTTTCTTTAGATTAGTAGGGTAGTGAAAACCGGAAGTTTTCCTTATCCTGCCTTCTTGGCTCTCAGGGATTATTGCTAACGATGCGTCCGTCATGAATAGTGGTCTTCACGCAGTTCATGCCGACGTAGTAGGGGAGAACATGATAGTTGTCTGAACCGAGAATCACGAGGTCTCCCCGTTTCCCGGCTTCGACTGACCCGATTTCGTCGGCCATGCCGATGGCTGCTGCTCCATTGAGTGTGAGGGCTGTGATAGTCTCCTCAATACTCATCTTCATGTATATGCAGGCGAGTGCGATCGTCAGAGGAATGCTTCCTGAGAAGCAGCTGCCTGGATTGAGGTCGGTGGCGAGTGCTACGGCTGCTCCTGCGTCGATGAATTTGCGTGCGGGGGCAAACGGCTCTTTCAGCGCGAAGGCAGTCAGGGGCAAGAGTGTGGCAACTACCCCCTCTTCTGCCATTCGTTCCACTCCGCGATCGCTGACATGAAGCAGATGATCAGCGCTGACGGCCTTAAGTTCGGCTGCCAGTTCGCCGCCTCCGAGAGTCACAATCTCATCGGCATGAAGCTTAAGCTTATATCCCAATTGCTCGGCGGCCTTCAGCAAACGACGCGAATCCTCGATTTCAAACACGTTTTTCTCGCAGAATACGTCGCAGAACTCAGCCTTCCCTTTGAATCTCGGGAGCATTTCCTCAATGATGAGGTCTATGTACTCGCTCGTACGTCCTGCATATTCCTTCGGCACTGCATGTGCCCCGAGGAATGTCACGGCCATACCGGTCTTTTGGCCGGGTGTCTCCTTCAGGGCCGTGATGACATCAAGCATCTTCTCCTCAGTGGCAGTGTCAAGTCCGTATCCGCTCTTGGCTTCCACTGTGGTTACTCCCATTTCCGACATTCTGTCGATCATCCATTGAGCCTTCGCCTTCAATTGCTCGGCGCTCTCTTCGCGTGTGGCGTTTACGGTTGACTGTATGCCGCCTCCGCGTTCCATGATCGACATGTAAGTGTCACCTTTAAGTCGCCATTCAAACTCATCCGGACGGAATCCTCCGAACACAAGGTGAGTGTGAGAATCCACAAAACCGGGGAGCACGACGTTGCCTTTGGCATCAATGCGGGTATATTTCACGTCCGGTCTCGTGGCCGGTGATTCAGAAGCGGGACCCGCATACGTGATACGCCCGTCTGTGATGATGATGCAGGCGTCCTTTATCTTTAGAAGCTCGCCCATCTCGCCTCCCCTGCGGGCTGTGTGGCCCGTAGGGGTGACGATTGTGGCGTTTTCAACTATCATGTTGTTGTCGATAGCCATATCTTTCTAATGTCTTGGCTTTTTCTTTATATCTTGCTGTGAAGGAACTCAATCCTTTTCGATGAGGCTCTTGAGCATCTTTTCATCGGCGATGAAGGGCTCGGTGATCATGAAGCCGTTCTGAGCCTGGGTGTCGTTCCATTCTTCCACTGTTGACATGGCGTTCTCGTTGCGTGCCCACGAACGACGTGCCACACCGCCCATTACGTCCCAGAGCATGGCCTGACGAAGAATTTCGTCTACTCTCTCCGAACCGTCGCACACCATGCCGAAACCGCCGTTGATCGACTTTCCGATTCCGACGCCGCCTCCGTTGTGGAGTGCCACGAGGCTCATACCGCGCGCGCAGTTGCCGGCGAAGCACTGGATTGCCATGTCTGCCATCACATTGGATCCATCCTTGATGTTGCTTGTCTCGCGGAAGGGAGAGTCAGTGCCACTCACGTCGTGATGGTCGCGGCCGAGCATAATCGGTCCAACTTCGCCGTTTCTTACCATCTCGTTGAATTTGAGGGCTATCTTAAGGCGTCCCATGGCGTCCTGATAGAGAATGCGTGCCTGCGTACCCACTACGAGTGCGTTCTTTTCTGCGTCGCGTATCCAGTTATAGTTGTCGCGGTCTTGACCACGGCGGTTGGGGTCGATGCATTCCATGGCTGCCTTGTCGGTCTTCACCAGATCCTCATGCTTGCCGGAGAGGCATACCCAACGGAAGGGACCATATCCATAGTCGAAGAGCATCGGACCCATGATGTCCTCTACGTAGGAAGGCCAGATGAATCCATCCTTTTCATCAATTCCATTCTTGGAGATCTCTTTCACTCCGGCATCGTAGATGGCCTTCATGAAGGAGTTGCCGTAATCGAAGAAATATGTGCCTTTTGCTGTCAGGGCCTTGATTGCCTCGTAGTGGCGGCGGAGTGTCTCGTCGATGAGCTGCTTGAATTTTTCCGGATCGCTGTGAAGGAGTTCGGTGCGCTCCTCAAATGTGATGCCGGCAGGGCAGTAGCCACCCTCATACACTGCGTGACAGCTCGTCTGGTCGCTGAGAAGTTCGATCTTCTTGTCATGCTTCACTGCATATTCGAGCAGATCCACAACATTACCGTGATATGCTATGGAAATGGGGCGCTTCTCGGCCATGGCTTTCTCTGCCAGCTCGAAAGCCTCGGGGATGGAATCAGTCACTTCTTCCACCCATCCCTGTGATCTGCGTGTCTCGATTCTCGAGGCGTCAACCTCAGCAATGATGGATGCAGCTCCGGCAATGAGTGCCGCCTTCGGCTGGGCACCGCTCATGCCTCCAAGACCGGAACTTACGAAGAGGTGGCCCTTAAGGTCGCCATCCTCGGGTACCCCGAGCTTCATGCGGCCGGCATTCAGGATGGTGTTGAATGTGCCATGCACTATGCCCTGCGGACCGATATACATCCAGCCGCCGGCTGTCATCTGCCCATAATTGGCCACACCCATCTGCATGGCCTCGTGCCAGTCGTGGAGGTTGTCGAACATACCCACCATCATGGCGTTGGTGATGATCACTCTCGGAGCATCCTTCTTCGAAGGAAAGAGACCCAGAGGATGACCGCTCTCCACCACGAGGGTCTGCTCATCAGTCATCTCCTCAAGATATTTCTTTATGAGACGATACTGCAGCCAGTTCTGGCATACCTGTCCTGTCTCGCCATATGTGACGAGTTCATAGGGATAGAGGGCGATGTCGAAGCATAGGTTGTTGTCGATCATCACCTGGAAGGCCTTTCCTGCCAGGCATTTTCCCTTATATTCATCAATGGGTTTGGCCTTGAGGTCGCCCTCCGGACGGAAGCGGTAGGCGTAGATGCGTCCGCGTGTGCGGAGTTCCTCAAGGAATTCGGGAGCTGCTTTCTCATGGAGCTCCTCAGGAAGATATCGGAGCGCATTCTTAAGCGCTGTGAGGGTTTTCTGAGGGGTAAGGGTGAAGCCGCGGTCAGGAGCACGGCGTATTCCCTCTTTGAAAGAGGGCATCTCGGGCCATTCGGCATCGAGAAGAATCCTGTTTTCTTTCATGCTTTTTAGGTCGGTATATAGATTTTATATGTTTCTTTGTTGCTATCTCTCCATAAGAAGCGATATCATGCGCAAAATTACTAAAAAGAGACGATAAAGCCAACGCCTACCGCGTTTTTATATCCGCTTTCTTCCATGCTGTACTTACCGCGGCTTCTTTTATAAGGCTAAGTTATCATTTTTGGGTCACGGAGCAAAGCCTTTCGCTTTGATTTCTATCTCCTTTGTTGTGTGCCTTCCCTATGAAGGGAATCAATTGATCGTGGCTGGCGGTCGCTCCGTAAACTTTGAGGCTATGGTGTCGGCAAGCTGAATGAGTGTGACGAGCGGGTATCGTTTCTCAGCCGCCCGGAACGCTCCTTTCTCTTCGCTGTCAGCCTGGTTTACGCTCCATGCTCCCATATGCCAGCGGATGGCGCATATCTCAGCATCGGTCAGGCCGAGACCCATCTGCAGCAGCATCACCACCGACTTTTCTCCGTGGCCTATGGGGAGGCTCCCAGGGTCAGTGCCGAATTCTGCCTGCCCGAATTCAATCTGCGCATTGCGCTTGCGGAAGTAGAGGTCGCTCTTGCACATGTCGTGGAGCAGACTCGCAATTATGATGCTCGCATCGCTGACTTTCTCAAAAATGTCCGGACGCTCTTCCATCAGTGTCTTCTTCAGGGTGAGCGCAGCCTCACATACGTTGAGCGAATGACACATCAACCCTCCCTCAAAGCAAAGGTGATTCTTCATCGAGGCCGGAGCCGTGAAATAACCGGATTTCTCAAGCTCCCCAATGAAATATTCCATATCCTCTATCTCAGTCGATTTCAAAAGCTCTATGATGCGGGCTTTCACTTTCTTCAGTTCTTCTTTATCCATTGGCCTGTTTTGTCTTTATACTTTATTGCAGTTGTTTCTGCAGTCCAAAATTACTCATTCTTTCCGGATTACGCAAATTTTGTCTAAGGCTCTGTTCCCCAAAAAATGCTAACGCAGGGGCGGCATATTTTGGGGAACGGCGCCTTGATGCACCAAGACAATTATTTTAGTGTACGCGCAACTTTTTCATCTTCTTTTGTGTTTTTCTGACAAGATGCGATTTCATTTCGCTTCATTTTCTTCCACTTTGGGAAATTACCCTTAATTAAACTGTAAACTTAAACCTTCCACAAATGAAAAAGAATCTTGCGGAGTTGATCGGTACGTTCGTGCTGACTCTCATGGGCTGCGGCGCAGCTGTATTTGCCGGTATCGGTCTTGGTACCACGGGCTTCGGTGTATCCACCCTCGGTGTGGCTTTCGCTTTCGGTCTGGCTGTTGTCGCCATGGCCTACACCATCGGTAATATATCCGGATGCCATATCAATCCTGCCATCACTTTCGGTGTCTGGGCAAGTGGCCGGATGAAGGGTAAGGAGGCTGTAGGATATATGATTTTCCAGGTAATCGGTGCTATTCTCGCTTCTGCAGTCATCTATTTCCTTGTTCATACCGGAGAGGGCGGTCTTTCCCGCATCTTCAACGACACTACCACTACCGGTGCCAACTCCTATATGCCGGGTAATGTAGTTCCGGCCTTCGTAGCTGAGTTCATCTTCACTTTCATCTTCGTTCTCGTGGTTCTCGGAACGACTGACTCCAAGAAGGGTGCTGGCGCTTTTGCCGGTCTTGCAATCGGTCTTGCCCTCGTGCTCGTACACATCGCTTGTATTCCTATCACCGGTACTTCCGTCAACCCGGCCCGTTCCATCGGTCCCGCCATCTTCGCTTGCATCCAGGGCGACTGCACTCCCATCTCCCAGATCTGGCTCTTTATCGTGGCTCCCATGCTCGGCGCCCTCCTCAGCTCTGCCGTTTGGAATGTAATCTCTAAGGACGAGAAGGCCTGATCGCACTCACATTTCAATTGAATTATAACTCGTTTTAATTGAATTATAACTCGGCCTGAGGTTGACCATCCCATGTGCCGTAACTAAAAAAGCTTGCACCCAATGACAGGTGCAGGCTTTATCCTTATTTTTACCTCTTGCAAATTCCATTTATTTTTCTTACTTTTGCATATTGATTTCGAATAAACCAGCATCCCCATAATGAATCCAATCCCTTTCACTCATCTTCACGTCCATTCCCAATACAGCCTGCTCGACGGTAAAGCCGCAATCCCTGAACTTGTGGATAAGGCTATTGCTGACGGTATGCGCGGCATAGCCCTGACTGACCATGGCAATATGTTCGGAATAAAGGAATTCTTCAACTATGTTGAGAAAAAAAATAGTGGAGTGGCTCCCGAAGAACGGTTCAAGCCTATCATCGGTTGCGAGATGTATGTGGCCAAAGAGCGCATGACCGATCGTAAGGACAAGCGCGACAACGGTCAGCATCTAATCGTGCTTGCCAAGAATGAAAAGGGTTATCATAATCTCGTTAAGCTCGTAAGCAAGGCCTGGACGGAGGGTATGTACTATAAACCTCGCACCGACCGCGTTGAACTTGAAGCCCACCGCGAGGGTCTTATCATCTGCTCGGCTTGCCTCGGCGGAGAAGTGCCTCAGTTTATCCTTCATGACGAACTGAAGGAAGCTGAGGAGCGTGTGCTCTGGTATAAGTCTGTATTTGGTGATGATTATTATCTGGAATTGCAACGTCATGAGACGCATAAGGAGAATGCCAACTATGATGTTTTCCCGGAGCAACAGCGTGTCAATAAGGTGCTTATTGAGTTAGCACGCAAACACGACATTAAGCTTGTCGCCACCAATGATGTGCACTTCACTTTCGAGGATGACGCCGAAGCCCACGACCGCCTCATTTGCGTGTCGATGCAGAAGCGTTACACCGACCCGCGTATGCACTATACGAAGCAGGAGTGGCTCAAAAGTCCGCAGGAGATGGCCGCCATCTTCCAGGATCTTCCCGAAGCTCTTGCCAACACTCAGGAAATTCTCGATAAGGTGGAGTTCTATACCATCAATCATGACCCTATCATGCCTAACTTTGCAATCCCTGAGAGTTTTGGCACTGAAGAGGAATACCGTTCGCGCATCACAGAGGAAGAGCTCTTCAATGAGTTCACGCGCGACGAGAATGGCAATGAGGTGCTCTCACGCGAGGATGCCGAGAAGAAAATAAAGCGTCTTGGAGGCTATGACAAGCTTTACCGAATCAAGTTTGAAGCCGATTATCTTGAGGAGCTTACTATGAAGGGTGCACGCAAACTTTATGGCGATCCGCTGCCGGAAGATGTGGCAGAACGCCTGAAGTTTGAGCTGTACATCATGAAGACTATGGGCTTCCCGGGATATTTCCTTATTGTCCAGGACTTCATCAATGTGGCGCGTAATGAACTGGGTGTGAGTGTCGGCCCGGGCCGCGGTTCGGCTGCGGGAAGCGCAGCTGCCTATTGCCTCGGCATCACTCAGATCGACCCGATCAAATATGATCTACTGTTCGAGCGTTTCCTTAATCCCGACCGTATTTCCCTCCCGGATATCGATGTCGATTTCGATGACGACGGCCGATATGAGGTGCTGAAGTATGTCACCGAGAAATATGGCGCAGAGAAGGTGGCCCATATCATCACTTATCAGTCTATGGCCACCAAGATGGCTATCAAGGATGTGGCAAAGGTGATGGGACTCTCTGTCGCAGAATCCAACCGACTTGCAAAACTTGTGCCCGACCGCTTGCCCGACGTCAATGGCAAGGCTCCGAAAATCAATTTCAAGAATTGCCTTCTCTATAATAAGGAGTTTGCCGCTGAGACACAGAATCCCAATGAACTGGTGCGCGAGACAATGAAGTATGCCCAGCAACTCGAGGGCAATATCCGCGGTACGGGTATCCATGCCTGCGGTGTCATTATCTCAAGAGATGATATCACTGACTGGGTGCCGGTCTCGATGGCTACTGATGCTGATGGCTCAAAAGTAATCTCGACGCAGTACGAGGGTAGCGTCATCGAAGATACGGGTCTTATCAAGATGGACTTCCTTGGCCTTAAGACTCTCTCCATCATCAAGGATGCACTTGCAAATATCAAGGAGACTCGTGGAATAGACCTTGACATTGCCTCCATCCCTCTTGACGATCCCAAGACTTTCAAACTCTATTGCGACGGACGCACCACTTCTACCTTCCAGTTTGAGTCGCCGGGTATGCAGAATTCCCTGCGAGGTCTGCAGCCTTCCAAGTTTGAGGATCTTATTGCCATGAACGCTCTCTACCGTCCGGGCCCTATGGATTATATCCCTTCTTTCATAGCGCGTAAGCATGGCGACGAACCGATTGCCTATGATATTCCCATCATGAAGAAATATCTGGAGGAGACATATGGCATCACTGTCTATCAGGAGCAAGTCATGCTCCTTTCGCGTCTGCTCGCAAATTTCACTCGTGGCGAGAGCGATATGCTCCGAAAGGCTATGGGTAAGAAGCAGATCGACAAGATGGCTAAACTGAAGGTGAAGTTCCTGGCGGAGGGTCAGAAAAATGGCCATAAAGCTGAGGTGCTGGAGAAGATCTGGGCCGACTGGGAGAAGTTTGCATCTTATGCCTTCAACAAGAGCCACGCCACCTGCTACACATGGGTGGCTTACCAGACAGCTTATCTAAAGGCCAACTATCCTGCCGAGTATATGGCGGGTGTGCTTAGCCGAAACCTTACGGCTTCCGATAAGCTCAAGAAGATCATGGATGAGTGCAAGCGAATGGGTATCGATGTCAAGGTGCCTGACATCAATGAATCGCTCGAACGTTTCTCGGTGACCAAGAAGGGGGAGATTCGTTTTGGTCTTGCTGCTGTGAAAGGGGTAGGTGGAAATGCCGTGACGGCCGTCATCCGCGAACGGAAGGAGAATGGTCCGTTCCGGGATATTTATGATTTCGTGGAGCGAGTGAACCTCAGTGCTTGCAACCGTTCGGCAATCGAGAACCTTGCTCTCTCAGGAGCATTCGATTGCTTCGGTATTCCCCGAGAGGCTTATGTTGAGAAAATCAACGATGCCTCCTGGGCTGATATGCTCGTGCGATACGGCCAGAATATCCAGAATGACAAAAACTCTCTGCAGGCATCACTCTTCGGCGATCTCGAACCCCTCGAGACTGACAAACCTGCCATCCCTCCTTTTCAGCCATGGAGCGACCTGCGCCGTCTGGAGGAGGAGAAGAAGATGGTGACTATCTACATTTCAGCCCATCCTCTCGATCCTTATTATATGGTGCTGAATTACGGTTGCAACTGCAGTTGCGCGGATTTTGAAGAAAAGAAGGAAGTTGGTGCGGAGATCACTCTCGGAGGTATGGTGACTTCGTTTGCTGTGCGTACCGGCAAATCCGGACGTGAGTATGGCATGGTTGAGATCGAGGACTTCAATGGCAAAGTCTCCATACCACTCTTCGGGGCAGCCTTCGACTCCTACCGTAACACTTTCGCCCCCGGCGATTTCGTGCGACTAACACTCCGGATCTCGCAGGGAAGGTTCAATTCTGACCGGCTGGACACCACGGTTGAAAAAGTGGAACATCTCGACAAGCTGGAGAATATCTCCGATGTTGTCACCATCTATCTCGACTCGCGCTTCAACAGTGAAGACTTCTTCAAGGAACTCTCCAAATTCCAACACCGCGATGGCCGCAGCGGCGACCTCTTCATGGAAATAGCCGACTTTGAGTCGCGCCAGAACATCAAGATCCACTCCCGCAAACGCTACGACATCTCCAAGGACCTCGTAAAGATGCTCGAAGAGTGGGGCATAGCCTTCCGCATCTCCGACAGCTCCCGCCTCTAATCATCTTGACAAAGTATAAACTGGATATTTTGAAATAATTTCAAGAATATCACTTTATTCCACCAACTGAATAATAAGATGCGCAAATATAATTTAGGGTTTATCTCAGATAGGGATGTTTATGACCACGTTAAATCGACGGTGGAAGCTTATCGTCGTGAAATCACTCTTGATCAATTCAATGAGAATATCATTGATCCAATAAAGCTGACTTTTGATGCAAAGGTGTATGGCAAATCCATCCATCAGGCAGTTGCGGATGAATGCTTTCGCCAAATCGATAAATCCAATACTAACCGCATAGGATATTTTCATCAGAATATTTTCCGATATGCTGGAAACGGGTGGCGCGTACCTTCAATAGGTTTTGATGTGGAGAATGATGATCTCCATATATATGTGGAGATGAAGAATAAGCATAATACCATGAATTCCGCCTCTTCCCAGAAAACTTACATGAAGATGCAGGGAAAATTATTGGATGATGATGAAGCAACCTGTTACCTAGTGGAAGCCATTTCCACCCGTTCGCGTGATGATGCATGGCGTATTACTCTCGATGGAAAAAAGCGAGAGCACAAAAAGATTCGTCGAATGTCAATGGATAAGTTTTACGCACTTGTCTTTGGCATAGAGGATGCTTTTTTCAAATTGTGTGCTGCTCTTCCTCAAATAATAGAAGATGTGGTCAAGGAGAATCCAGGACTGGCTCTAAAGAATACTGTCTATGAGGAACTCACTCGTGATCATGCGGATATTCTTACAAGTCTCTATCTCCTTGCTTTTTCTACCTATGAAGGATTTGATAAATTGAATAAGAAATGAATCTTGATACCCGTCTTTCCCTAAATAATTTTGCTGATATAGTCGGTGTTTCACGTGCTACCGTTGACAAATGGATTTCTAACGGGAAATGTAAGGTTCATTTTGACAAGACATCAAAATACCTGATCGCTTCTGAGCTTACGACTTTTCCTGAAATTTCAGAAATGCTCAATTCCGATTGGATTCGGGAAAGTATAGTGAGGCCCCGTAGATCTTTCACCTCAGTAGAACTATTCGCCGGTGGAGGAGGATTGGCTTTAGGAATGCACAAGGCTGGCTTCAAACATCTTCTCTTGAACGAGTTTGATAAGGATGCGTGTGCTACGCTCCAAAAGAATATGCCTGATTGGAATGTAGTTCAAGGAGATGTTCATGATGTTGATTTTTCTGCCTATAAAGGTAAAGTGGATCTACTTACTGGTGGCTTTCCATGTCAGGCTTTTTCCTATGCTGGTAAGCGTCTGGGATTTGAGGAAACGCGAGGTACTCTTTTCTTTGAACTTGCTCGTGCCGTTAAAGAAATACAGCCTAAAGTCTTCATGGCAGAAAATGTTAAGGGGTTGTTGGAGCATGACAATGGAAGAACGCTTGATACGATTAAATCTGTTATTGCCGAACTTGGTTATACATTGATAGAACCACGTGTTTTACGAGCTATACTATATAATGTTCCGCAAAAAAGAGAACGACTTATTCTACTTGCCATCAGAAATGATATTGCTCCCCATGTCAATTTCTCTTGGCCTTCAGTTTGCGGTGATCTCCGTACTTTAAGGGATGCCTTCTTTTCAGGTGAGCTATATGATTGTGACGTGCCGGAAAGTGAAGGTCAGAAATACCCCTCTTCTAAGGAGGAGGTTATGAAGCTTGTTCCGGAGGGTGGAGATTGGCGGGATTTACCCGAAGATATAGCGAAAGAATACATGAAGGGAAGCTATCATCTAGGTGGTGGAAAGACTGGTATGGCTCGCCGTCTATCTATGGATGAAGCAAGTTTAACTCTGACCTGTGCCCCTGCTCAAAAGCAGACTGAGAGATGTCATCCATATGAGACTCGACCTCTGACTGTCAGGGAATATGCAAGAATTCAGACATTCCCCGATTCTTGGGAATTTTGTGGTTCACTTTCTTCTAAATACAAACAGATTGGAAATGCAGTGCCGGTTAATCTCGCTTGGGCTATTGGCCGTTCCATCATGCGCCTATTAAATAGGATTGAAGAAATTTTCCCGGAACAAATGGAAGAAAAAAGTGCAAATACATATCGACCCGTAATGAAACTATCAGGAGTTTTTGGAGGAATGGTGTGTGATAAATCAGAAGATTTGAAGGGTGAAAATCAAAACAAAAAACTACCTTAGACTTAAACTTCTTTGTACATAAAAATTGCTCAACGAAATATTTCGTTGAGCAATTTTTATGTTCTTTTATTTTACTGAAATGGTTTTCCTGCGGAGTACGATGTAGGAGTCTCCCTTTGATGTGTTGAGCCGGGTGATGGAATCATTGAGGCAGTCTATGGAATTTACTATTGGGAGAACCTTCTTAAGCTTTTCCTCCAATTCCATGTTGTCACACGCCATCTCTGTGGAGGATATGTTCGTAAGACTGATTGAGTCTTTATCCTGAACGTACTCTCCTCCGATGTGATTGCAGTTGGTCATCACTCCGAAGGTTTTGTCTTCTTTGAAGTCGATGTACGCTGTTGTTTTGGGGTCAATCTCAGAAGGACGGACATAGGAGGAGTCATTCTCCACCACATTCTCAATCTCCCATTGCCCCAGAATGGAGTTGACAACTTCGGAGGTTGAAGTAGCTTCTTTTCCTTCAGTTATTTCTGAATCACTCTTCTTGCTCCCGCATGAGACTAAACCCACGAAAAGCATGCAGTATATCAGTCTTTTCCACATATTGGTATAAATTAATTGAATTTCATACCATATAACAAACTTCCTGAGATTTCGGACATTAGTTGGCAATGCCTTATCCCCGGTCAGCCCAAAATCAAGGTATTTCCTAGCAAATATCAAGGTTTAGTAGGAATCCACATTGGAAAGTGGTAAATTTGCAACATGAAAAAAGACCTCAATACTGTAAAACTTGACTCAATCGACTCATACAATAAATTGTATGGCCTCGAAACCAAACATCCTCTGGTGACAGTCATCAATCTCAACCATGCCTCCAAGTTTGTGAATAATTTGGTGATGGACTATGGCGTCTATGCTCTTTTCCTAAAGAATGATGCCAGATGCTCTCTTATGTACGGACGCCAGCGTTATGATTATCAGGAGGGAACTGTCGTAAGTTTTTCCCCGGGGCAGGTCGTGACGGTAGATTATGATAATGAAGAATTGGCTCCGGATGTCATAGGACTGATGTTTCATCCGGAATTGATATATAAGACACCTCTTGCCGACAAAATCAAAGAGTATTCATTTTTCGACTACTCGCAGCGTGAGGCATTGCATCTTTCCGCGGAGGAACGCCGTCTCTTCATGCAGTGTCTCGATAGAATCCAGACTGAACTTGAACATCCTGTCGATAAGCACACATCTGAGATTATTTCAAGCCATATAATGGTGCTTCTCGATTATCTCACCCGTTTTTATGAGCGTCAGTTCATCACACGAAAAAAAGTCAACTCTGACTTACTGAACGCGTTTGAAACTGAGCTTCAAAACTACTTCGCTTCGGGCAATGTATCCGAACTTCCTATGGTAGGTTACTTTGCAGATAAAGTGAATCTGTCACCGGGCTACTTCGGTGATCTGGTGAAAAAAGAAACTGGCAAGACACCGCAGGAGCTTATCTCTCTCCATGTCATTGAAATTGCCAAAAAACGACTGGCAACGACCAATGATGACGTAAGCATCATTGCCTACGACTTAGGATTCCAATATCCCCAGCACTTCTCCCGCATGTTCAAGCGAGTGGCAGGAGAAAGTCCTACCCAATTCCGCTCCCGCTTATCTTCCTGACATGCGAGTTCTTTGCTCCGTTCCTTAGACTATTAGCACAATAAAGCATGAAAAGACTCTGCATCCTTTCATTACTCATGACTTTAACCCTAAGTATTATGGCTCAACAGAAAATAGTTCAGACAGCTGGTCGCAATCAATTAGGCGACTTTGCCCCGGAGTTCGCCCGTCTTAATGACGACATCCTTTTCGGCGAGGTATGGAGCCGCAATGACCTCCTTTCGTTGCGCGACCGCAGTCTCGTCACCATCACTTCCCTCATCTCTCAGGGCATCACCGATTCCTCATTGACTTTCCATCTTCAGGAAGCGAAGAAAAACGGTATCACCCGCACCGAAGCCGCTGAAATTATCACTCATATTGCCTTTTACGCCGGTTGGCCGAAAGCTTGGGCTGCTTTCCGTCTGGCAAAGGAGGTGTGGAATGACGACATAAAGGGGGAGGATGCTAAGGCTGCTCATCAGAAGGAGATGATTTTCCCTATCGGCGAACCCAACAACGCCTATGCCAAATATTTTATGGGCCAGAGTTATCTTGCCCCGATTTCTACTGAGCAGGTCAAGTTTTTCAACGTCACTTTCGAACCCGGTTGCCGAAACAACTGGCATATACATAAGGCCACCAAGGGAGGCGGTCAGATGCTGGTCGGAGTTGCCGGCAGGGGATGGTATCAGGAGGAAGGCAAACCTGCTGTAGAGATCCTTCCCGGCACTGTCATACATATTCCTGCCAACGTGAAGCATTGGCACGGTGCAGCCGCCGACAGCTGGTTCTCCCATCTCGCCTTTGAACTCGACGGTGAAGACACCTCCAACGAATGGCTCGAACCCGTAACCGATTCTCAATACAGCAAATTAGAATCCAAATAACTTCTACCACTTGTCATTAATTATCGCGACGCAGGAGAATCCATGTCTCCTGCGTCGTGACTCTATATTGATATCAATCCCCATCCGCTTTTGGAAAGAACTCTTAAGTGTGAGATGATCTTTGAATTGCATGGGTTTTAAGCAAAATCATTAAAATCCTTAATCTTGGTTCATATATCCGAAATTGGGGTATTGCCTATAATAGGTATCGAAGTAATTTTGCATTGTAAATCAAAAGAATAATCCCTTAAGCATAAGGAAAATTTAATTCGATCTCAATAATTCTCAGGGACTAAACTAATCTCAGGGACTAAACTAAAAGGATATGAAGAAACTACTCTTTACCTTCCTGGCAATGAGTGCCGTGTCAGGAGCCGTGAGTGCAAAGACTCTGGCCATCTATTACAGCTACACTAACAATGTGGAGAAAATCGTCAACGAACTAAAATCTCAGATTGACTGCGATGTCGTGGAAATCGAACCGGCAGAGAAGGGTCTCGATTATGCCGCCAACAACTATGCGCTCGGTAGCGCCCTGATTGCAGACATCCGAAAGAATCCTGATAATGCCTCCTCTTATCCGCCTATCGACCCGGTGGATGTAAATCTTGACGAGTATGACACCATCATCATCGGTGCTCCACTTTGGTGGAGCCAGATGGCTGCCCCGCTGCAGACCTACTTGTTCAATAATGGAGCGAAGATGGCCGGGAAGAAAATCGGAGTAATTGTTTCAAGTCATTCATCCGGTATCAGCGGGGTAGTGGCTGATGCAAAACGTCTAATCCCAGCCGGCGATTTTCTTGAACCCTCCCTGTGGGTTCGCTCTTCGGAAGTTTCCAATTGCAAGTCTCTTATCTCGGATTGGCTTGAGGATATCCATTATGAAGATTTCGCCACCAATGTGGGATCCGTTCCTGAATCTCTTCCCGAAATAGAGTCCATTTTCAGTCTTAATGGTTACAGAGTCTCCGGAAAAGACCTTTCAGAACTTCCGAATGGAATGTATATCATAAGCTGCAACGGCTCAAGCCCCCGCAAAGTGCTTATCCAAAAATAACTACCCTAATTTGGGTAGGCCAAAGGCCGTCGGTTATGGGTCATTTTTTGTAAACTCCGCCATTGTTAGCAGGAGTTGGATTTTATTTTTTAGGGAGATAATTTGGTGAATTATCAAAATATCCCTAATTTTGGCATGGATTTTGAAAGATAGGGGAGTGCAAGAGTGATGGGCTCTCCTCATTCTCAAACCCAAAGCATGCGGATTGATATGCGATCGCTGCTGCTTTAATGCTCGTAAATCATTAACATTAAAATCTTTATAAGAAATGGCTATCCAGTTCACTGACCAGACTGCCCGCGAGGCAATCGAGAGCGGAAAACCCGTCGTAATCGACTTCTGGGCCACTTGGTGCGGTCCCTGTATCAAACTTGGTTCTGTAGTTGAAGAACTCGCCGAGAAGTATGAAGGCAAAGTTATCATCGGCAAACTCAACATTGATGAGAATGATGAGATCGCCGGTGAAAACCGCGTCCGCAATATCCCTACTGTCCTCTTCTTCAAGGACGGTGCTCTCGTAGAGCGTAGCGTAGGTCTCGTAAATCTCGCTGCTCTTGAAGAGAAAGTGGCTAAAATCCTCTGATAAACCCCTTCCTCCGGTTTTTCCGGTCGGAAATGATTTAAGGAGTCCGGAATAGAATCCATTCTTTCCGGACTCCTTATTTACTTTCCAGCCTCCTTGTCTACTTATTTGTCTACTTATTTGCCATATGAGATTCCTCTATTCACTCCTTGTTACTGCCCTAATCCTCATTTGCTCCTCCTGCTCGTCGCATCCCAAACCGAAGAAACACGGAAAGAATCCTCCCGCCCTTCACACAGATTTCTCTCATCTCGATAAGAAACGCAAGAAGATAGTTGATGAATCCATGACATGGCTGGGCACTCCATATAAATATGCCGGCCAGGAGAGGGGAAAGGGTGCAGATTGCTCCGGAATGGTGATGAGTGTATATCTCGATGCCACCGGCATCAAACTCCCACGCAACTCTGCTAAACAGGCTGAATTCTGCAAACGCATAAAAGAGAAGGAAGTAAAGCCTGGCGACCTCGTCTTTTTTGCTACCGGAAAGGATCCTGACCGGATTTCCCATGTTGGAATAATGCTCGATGACGTCAATTTCATCCACTCATCCACATCCAAAGGTGTTGTAATCTCCCGCACCGACACTCCCTATTACATCCGCACATTCATGATGTATGGCCGTGTGCCCTCACTCTGAATTCTTAAGGCGTTCTCCAATATTTTCCATAATACTTTTAATATCCCTTCCAATCTTGCATATCTCCCGATTTACTGCTAAATTTGCAGGATGATTGTGGGGTGGGTGGGGAGGGGTGTGTCTTATGACATATTTTGGATGGTCTGTGTTATGAAATTTGGTTTTATGTGGTTGTGTATTATGGTTTTATGATTTGAGTAAGATGGGAGTTATGTGGCGTGCCTGTGTCGTGGGTAGGGTGTGGCTTTGGTACTTGTTTGGTACTCGGCGGTGCCTGTTTGGTACTCGGGGGATGCGCGGGCGCAGTGTCTGATTGTTTATTTTTTTTGATTTTTGTGATGAAGGATAGTGTCGTTAAGGAGCCGGTGAAACTCCGGCGTAAGGTGCTGAGGAATGGTAATGTTTCTCTGTATCTGGCTGTCTATGTCGATGGCCGTAGATCGTATGAGTTTCTGAAGCTTTATCTGATCCCGGAGAAGTCGCGGGAGGATAAGCTGAGGAACAAGGCTACGCTTGAGCTTGCCAACAGTGTGAAGGCTCAGAGGATTGTGGAGGTGCAGCAGGGTAGGTTCGGCATGGGGAAGCGAAAGGGGAGCAGTGTGCTTTTGTTTGACTATATGGATCGATGTATTGAGGAGCGTGCGAAGCGTAATCCGAACGGTACGTGTGTAGTGTGGAGAAATGTGATGAAGCATCTGAAGGTATATGAGGGGAATGCTTCTTTTAAGATGTCTGGGGTGACGGCGGCTTGGGTGAAGGGTTTCAAGGAGTATCTTGAGGGGAGTGCGGTCTCTTTCCGTGGTGGCCTTCCGCTGGAGCGTAATACGCAGTGGCTTTATTTCTCTAAGTTGAAGGCTATGGTGCATCAGGCTCTGGCTGATGGTGTGCTTGATAAGGATCCTTTCCCTGGTGTGGGTAGTATTTCCAAGGAGGAGGTGGTCAGGCAGCATCTGTCGATTGAGGAGGTTCGCTGTATGGCGAAGGCGGAGTGTGGGGATGAGGGGTTGAAGCGGGCTTTCCTTTTCTCGTGTCTGACGGGTCTTCGCCGCTCGGATATAGAGAAGCTTACGTGGGGCGAGGTTGTGAACAATGGCGGCAGGACGCGTCTTGTGTTCCGGCAGAAGAAGACGGGCGGGCAGGAGTATCTTGACCTGAGCGGCCAGGCTGCGGAGTTGTTGGGGGGCCGGGAGGATCGCAGGGATGATGAGCGGGTGTTTCCGTCGATTCCCACTCCGACGAGGACGAAGCGGTTGCTTCGGGAGTGGAGTAGGGCGGCGGGGATTGACAAGGTGTTGACTTTCCATTGCGCGCGCCATACGTTTGCGGTGATGATGCTCACGCTTGGCACCGACATCTATACGGTGAGCAAGCTGCTGGGCCACCGTGATCTTGCCACGACGCAGGTCTATGCCAAGATTGTGGATGCGAAGAAGGCGGAGGCGGTTGATAACATTCCGAGGATTTTGTGATTGACACGGGGCGCAGCTGAAGCTGCTACACAGAACCAGGACGGAAAGAGAGGAGGAACTGCAAATTTGCAGTTCCTCCTCTCTGCTTATACTAATTCCACCTCTCTCCTTATATTATATAAAGGACTGTAGACTTTAGCTGAAGGGTTATTCTGAGGAGTCGGGAAGCAGAGGTTCCTCTTCGGCGGAGAGGGCGGCGAGGCGTTGCTCGATGGTCTGCTCGGTATCGGCTACGGTCATATCCATCTCCACGGCTTTCATCTCGGGAAGATGGAATTTGAGCAGGCGCAGTTCGGCCTGCACTCTTTCGGAAGGTTCGAGCGAGAGCATATCGGCCTCAAAGTCGGAGAGGGTGAGCGGAAAACCGTTTTCGTCGGTCAGCGGGATTGTGTCGATAACCTTGCGGAAATTGCCGTCGGAATCCTGAGTGAGGCGCGGTCGCTGGATTTCGCGTGGCCCCCCGGAAATGTGGTCGAGTTGGAGGCGCTTTGCGAAATAAGCCTCCGAATGCTCCTTGAGATAGCCTTTGATGGGATTGTTCTTGTTGGGCGTGCCGGGTTGTCGGCCGCCGGTTTTTCTGCCAAGTGCCATGAGTGCGGTTAAAGATAAAGTACCAATGCAAAGATAACGCCCTAACTTAGCACTCTGGTAATATCTTTATAAAAAAGGAAAAGAAAAGAAGAATGGGAATGTTAGGCACTGCGATCGGCGCGGGCGTCGGCGCAATCGGTTCGATATTCGGAGGAATCTCCGCCTCGAAGGCGATGAAGAAGGTTAAGGCCAATCTCGAGGCGCAGCAGGCCGCCAACAGGAATTGGTATGACCGCAATTATAACGAAGACGCCACTCAGCGCGCCTCCGCACATGAGATGATCACCAAGACCGAGGAGGCCATGCGCGAGCGCAATAAGCAGGCCGCGGCCGCTCAGCCCGTCATGGGTGGCACTGAGGAGAGTGTGGCGGCCACAAAGGCGGCCAACGCCAGGGCCATGGCCGACACCGCCTCGGCCATTGCCGTCAATGCCGAGAGGCGCAAGGATGCTATTGAGGCGCAGTATCAGGCCAAGGATGAGGCGTTGCAGTCGCAGCTCAACGACATGGAGCGACAGAAGGCTGCCGGTGTGGCCGCCGCCACTCAGGGAGTAACGCAGGCCGGGGCTAACATGGCGGAGTTTATATAAAACGGATTCATCCATATGTCGACACTTGATCAAATTTTAGATGGAGGGATCAGCAAGCCGGGGCCGCAGATGCCTCAGCTTTCCACACCCTTCTTTTCGGGAGATAGGACTGCTGGAGAGCAGGGTAATACTCTTGCCGACACCATCACCTCCGACAGACCGGCTGACGCAGCCCCGGGGGGACAGTCTGGCCTTAAGCCTGTCCCGGATCTGACGGGCGGCCAGACGGATGCGGCAAAAATGGTAGGGGCTCCCGGAAGCACCCCCTCCCACGCCATGAACGAACGCAAGGAGCCCCGGCGCAGTTATCTCGATTTATTCAGGGAGCTGTATCC
This sequence comes from uncultured Sangeribacter sp., assembly GCA_964588625.1. Classification (GTDB taxonomy): domain Bacteria; phylum Bacteroidota; class Bacteroidia; order Bacteroidales; family Muribaculaceae; genus Lepagella. Next base: position 33,778 of record CAZPQD010000004.1, on the reverse strand, counting down.
CGACCGTCCCGAGACCGACGAACAGCGCAAAGCCCGTGAGAAGAAGGAGAAGCGCGAGGGTATCCTGGCGGGAATCGGAGATGCCATAAGCGCATTCTCCAACCTCTTCTTCACTTCGCAATACGCGCCCAACGCCTACGACCCCAACCGCGGGATGTCAGCCCAGACCAAAGAGCGGTGGGAGAAGCTGCGCAAAGAACGCGAGGCCAAGCGGCAGGCCTACTACGAGAGCTACCTGCGGGCTGCCGCCATGGACGATGCCAACGAGCGCGACGACCGCAACTGGCGTCACACTCTGGAGCGCGAGAAGATAGTCGACCGACGCGAAGACGCGCGTGAAGCACGAGAAAAGGCACTTGCATATCTCAACGAGCAATTAATACAGCATCAGATCACTGCCGCTGAGTTCAAAGAAGAGCAAGAGCGCATCAAGGCTCAATTCGCAGAGGAAAGTGAGCGACTTGATCAGGAATATAGAAAGGCTGGAATCTCTCAGCGAAGAGCGGCGGCGGGTGCATCTGTTGCCAGTGCAGCCGCTTCCTATGCAAAAGCCAGCTATTACCGGAAAGGAGGAAGTGGAGGCGGAAAGAGCGGACCGACCTTACAGCTTGAAGACGAAGAGCCTATGCACTTCGCCAATGATAAGGACTATGAACGCGCAGTCATGCGTCTTGCAAAAGATTATGGGGTTACGACATCATACATCGAAGTTACTGAGAAAGACGTCTTAGGTAATCCAAGAAAGCAACGCACAGTCAAGAAAGACGTAAAGACAATCGGTGCCGAAATAGAGCGTGAGGCTGCCAAAAGAAAGCAAGCAAAAGCAAATTACGACGGAGGGGATTCATTAAGTTGGTAATATGGCAACACTGAAAGAACTATATGATGCGCTTACGCAAGATGGCGTGTCGAAGCATGATACTTATAAGGATTTTGAAGTCTACATGACTTCCGGTCCCAACGGAGGATATGACCACCGAAAGCAGATGTATGATTCTCTTAAGGCAATTGGTTATCCTCTTCCGGACACTTACGAGAAGTTCAGTCGCTCTCTTTTCTCAGGCGGCAAAAAGACTGCCGCAAGTGCGGCAGCGAAACCGGGGGCTCCAGCTCAGAAGCCGACCACCATCAAGGATGCGGTGGCGAAGGTCAACACGCTTGCTCAGAAGACAGGCGTGAAGCTTCCTACGGCCACTCCCGGAATCAACAAGGAGAATAAGGCAAGGATGGAGAAGGTGTCGCCGAAACCCAACTCTGCGCCGAAGGTGGCCGCCGACATTATAGAGACTTTTAAGGCAACTCCGATACATCAGTGGATGACGGAATCCGGACAGGTGAAGCCGTCGAAGAAGGAGACTCCCAAGACTGCGGAGGCCTCCGCCACTCCGAAAACGGCTGAGGATGAGTTTCTGGAGACTCTGGCCGGCACTCAGCAGTTCTTTGACGAAATGAAAGAGACGCGCGAACGCTTCAAACGTCTTCAGGAAGCGAGCACACCCGAAGGCCGAAAAAGGATACGATTAGCCGAACAGGAAGCACGCATGAGAGGCATCTACCGGCCATTGCTCGGCATAGGCGGAGGCGGAAGCAGCTCTGATGAGATCGTAGGCGATGGAGGATCAGGGGGGGTGGAAATCTCCACTCAGTCTCCTCAGATCTACGGTGTAAAGTTTGACCCCGTGAGCGGCAAGATGAAGGCTGAGTGGTTGCTCCCCAACGGTGCGTTGACCACTGACCCCATCGAAGCCGACAGATACGAACGTCTTGCCATCGGCGCACGCCTTCAGCATCGTCAGGAGAAACGGCAGAAGGCTTTCAAGGAACGCATGAAGGCCAATAAACTCAATCCCGACGACCATTACGATGTTCGCAAGCAGGAGATCCTTGACCGCATTGAGATCAACCGCGAGGCGCAGTATGCCGCCGACAAGAAAGTTGCCGACAAGGTGGGCGGTTTCTTCAAATGGGATTCTGAGAGAGGATTCTTTGAAAACATCGCCCATCTCACGGCTTTCTCTATTTTGGGTTATGAAGGAGCGGCCGATGCCGTTGTCGACAATGACGAGGCGAAGAACCTGAAGGCCGAAAACTATCTCCTCGCCAAAACCCTCAAGCGTATCGACGCCTCCAAGCTGAAGCGGAGCGAAGGAATGTGGAACGGTGTTTTCGATTGGAGCAACAATGCCAAAAACCTGAAGCAGGGAGCACTCGACACGCTGACAGATGTTGACCTCTACGTCGGAGGTATGGAGAGTCTGGGAGTGGCCTCCCGGTTGATGGAGATTGATAAGAAATGCCGCAACGGCATTCCCCTTTCCCGATCGGAGATGAACCTCGCCTACGCGGCCATGCTCAACATCGAGGCTGATCAGAACCTTAAGACGCCTCACGGATACACGGCTGCCGTCACCACCGTGGAGATGGTTCCCTTCATGATCCAGATGATGATGAACCCTACGTCCGGATTAGGTAAGGCTTGGGCCAGGAAATTTGGCAATGGCTTTATAAGAAAACTCGGAAGTGCCGCCATTCGGTCGGGCACATGGAATAAGATAAAATATGTAGGGGGCAAAGCTGTCAGGACTACTTTAGGCGAAATCGGTTCCTCCGCATTCCTCGCCGGCACGCTTCAGGCTCCCGCCACGGCAGCCGATGCGATGAACCGCTACATGGGCTCTCCGCAGTTTGACGATGAGCAGCACATCACCGGCTTTGGTGGCGAACACAACTGGGCGAAGGCCATAGCAAAGGCAGGAGGGGCGGCCACCATCGAGAACTACACCGAGATGCTCGGCGAGCACTTCGGTGTATTGGCCGGTGCTTTGGGAAGCGGAATAAGCAAAGGGGCGAAGGCGGTAGGTCTCGGTAGTGTTGTCGATGCCGTCAGCACCTTCGCCAACAAGATCTCCACCTCCGCTTGGGGCAAGGCTCTCGGCAATCTGGAGAAGAAGGCCCAATGGCACGGCACTGTCGGCGAGGTGCTTGAAGAGGAGGCGGGTATCGTGCTCAACTCCCTCATTGTCGGCGACAAGCAACTCTCCAACCTCACCGATGCCGAACATCAGATCGACATCGTTCTCGGCGTGGGACTCTTCGGCGGTTTCATGTCGGCTGTCAAGACTATCGGCTATCCGGCGAGCCGTGCGCACTATGGCCGGCAGCTCCGCCGGGCCGACAGACTCGGCAGCTGGCGTTTTGCCGATGAGTGGGAAGCCATCCGCGATGAGATTGATTCGGCCAGCGAGCGCGAACTCAATCAGAAGGTGCGCGACCTTATGGATTCCTACGCCAAGACGAAGGAGATGCGCGAGGCTATCCTCAAATACGCCCAGGCTCTCATGGCTGCCCGCGGAGTCGACATTGCCATTGCCAAGGCCACAGCTGAAGGCACCATGACCCCGGCGCAGCAGCAGGCTGAGGAAAATTTCATGGATGGTGCCGACACTGTTGATCCTCAGGCACGTGCCGACGCCAAGCGCCGTCTGGAGTTGGCTCGAGAAAAAGCCGTCGGTGCCCTGTCGGAGGATATTGTAAATGATGTGCTCGATTCCGACGATGCCCTCACCCTTCTTGACTATATTCAGGATGAGGAAGGCCGGCAGATTGCCCTCGACTATCTCAACGCCAAGCAGGCCTATCAGGGCATGATCCAGGGCGTGCGCGACGACATCGACTCGCGCATCGCCCAGAGCGATGCCGAGATTGATAGCCGTGTCAACAGGCAGACGGGCAAGATCCAGACGGCCACACTTCAGGATGGACGGCAGGTCTCGATCATCGACGGCGAGATCGTCCTCCTCGACGACGGCTCCATCGATAAGGATGCCTCAAAGGGAGACATCCTCTATCGCGACAATGAGACGGGCAAGGCTGGCTACATCGACATCTCGGAAATTGCCAGTGTCGAGGCTGAGCAGCTTGACCCGGAGTCCCTGAAGGAGGAGGCGCGCGAGCGCATCCGGCAGGAGGCGGCCTCGGCTGCCGCTGCCGAGATTGACGGCGAGACGGAACTGACTGCCGGCACCGAGTATTCTTTCCTCGATTGGGACGGAAACCTCATGTCGGTCAAGCTTCTGGGTCCCGCTCTCGATGCCGAAGGAAATCCCGTGGAGGGCAGCTTCCTGATAGAACTGCCCGACGGAAGCACCCAGACGCTCAGCGAAGCCGATCTGCGTGCCAAGATTGAGGAGGCCGAACGCAAGCGTGTCGCCGACGAGCAGGAGACGCGCCGCGAGACGGAAAGGGTCGACAGGGAACGCCAGCGTGCCCTCGAGCAGGAGGAGCGCCGTCGCGAGCAGGAGAAAGCGAGTCTGGAGAACCCCGCGCGCAATAAGGATCTCCTTCCTGAAACCTACACCCATCCTTATTTCCGCAACGAACTGACTGCCGTGCGCTTTGAAGTAGGCAAGGCTGGAGCGCAGGGAATGCTCTATCGCGATGCCGAGGGCAACGATGCGCTGGTGCTCGTGGCCGTCGATGAGAATACATATGTCGGTTACTTTGTGGAGTATGACAGCGACGGACGCCCCACCAACCGCTGGAGTGCCAAATTTCAGAACACTTCGGGAAGCCGCGAGACCTTCCGCGACATGATGCAGACTGCCCGCGGACTTCTGCCCGCCGGTCATGAACTGACGGAACACACCTCCGTAAGCACCGACGGCCTCCGCAATCTTGCCAATCAGCTCAAGCATGGCTATGAATTGCAGTATGATGAGGATGGCCGACTCGTGACGCAGCGCGTCAGGGTCAACATGATGGCGAAGGAGAATGCGCTGGGATTGACGGGCTACCGACCCGGTGCCGTCAGTCGTGTTGTGGTACGCGATGAGGCAAAGCAGCGTGAAGTGGAATCCCGTCTGCTTCCCTTCCTCGAGCCGTTCGGCCTCGGAATGGAGGCTATCAGCTGGGAGGATGGCACGCTTTATGTGGAGCATCCTGTGTTGAAGTTCACAGAGGAGAGAGAGGAGAGTAGCGAGGAGACTCCTTCTGATCCGCATACTGCCCCCGAATCTTCTGCGGAGTCTTCTTCGGAGTCCGCTCCGGAGTCTGGAGAAGATGAGTCCGCTCCGGCGGAGTTGCCCTCCGCAGAGGAATTTTCGGCCTATGACGAGCAGCAGACCCAGCAGGGCTATCAGGAGGCGAAGGCCGAAGCCGGCGAACTCTCTGACGAGGAACTCGACCGCAAGATAGAGGAGACCGGCTGGTTTGTGGATGGCTACTATTGGGGACAGAATAAAGCCTACCGCGAGGAGAAAGCCCGACGGCAGGGCGTGACTCCCGAATCTAATGACGGAAGCACGGCAGCAAACACGGAAGATCCAGCTGAGGGCGCAGCTGAAGCTGCTACACAGAACCAGGGCGGCACGGCTGGGACTGCCCTGGAAACTTCAGTTGAAGCCCCGGAGGCCGGGCCTGCTGCCACGCCCTCGGCATTGGAGCAGATTCCGCGCGATGATGAGGGCGAACCCATCTTTGAGGCTGTCGACCCCAAAACGGCATGGCAGGCTCTTGTGGAGGATTCCTACGACGAGGCCGAGGCTGAGCATTATGCCCGAGGACGCGTCAGGCAGCTTGCGAAGGATGTGAAGAAAGCTCAGAAAGCTTACGACAATATCCCCACCACCGGCAGCCGCTCTGAGTATAAGGCCAAGCGTGAGGCAGCCCGCGAAGTGCTCGCGCAGGTCCATGCGCAGCTCGCCCACTGGGAGGCGATGCTCGCTGAATACGAAAACTCCCGCAAGGAGGAAGACGCTCCCCAAATCATCACCGACACTCCGGCTCCCCCCGCCGCTGTCGTCCCCGAAGAGGCTCAGCCCGAAGAAGCCGCACCCGAAGAGTCAGCACCCGAGCAGACTCCGGCCCCCGGTAAGGCCACGACTGCCGCAGCTGACGCCTCGCTTGTCGATGTGCCGGAGATGGCGGAGGATCTTCCCGCCGATGCGCGTGCGCGCGGATGGCGGCGCAACGGGGCCGACATCGTCAGCCGTCAGCAGCCGCTCACGCCTGTGGAGGGAAAGGAGACGGCGGTGGATTTCTCCGACTCCGACTCCCCGCAGGGCCGCTATGTGCTCATCGAGGCCGAGGAGCTTCAGCCCTCTCACATGCAGGGGCAGGTCAATCCCCTCTTCTTCATCGACGAGGCGCAGCCTAAGGCACGCACCGACCATGAGTCTATCCTCAAGGAGGAGAAGATCGCAAACGGACTCGAACCGGAGAAGGTGGCCGTCGGCCTCAATGCCTACAGCGGCGCTCCGGTGGTCAACGCCCGAGGTGAAGTGATTCAGGGCAACAACCGCTCTGCCGCCCTTCGCCTCATGTATGACACAGTGCCCGGCCGTTCGGACGCTTACCGCGCTTGGCTCGCTGACAATGCCAACCAGTTTGGCCTCACCCGCGAGCAAGTGGAAGGAATGAAGAATCCGGTGCTCGTCCGAATGCTCGATGTCTCCGATGAGGAGGCAATCCGCCTCGGGCAGAAAGTCTCAACCGACATAGAGTCGGGCGGCCAACGCCGCATCGAGACCTCCCAGACCCTCGAGCAACTCGACTCGCAGGGCCTCATGGCACAGTTCTTCCGCCGCCTGATGGAGGAGGCCGATGAGGATGCTACGCTTGCCGATGTGATCGGCGCCAACGGCGTGGAGGTGCTCAAATGGCTCAACAGCCTCGGCATTGTCAACAACACTCAGGCGCAGACGGCCATCAGCGCAGGCCGTCTGACCGAAGCGGGACGCGAGGATCTGCGCAGCATCGTGGAGAATGCTCTCTTCCGCAATGCCCCGGCTGCCGTCAGGTCTTCTTTCGTGCAGCTCCCGGCAGCTGCCCAGAAAGCCATTCTTGCCACTGCTTGGCGAGACTATAACTCGCCGCAGAGCGAACGCATGATGGGCGAACTTCACAAAGCCATCATCCTCTTCGACCGCATGATGCAGGCCGACCAACGCTTCGCCAAGTCTCGAACCTACGAAGAGGCGCGCCGAGCTGCCGAAGGATGGGGCGCACAGACGGAATTCGACCAAGTGACGGGCGAACTTATCCTTCCTTCAAAAAAATATAGTAACTTTGCATTCGCTCTCGCTTCCCTCTTCCGAACTCAGAAGCAGAACTCTCTGAAGAAGCATTTCAACGATATGTTCGACTTCATTCAGGGCATAGAGGAAGAGGACCTCTTCGGTAAGCTCGACGAGACCCCCGCCGAAGAGCGCACGCTTGCCGCCGCCGTCAAGAAGGTGCTCGACCTCGACTACAAGCCTGTGCAGGCCGACGCCTCCGTAGCCCTCGAGGAGAGAGAGGAGCAAGCCCAGCAGAGCGACCAAGACAAGAGCGACAACCCAACCGATAACCCACCAAACACAGACAAAAATGATGGAAAGAATGGAAGTGATCCACTGGACGTCGATCCTCAAGCGGGCCAAACAGGGCAGCAAGGAGGATCTCGCAACCCTGGAGGCCGAAAACAAGGTAAGAAAGGAACACGGCCAGCCGACAGTGGAGCAGGAGCTCCAGCAGTGGCTCCAGGCCCAGCCCAAGTAGACGCACAAGACACGCACGGGGACGGCACCGTCACCCCTGACAAACCGGCTGACGCGCACGCCGCGGAATTTGAGCTTACCCTTGCCGATCTTGATGCCATCGACATAGAGTCGGAGGAGGCCAAGTCTGTCGGAATCGACCAGAACGTGATAGACAGCGTACGCGACTATCTCAATGGAGACCGCGACACGTGGGCGCAAATGAGTTATAGATTAGTAAAGGAATATGTTAGGAATACCAGAAACAATAGAGGCGCAGATAGCCTCGATGCAGACTCCTCACAGTTGGCTGGCCCCGATGCTCAGACTGACGGGCAGCCAGCGGGAGGAGAAGGAAGCAAGCCTGGAGGCGTGGATCGAACGGACAGCCCGGCAGATGTATCCGGAAGCGGAGAGAGCGGGCAGGATGGTCCGCGAAGTGGCGGGACTCTTCCTGGAACACAGAGCGATTCAGGCGTGGAGGGAGAGACACCCTCTCCAGGGACAGATGCTGCCGGCTCCGCAGACAGCGCAGGAGGCCGCCGCACTGGCAGCCGCGGAGGTAATGTACGCAAGCCCCGAGGAAAGAAAGGCAGCCGAAGCGATTCTCGAACTGATGGAGCAGGGACTTCTCAGACCCAAGGAGTAAGTCAGCAGGGCGATTCGGCGAAAGCTCCGGTCGGCCTCACCGACAAACTTGGGGATGTGGGCCAGTCGATGGTGGACGATGCGCTCTCTACTCTTTCTGACATTCTCAAGAATCCCGGCATGACGAAGCCGGGACGCCTTAACGATGTAACCTCAATTATTGCCGGACTCGGTGTCAATGCCGTCAGATTCCTTGGAGCCACGGGTCAGCTGGCTTGCGGCCTTGTGTTCCGTGGCATTTACAAATTCGCAAAATGGCGTGCCGAGATGCACCGTAATCTCGAACCGCTGCTGACTGAGCACACTGACCTAAGCGACAAGCAGATTGCCGAATTCATCCGCTCCGCGTGGGATATGAAATATACCTACCGCGGTGAGCGCAAGAAGATCAGCGAATGGGCTGCCCAGCTTGAGGTTGAGGAACTGCGCCGCCTTGCTCAGATGAGCATCGCTGAGAAACGCAAGGCTCAGGCCGCCGCCGAGGAGATTGAGGTGGAGATCGGAAACCTTGACAATATCCGCGAGACGCTCCCCTTCCTGCTTCCCGCTCAGCATGAGGATGTGGAGAAAGCCGAACGCCAGATGTTCAGCGCGGAGCACGCCGACCGCGAGCATGGCTACGGAAAGGGCTATATGTTCACCAACGGCACCGGCACGGGCAAGACCTACACCGGCCTCGGTATCGTGAAGCGATTCCTCAAGCAAGGAAAAGGAAGGGTGCTTATCGTCACGGTCAACGACACCAAGATTTCCGACTGGATTAAGGATGCCTCCAACCTCGGCATTGAGGCCAAGCAGCTTGCCGACACCACAAGCAAGGGTGAGGGAGTAGTTGTGACACAATACGCCAACCTCCGCCAGAACTATGCCCTGCTTGAAGATGAGTTCGACCTCATCATCTACGACGAGAGCCATAAGCTGATGGAGAATCAGGAGGGCCAATCCGGAAGCACCGCCGAGATGCACCATATGATTGCCGCGCGTGATGCGCAGGCTGTCATAGAACGTGAGATGGAGAATAGCGAGATCGGCAAGACTCGACGGCGCTTGAGGGATGAAATAAAAAAACTTACAAAACTTCGTGAGCTTCTCAACACTCCCGCGTCTTTGCTGACCGATGCGCAACGTGATTTCATCCAGCAGTGTGGCTACACCAGCATGGAGCAACTCGAAAGAGACATCCTTGACTTCGCCGAGGAAGAGAAGCGGATTTCAGACGAGATAGACCAACAAGTAGAGGCAGCCCTCGCCGATGAAGGAAAACGTCAGCGTGCAGAAGAGATCTCACGGAAGACGAAGACTGTATTTCTGAGTGCGACTCCCTTCAATACACCCTCCTCACTCGACTATGCCGAAGGCTACATCTTCAGTTATCCTGAAGGTAAAGAAGGAAAATCGCGAAGAGACCGCAAGAACGACTTCCTGAGTGAGAATTTTGACAAGAGCCACAAGTTCAATAAGAGTGGCGATATGGTGCGCCTGACGGAGGATAAGATTGCCGACCCGGCAGGAGCGGAGGAGCAGGAGATTGCATTCAGCAATCATCTTCAGGATGAATTGCAGACCATGTCTGGGCGCATGCTTGACTCTGCCTTCGATTATTCCCGCAGTTTCCCGAAATTTGATATGCCGATGGCGAAGAGGGTCAATCAGGCGATGAGCGAGATCGTGAAAGGTCCGCTTGCCGATGCCTTCAAGAAGACTCTCCTCAACTATAACTACGCCACGGCATTCTGGGAAATTATCAAGACTGGATTCATTATTGACCGCATTCGCGAGCATGTGAAGCTCGGGCGAAAGGTCGTTGTCTTCCATCGTCGCAAAGCATCCACTCAGGAAATCCACTGCCCTTTCCTTAAAGGTCTCGAGGAAGCTTTGGCTTCTAAGTCTGGCATTGTCAAGGCGGCTGCCATGAATTTCGCTATGAAATATTCCGACCTGCTTGAATGGGAGGCCAAGCTTGACTACACCTATCCGCAGGACAGGATCTTGCGTGAGTTTGTCAGTAAAGAGGAACTCGCTGAGTATGAGGCCGAAATGAAGAAATGGGAGGAGGCTTGCGAAAAGGCCTCAAAGGCTGGTAAGAAGCTCCCTAAGCAGCCTCGCCTGAAGAGTAAGCAGGTTGGCATCTTCAACGGTGATCAGACTGCAAGCGAGAAACAGGCCGCAGTTGACAACTTCAACCTTGCCGACTCGGGACAGGATGTAATTGTGGTGCAGGTGCAGAGCGGTAAGGAGGGCATTTCCCTTCATGACACTGATGGCAAGCACCAGCGTGTCATGCTCTCCCTCGCTCTGCCGCAGAGTCCTATTGAGTTCATTCAGGCGGAGGGCCGCATCTATCGTGTCGGCAATCAGAGTGACGCTATCTTTGAATATCCGCTCCTCGGCATCGACCGCGAACTCTACGATTTCGCCATGAAGATCAATGGCCGAAGCCAGACTTCGGAGAATCTTGCGATGGGCAGCCGCTCGCGTGGTCTGCGCGACAGTATCACGCGTGGCGTGCTTGGCTCTACGCCGATGCCGGTCTCCGCTGAGCAGGGTAAGGGTGGAAAGATGATAGATTCCCGCCAGACCCAGACGGCCACTGGCTTCGACCATGCCATGACCAACTGGATGGAATGGCGCGATGCGGAGCAGGATCTCCCCTACGACGATCGCTCCATCCCTGACCCCCTCGGCCTCAAGATGATGGAGTGGGCGGGCATTCAGAGAGGCGAGACTGTCCTTGTGCCTTACGCCGGGGAGGGTTGGGCTGCCCGGTATGTTCCGGCCAGCAGCAAGCTGATTGCACTTGAAACGGAGAGCGGAAAGCTTGCACGCCTCGCTGCCCTAATGGGGGGAGGCGGCCGAAAGATTCTCGGTGAGAATTTCCGCACCGAAGAGGAGGAAGGCACTGAGTTCTCAACACGCAACAAAGCCGATGTTGTCATCATCAAGACTAAGAGCGGCGTTATCAAGAACGGCCCTTCTAAAGCACACCGCTCTTGGCTTGACATCCGTAAGGCAATTCAGCATACCGAAGATTCCGGACGAGTAGTGGCGATAGTGCCGACTGCCGACCTGAAGGGAGTTAACGGTTTAATCTCAACCCTTGAGAAAAACCATAGGCCTCTCAATTGTGCCCTGCGCAGCGTCACTGACCTCCCTGCCGACATCTTCGGGCAGGAGACAAGCGTGGTTGTCATCGACGTATCCGAAGACAAGACCATCGCCGACGGACTCGCCAACAGCTTCAAGGAGATTGAGAAAGCCGAGGCGGGTGCCGGCGCCGAGCAGTCGCTCGCCAACCTCCGCGACAGTGAGGTGCCCCGGCGTGAGATCGATCCCATTGCTAAGATCATCAAGCGCACGAAGCCTCTGCTGCATTTCTTCAGGGAGTCTTCGCTCGTCAAGAGTTTTAAGGTGCTCGGCCAGTCCTCAAAGGAAGTCTATATGACTCGCCATGGTGTGACAATACGAACTACCAAATATCTTCTCCCCAAGAGTCCTGATCAGATGTATACTCGCTACGCAGGATTAAATGTCAATTTTGCTGACCTTGCAAGCCGTAGCGAGCTTGAGGATATTGCCAAGCGTTGGGCTGCCACCCAGTCTTTGCTTGAGATGTCTGAGGAGGAATTTGAGGCTTACTACAGAGGAGATATTCCTGCAAAGAAGCTTCCTGAAGTCCGTGACTTCCTGAAGAATATCTGCAAGGTGATTGAGGCTGTCACGGGCAAGACGACCACCCAGCTTTCCAACATTGCCGAGGGGAAGGTGGAGAATCAGATAAAGAAGGATATGAATGCCGCGGAGTTCCAGGATCTCTTCCGGACGCTCGACAGTGGCAATGTGGAGATCGATGCTTTGGCGGCGAGAGTCTTTGACGTGGCCTCTAAAATTGAAGGGCTCAAGTTCAAGCTATCTTCAGGAAGGAATTTCAGCAGCCACAACGTAATGGCGCATTATGTGCCGGGACGCAATGAGATTGAGCTTAATGCCGATAATTTCAACTCCATACGGTTTACGGATGCTGAGAAGGCGCAGACAATCCTTCATGAGACGATCCATGCCGTCACGTGCTGGGCTCTCTCCAAGTATAAGAACGCCTCTGAGCAGGAGCGCGCCGAGATGGGGCCGATTGCCGACGCCTGCCGCGACATTGAGCAGGTGTTCAAGGCCATCAACAATGACAGCTTCCGCGCGCAGCTTCAGGCCGGAAGCAAGTTGCGCGACAATGCTTTCTACGGGCTTACGGATGAGTATGAGATGCTGGCCGAGATGGCGAATCCGGCGTTCCGTGCCGCCCTCAAGGCGAAGCGGCTCTGGCGGCAGCTCGTCAACGGCATCAAGAAACTCTTCGGCATCGACGTGCTCGACTCTGGCGAAGGTGCCACTTCTGCCTACGATGTGCTCAACTCCGCAATCGAGACTATACTTAACAACTTCGACCCCGCTGCCTATGCCGCATACACTGCCGCTCCGCTCCATGCCGAGCACCGGTATGAGCTGAACGAAGAAGAGCGCGGCATGGCCGTTGGTCTCGAGAAGCTGACTGAGGAAGAGGCTCGCAATGTGGAGGATTATCTTGACACTTACCCGAGTGCCGACATCCAGATAATCAATTCCGTCAATGAGATAGAAAACTTTAAGGCCGATGAGGAGGAAAAACAGAAGTTGGAGGAGAAGGCCATTGGTTTTTTTGACCCGGTTACCAAAAAAATATATATCTTTGCGAGCAGAACTGCAAGAAACAATATTCTCAGAACGATTCATCATGAGAATGTCCATCACCTGTGTGATCAAGAAAGGGATAACAATCCTGTCACACTGAAAAGATTTCTCAGATCCTTCCGGGAGGCCTTGCTCAACGATCCATATGATGGAGGTACGTACAGACGAGGTTTGGAAGATTTGAAAAAATCTTATAGCCCTTGGCAGATTGATGAAGAACTTTTTGCAATTGCCTTAGAGGAGGCTTTTGGGGCTTCTTGGCGTTTGATTAGATTATCTAAATTTTTCACAGGACAGGAATTAGAATATTATAATTCACTCTTATTCCGTCTTTACGGGTACAAGGGTATAAATAAATTAAGAGATGCCAAAGAAGATCATAATAGACACAATAGATTCGAAGGAACACTGGAACAAACTGTTTCAGGAGTTGAGACCGATTCACGAAGAATTGAAAAAAACGGAAGCGGATCCAGACCCGGAAGTGATGGCGAAGTGCTTTTTCCTACATCCGGAACTCTACGACAAACGCCGCAATCCTCCGACACCTCCCGAGCAGGAGAAGCCGAAGGAACAGAAGGACTGATCGAGGAATCCCGTGGCCGCTACCGGCAGGTGATCTCTCCGGGCCTCTTTGACAATATGGATGAGGCGCCGGAGAGGCCGCAGGGACGGGTGCGCGTGTCGAATCCGAGTCTCTTTGACCTTCTGGATGAAAGCGAGGAGCAGGAAGCGACTCAGCCGGATGCGGAGCAGGCCAAGGAGCTTTCTGAGAGTGAACGCCGTGCCGATGAGGCCAACCGCCGCATTGATGAGTTCCTCGACAGAGCTTATGATCTTATTCAGGATTATTCTCACCTTGCGCGCCTGAAGCCTGAAATTGCCGAAGCCCTGATGGATCGAATGCGGGGCGAAGTGCTCGATGCGCGTGAGGAGCTTCGCAATCATCTCCAGCTTTATTACCTTGAGGAGGGCAACCAGCAGAGCGATGCCGAGCAGATGGCCACCGACATGGCCCGACGCGTGTTTGCCGAGCTGACCCTGAGCAAGGCCTGGCCCATCAAGATTGAGGCTGACTCTGAGTTTGAGATCGGGCCTGACTCTTCCGGCAAGTCGGAACTCATCACAGCCGGAGGAGAGAAAATCACTTTCTCGACAACAGCGACCGCCACGGAAGACTCCACTTCGGAAGGGAAGAAGAAGGCTGCGACCCGCCAGCCGGCTCCTCTCCGCCCGCTTGCCCCGGGTGAGTTCTGCTACGTGGAGAGGAAATTCACCGAGACACAGGAGTTCGGGTTCACCGGAGCGGAAAGGATAGAGAGCCTCGATGATGTGGCCTTTCTCTTCCGCTGCCTTGAGGACTATTCGATTGAGAATACGTTTGCCGTGCTCGTCAAGGATGGCGAGCCGCTTATCGTGCATCTCGGAATGGGTGGAGCCTCGTACTCTACGATCGATATGACAGCCTTGCGCGGTGCCATTGATGCCTACGGCGCCGACAAGGTCTATTTCATCCACAATCATCCCTCGGGTTCTCTGACTCCGAGTATCCAGGACCAGAAGGTTGTAAAGTCGTTGGAAGGGATGCTCGGCGATAAGCTTGCCGAAAGCATCATCATCGACGTGACTTCGGGCAGATATTCTGTATTCAACGCTTCAGGCCATTATGAGAAGCACCAGGCGGATCCTGTCAATAACCGTGCAGAACGGCACTACAGCGCCCTGCGTCAGAACCGGCAGGAGCGCACGGCTGAAGGCCGGGATGTGGAGTCGCTCAGGCAAGTGAGGGGGGCGAGTCAGGTGGCCAGCTTCGTGGCAGGCAGACGCCTCGGCAATGGTTTGAAGATCAGCTATCTGCTCCTTTCGCGTGATAACCGCGTGATCGGCAATCTCCACACCCCATATATGAGCTACGGCGAGGATATGGACGCGATGACGGAGGAGATGGTCAGGATGGCTGTCCGCTATGGAGCCTCAAGTGTGATCCCCTACGGCAACGTCTGGATTTCAATGGAGGAGGCCTCCGCGCTCACTGAAGCCATCAAGAAGAAGAGCGGGGATGAACTCAAGGTAATGGACGTGATGACCATTGAGGGAATCTATGACATTGAACACCTTGAATACACTTCCGCTCTCGATCAGGGGAAGATAGCCTGGGAGGGAAAGGAGTCTTATTCCGACCCGGGCATCCGCCAGCGCAAGGGGAGCGGCCCGAAGTCTGACCATGAAGTCTCGTTTGAGAACGACCCTTGGAGCAAGGCCTGGGGCGAGTCGCTGCGAACGAAGAAGCAGGAGCAGGTCTACGCCCGGCGCGAACGCCGCCGCATGGCGGAGCGCGCACGCTCCCTGGCCGGCCAGCTTGGTCTTGACATCGAGATTTATGACGATGCCGATTCACTGCCTGACCCGGCGGAGGAGCGCGACGCGCGCGGACGCAAGCCCCGCACGCTGAGAGGGCGGCTGAAGCAGCTCTTCGAGCGGAAGCGGCAGTCCAAGGGTTGGTATGACACGCGCACGGGCAAGATACACATCATCCTGGGCAACCACGTCTCGGCTCTGGACGTGGAGCAGACTATCCTGCATGAGGCTGTGGGCCACTACGGACTGCGCAAGCTTTTCGGGGATCGTTTCGATGCCTTCCTCGATGCCGTCTATGAGAAGGCTTCGGGTGAAATAAGGGACAGGATTGCCTTGCTTGCCTCGCGCAACGGCTGGAACCGCCGCGTAGCCACTGAGGAATATCTCGCTGCCCTTGCCGAGAACACGGATCTGGAGAACCACAATTCCGGTTGGTGGTATCAGATAAAGAAGCTTTTCCTTGACTTCCTGCGCGGGTGCGGCTTCTCGCTCAACATGGAGCTTACCGACAATGAGCTCCGCTATGTGCTCTGGATGAGCTACAAGAACCTGAAGGAGCCCGGAGCCTACTCCTCCTTCCTCGGCCTTGCCGAGCGCACTGCCCGTGAAGCCGAGTGGCAGGTCGGCAACTATGCGGAGCGAGGAGAGCGAGGAGACTATTCCTCAAGAGTTTCGGAATCTGAAAATATTTCTGAAATTAATGATTCCTTTAATGAGGACTTAGAAAAATTTGAGAAAGGAGAACTGGATAATACATTCAGATTTGAACTGGGAATGCCTTCAAAGTATCTATTGAGTGCAGGTTTCCCTAATCTTGCAATCTCAATGAGACAGTCTCTTCTAAAGAAGAAGGCTGCTATGGAGAGACATAAATTCAGTGCTTCAAGTCTGAAAAATCTTGTTGAGGCTATTCAGAAGCCACTTGCAATATTTGAATACAGCAGGTCAAATATGCGTAATCTGATAATTGACCTGACGGATGGTGGAAAACACTTCCTTGTAGGAGTGACTCTCAATTATAAGGCTGGTGACATAGAGATAAACAGTATTTCCGGCTTATTCCCGAAGGATAATGCTGAGTGGCTTAAATGGATTCAGGATGGAAAGGCAATCCGAATAGATGGAAAAGAAAAGATCCAGTCGATAATCGACAGTCAACGGACTACTAATACCGTGGAGTCTGAACGAATCGGCCTGGATCTGAATGAGACAACAAAGATAGTCAAAGATTTTGAGAATCCAAAACTGGATGAGGAAATTCTTTTCCGCGACGGGGATTTCACGGCCCGCGACCGCGTGACGGTCAGCGATGTGTATGAGCGCATGCTTGCGCGCGGCAGCTGGCAGTTCCGCGAGGCGATGCAGGATTCGATGCTCGGTCTCAAGACCCTCTATGAGTCGATAGTGACGGAAGGAAAGAAAGAGGCGCGCAGGGATTTCCGCATTGAGGAGGTGGCGGGCTTCGAGAATGCCTATCTCTACGAGAACCGAATGAGCAGCACCAACAACGCGGAGCAGCACGCCTACTTCACCACTTTCATGCAGCCGCTGCTGGAGTCTGTCCGTGAGCTGTGCGGCACTGACGCGCGCGAACGCCGAATCCTCACTGACTATATGATGGCAAAGCATGGCTTAGAGCGTAATGACTACATGCGCGCGAAGGCGGCTGCCGAAGGCCGCAAGACGGACCGCGACTTCGCTGGCCTTACGGATCTGACGGGCATCAAGGACTGGAAGGACGCGGAGGATAAGGCGCGCGAGATGGTGGATCAGTATGAGAACGCTGCCGACCCGCGTCTGCTCAGTGCCCTTTGGAGCGATGTCAAGGCGGCCACTCAGGCCACTCTGACCAAGATCTATACGAGCGGCATGATCAGCGAGAAGACCTACAACGACGTGCTCTCCATGTATCAGTTCTATATCCCGCTCCGCGGCTGGGATGAGACCACTGCCGACGAGCAGTATGGCTATCTCACCACTGCCGACGGCCCGCTGCGCGAGGGCAATGTCTTCAAGCCGGCCAAGGGGCGCCGCTCGAAGGCTGACGACCCGATAGCCTTCATCGCGAAGATGGCTGATGATGCCATCCGCCAGGGCAACCGCAACATCATGAAGCAGAGGTTCCTCAATTTCGTGCTGGGCCACCCTTCGGATCTTGTCAGTGTCAATCAGATATGGCTGGAGAAGGATGCCGTCTCGGGCGAATGGAAGGCTGTCTTCGCTGACCTCGAGCCAGACATGTCGCCGGCTGAGGTGGAGGCGGAGATCGCGAAGTTTGAGGCGAAGATGGAGGGTCTTGCAGCCAGCGACCCCACACGCTATAAGAAGGGGCGTGATGCGCGCAACATCCCTTACCGTGTGCGCAAGGAGCAGCTCAGGGAGCATCAGGTGATGGTGCATCGCGGAGGCACAACCTACGTGCTGACCGTCAACGGCAATCCGCGGGCAGCGCAGGCTCTCAACGGCCTCACGAATCCTGACACTAAGGTTCAGGGCGCGGGCGATTGGTTCGCCAGTGTCGGCACCCGCATCAACCGACTCCTCTCTTCTGCCTACACTACGAGGAATCCTGACTTCGTGGTCTCCAACTTCCTCCGCGACATGGTCTATTCCAACACTCAGGTATGGGTCAAGGAGAACCCCCGCTATGCCATGGCTTTCCATAAGAATGTCGCCAAGCTCAATCCTGCCCGGCTGATGGCACTCTTCTACCACTGGGAAAAAGGTGGCACCAACAAACTTGATGACACCAACCCCATACATAAGGCTTTCAAGGAGTTTATGCTCAATGGAGGCGAGACTGGCTACACCGCCATTAAAGACATAGAGCGTTACAAGCGCACCATCGAGGCCGAACTGCGGAAGCACGGCAATATAGTGAGGGCCGAATTGGCAGCCTTGGGGAATGCCATGGAGATGATGAACCGTGCCGTGGAGAATTGCGCACGTTTCGCGGCCTACATGACTTCGCGTGAGATGGGACGCACCATCGACCGCGCCATCTATGACGCGAAGGAGATCAGTGTCAATTTCAATAAGAAAGGGGCCGGTGGCCGTTTCTTTACAGCGGCCAATCAGACGTGGTTGGGCAAGGTGGGATCATCCATCAGTTGGTTTGGACGAGGAGCATTTGCATTCTGGAATGCTTCGGTGCAAGGTCTGACCAACTACATGCGAGGCATAAAGCGGAATCCCGCCAAGGCAATCCCCGGGGCAGCCCTGCTGTTCGGGTTTGGATTCTGCGTCCCTATGCTCAATCAGTTCCTGAAAAATATAATCAGAGCAATCTTCGGAGGCGACGACGGGGATGATGATGATGACAAGAACGCCTACTACAATCTTCCCGAATACGTTCGCCGCAGTAATCTCTGTGTATGGGCAGGCAACAAATGGATAACTTGGCCGCTTCCGATAGAATACCGTGCTCTCTATGGCATGGGAGAACTTGCCTACGGAGTAATGAGTGGCAATGAGCGTTACAGCGATGCAGAGCTGACACGACATATGGCTTCACAGTTCAGCCAGATTCTCCCTCTCGATATGATGGAGGGTGGCGGCGGCCTGCATCCTTTCATCCCGACTATCGCCAAGCCACTTGTGGAGGCATGGATGAACAAGAGCTGGACCGGAATGCCCATCTATCGGGAGAATACCTCCAATGAGTATGACCCGCAATGGGAGAAGGCCATCAGCAACACTGATCAGGATCTCGTCAATTTCACCCGCTGGCTCAATGAGACAACAAGAGATGACGTTTCCGACCGAGGTAAAATTGACCTCAACCCTGCTATTATTGAATATATGCTGAATGGTTATCTCGGTGGTATCTTCTCCTTCCCTATGAAGATTAAGAAGTCTTATGAGACTAAATTCGGGAAGAGAGACTTCGAGTGGCGCAATACGCCGTTTCTCAACCGTGTGTTGAAGGAGGGCGACGAGCGAACGGCCAACCGCAAGCTTCAGAATGAGTTCTTCAAGTTCAAGGAGGAGGCCGATGAGACCCGCCATCTTGAAAGGAAGTATGAGAACGCTAAAGATGAGGGCATACTGGAGTATGCCGAAAAGATCGACTTCCTCTACAATTCGGAGCGGTATGGCCGCTATCAGGTGTATGACTATTACTCAAAGGATCTCTCCGACCTCAATAAGGAGCGGAAGCAGGCCAAGGGCACTCCCAAAGAGGCGCAAATCGAGGCTAAGTATTATGCCCTGATGCGCGAATGTGTGGAGGGGATGCGCGATCCTGAAAAATTCCTGAAGAGGATGAAGGAGCAGCAGGAAAAAATGAGGAAGGAGTTTGAGGAGTTCAGCATGTGACAAAGATAAACGGGAGGAAAGGCCGGGAAGCAGTAATTTTAGGCGTTAGGCGTTAGTAGGGACGCGATTCATCGCGTCCAAATGCGTCAGCCGGTCTGTCGCAGGTGAAGGGCGCGTCCCGGTCCACTCCTCCTCCAGACTCAGGCCCACAGTCTCATACGGATTCCCCGACGAGACCACCTGTCCCGGCTTCAAGACAAAAGCCGTAGCCTTCGCCAACCGCTTCATCAGGTTCTGAACCCCGCGCGCCTCCTTCAGAAAGAGCCACGCCATCCATACCCGCTCCCGCAGGGTTGCCTTCGGAGCCGGCATCTCCCCCGCCCAATGCAGGCGCAGACAGGAGGTGTCGAGCATCCACGCGCCCCTCAAAGCCCTTCCGGAGTCCTTCTTATCTTGCATATCTGAATGATTGTTTGTAACTTTACGGCTGCAAAGTTAGTATCAACTTCCAAAACTTCCAAATTTACTTTGGAAGTTTAACAATCGTTAACAATTATGACAATAGCAGACAGATTACTCGAATTTATTCAATATTTGGATATTCCTGCTCAAGTGTTTGAAAAACAATGCGGTATAAGTGGTGGAACCGCAAGTAGGCTTTCATCCAAAAGTTATCCAAAGACCTTTGGAAAAATTGCAAGTTCTTATCCTGAGCTCAATATGGAATGGCTCAAGACGGGCGAGGGAACTATGCTTAAGAACCCAAGCAATGCAAAATTGATTGGAGGGACGTATTCTGTCAATAGTCTGGACGATGAGATTATTATGGTAGACTACATCCCCATATCCGCCACTGCTTCCTTTATTGAGAGCATGACGGGAGGAGGCTACGATGAAATTGAGAAGTATCCGATAGTGCCTCGTAATAATGAACGCAACGAGGTAAAGGCTCTCAGGATCTTTGAGGTGGAGGGAGACTCAATGTTCCCAACCATCTCCGCTCGATCCTTGATTCTTGCAAAGAAAATTCCCAAAAGTTCATGGCACTATGCCGAGGGAGTAGTTGTGGCCGTCTTTAAGGAATATATTGTTGTCAAACGCATCGCGCGCAATGCCCTCAATACTGACAATTACATCCTGTTCAGTTCAGACAACAAGGACTATGGAGAAATGACGGTCGCACTCGCAGATCTCCGAGGCCTTTACAAAGCCATCCGCATAATCTCCTCCGAAATCCGATGAAGTCGACAACAGCCCAAATGACCGAACGCCGGACCGCAAGTCCAGAACAAAAAGGAAGGAAATGAAGAATCAAGCATTAGGAAAAGCAGAGACAATGTCGCAGCTCGACAAGCTCTACAGCATGGTGAGCGAGTATAGGCAAAGCAAGACCTATGCCGAACTGCTCCGCTACATCTCCGGTTTTAAGAACCTGTCACCCTACAATGCGTTCCTTGTGCTCCAGCAGCGGCCGGGCAGCCGGTATGTGCTGAGCCCCGAAGATTGGAAAGCGCATGGAAGGGATATACGCAGGCACGCCCGCCCCATTGTAATCTTGCGTCCATTCGGCCCTGTCGAGTTCGTTTACGACGTGTCCGACACCGTGCCGGCTCAAACAAAGCAACCGAGCCTATTCGAGAGAACTGACGATGAAATCGTGGAATACCTCAGCGCGCCATACCGCACCCGAGGTCCGATTCCTTACAGACAACTCGACACACTCATCGAAAACATAGGATATTACGGTATAGCTGTCGAACCTTATCATGTAGGATCCCAGAAGGCAGCAGAAGTAAGGGTTCTTGATGAAAAGAAAGATTCGCACATACAGGTATGCGTATCAGGGAAAAGAGGACAGTTTTTCTGGCCTGCCATGTATGGCATCCACTATAATTCCAATGCAGATGTGGGAGAGACATTCGCCTCCATTTGCCACGAATTGGGACATATATTCTGCGGTCACATGAAATTGCCGAGCGGAGTGTCACAATCACTGTTGTGGCACTCCACGATAAGCCATCAGGCTAAAGAATTTGAGGCGGAGTCAGTAGCATGGCTCACATGCAGCCACTTTGAGATCTACAATCCTTCCGAGAAATATCTGGCCGACTACGTCGACGAACACTACGAGATACCCGAAGGCGTATCTGTGGAACGCATCTTCTATGCCGCCAACATAGTCATAAAGCTTTCCTCCCAGATGTTAAGCTACCGAGAGGGATGGCTATACAGATACGACAAGGAATTTAAAAAAGCATCCCAAGTCATGCACATCAAAACCCCTAAAAGATAGCCGTCACTCATTCTCGCGACGCACAGGCACATCCTCACGATACTCCGGGAACAGTTCCTCCCAGCGATAGGGACTGAGACAGAGAAAAGCCTCCATAGCCTCGTAAGCAGCTGAGGAGGAGGAAATGCCCCGATTGAGGAAATGCCAGTAAAGCTTGTGGAAGATCCGGCGGTAATACCAGCGGATGAAGAAACGTCTGAAAGCATTCATAATCTTGAAAGTAATTTTAAACTCAAAGAGACCGAAACGTCCCCCTAAAACAGCCACTCCTCCCACTCATCCCCAGTGAACCACACGAAAGCGAATTTCGCTTCCTCAAGCGCTTGATAGGAAGACTTGTTTTTGGCTGCATAGTACCAGAAAAGCTTACGGAACAAGCGGCGGTAATACCAGCGGATGAAGAAACGTCTGAAAGCATTCATAATTAAAAAGGATTAAAAGACCTGCGGCATTGGTCGGGCCACGCCCGCCAAAGCACATGCAAAGATAACAAATAAAACCCAAACCAATGAAATCACCCAACATCATCACCCCCGAGATCCCAAGGCAACGCCTCCACAAAATTTACACATTTTGTCACCCTTATGTTACCCAAACCTCAAAATATCTCCACAATTAACTAACCCTCAGCAAGTTATAAATAAAGATTAAATTTGCAGGATAATAGAGTTGAAATGAAAAAGCGTTACGTCTATATATCTCTCGCTTCGCTGGCTTTTGCCGCTGCCGCTATTGCCGAGCCTTATCTTCCAAAGGTGGAGATTCTCGGCAAGGAATATTATTGCTATGAAGTAAAGAAGGGCGAATCCATTTATGGGATTGCTAAGGAGTTCGGCTGGGATGTCGAGGAATTGGTAAGCCTTAACCCCAACACTGTGGCTCATCTGGAGAAGGGTGCGCTTCTTTATTACCCAACGGGCAATGTCGTTGTGGTGCGCGAGCCTTCCGGAGGTGAACCTGTCAATATTTCTGATCTCCCTATAGAACCTGTGACGCATATTGTAAAGAAGGGGGAGACTGTCTACAGTATCTCTCGGCTCTATAATCTTCCTCTTGAGGCCATATATGCCAGCCATCCTTCTGCCAAATATGGTATAAAGGCGGGCGAGACCATTATAATACGCCAGAACCCGCAGGCGCTTGCCGAAGGACGGTCTTATCTCTATTACGAAGTGAAGAGTGGCGATACGCTTTTCAGCCTTGCGCGTCAATTCAACACTACGGTTGAGGATATACTCAAGGCCAACCCCGGCGTTTCGGAAAGCAATTTCAAGGCCGGCTCCACTGTGAGGGTAGCCGTTAACTCTGCTTCCCGCCAGCTCCGTACTGAGGTGGTTGAGGAAGAAAAAGTGGCTTCGGTAGATAATTATAAGGTAAAGAAAAATGAGACGTGGAGCGACATATCTCGTAATACCGGCGTTGACGAGGAGACTCTGCGTCAGGCGAATTCCAACGTATCTCCAAAGAAGGATGAGGTGATAGCAGTGCCTAAAGTTGAGACAGTGCAGGTAGAACGTGAGACGAAGGAGGCTGACCCACGTGAGTCCACAGCCGAAGGACGCGAACAGCTCTATGATTCAATCCACAGACTTCCGGATACCGAACGTCTTGCCGAAGTGAATGTGGCGCTCCTCATGGATGACCCAAGTTCCAAGCGTGACCTTGAGTTCTCCCGCGGTGTGCTGCTCGCCCTCGATAGGCTGAAGAGCGCTCCGTACAAAATAAACTTCAAGGTTATTGATGGTCGCTCGGCCACTAATGCTGTTATCGATCTTCTCGATGAGTTTGAGCCCCAGTTGCTCCTCACTACCGCCGACCGCAATTTCCCCGCCTTCCTTGCCGACTATGGCAATGAAAATAAGGTGGAGATAGTGAATGTCTTCGATGTCAAGAATGAACTATACGAAGACAATCCCTCAATCATTCAGCTCCTGCCTCCATCAGTCCTCTTTAATGATGAAGTGGCGGATTACGTTGCTTCCAATTATTCAGGTTATACTCTTATAACGGTGGGTGAACAGGATGAGAATGATGCTATAGGGGAGGCTGTTGTGGCTGCACTGTCGGGAAACATGCATTTCGAACTTACGCCTGCTGAACTCAATGATTTTGATTTCACCGATGGGGGAAACTATCTCGTATATAGCTATGCCCAGAAGCGCGACGACATCCTTCCGGTGGTGAACGCTGTGGCTTCAGCCCGCACGTCGGCTCCTCTTTCTTCAATCTCCCTCATGGGACGCCCTTCATGGATTACACTTGCCGGCAGCCATGGTGATAAATTCGCAGAAGCCGACGTTTTCATTCCCTCGCGTTTCTATTACGACTCCGAGTCATCTGCCGGACGCACTTTCCAGAATGATTTCACGGAGATGTTCGGCCACGCCCCGGTAAAGAGTTTCCCTATGTATTCGGTGACGGGTTATGACGTAGCCTCTTATTTTATTCCCGGTGTGGCAGCCACCTCAGGCGATCCCAACCGTCCCTTCCCGCCGAGCCGAGCGCTCCAGACCGACATCAACCTGCGTCGCGTAAGCAACTGGAGTGGCTTTGTCAATCCCACTTGCTACATTCTTAAATTCCTGCCGGGAATAGGAGTGGATAAGATTACTCTGAAATAAGGCTCCATATTAGAATAAGATGAAGTATCAACGCCTGTCAGCTGTTTTTGCATTGCTGCTCTTAGTGTGCGTGAGTGCTCTGCCTGGCGCTTCGCAAACCCACTACAGTTCGAATGTCTCGTTCGGAGTGAAGGGTGGCGCGGATATGTCGCGAGTCTTCTTCAATCCTTCTGTGCCGCAGTCCATGGCCTTCGGAGGAGTGGCCGGCATCACGTTCCGCTACGTGGAGGAAGCTCATTTCGGCCTGATTGCGGAGCTGAATTATACAGGACGCGGGTGGAAGGAAAGCTTCGAGGATGCTCCCCAGTATTCTTATCAGCGTAACATCGACTACCTTTCCCTCCCCATTCTCGCGCATATATATTTCGGACGCCGAGGAAGATTTTTCTTTAATGTCGGTCCGGAATTCTCATTGCGGCTTGGAGAATCCACGTCTGCCAATTTCAATCCCGCCGATATCCCCTCGCTCCCTGACTTCCCGACGCGCTACCGCACTCTTGAACAGATGTCAACTCCAGTATCACAGAAATTTGACTACGGAATCACTGCCGGTCTTGGTGCAGAATACAATATCAACCGCCGTAATTCCATAGCCTTGGAATTCCGTTTTTACTATGGCCTGGGCAATATCTTCCCCTCCGCCCGTCGTGATACTTTCAGCGCCTCCAACCAGATGACAGTAGCCGCCACCCTCGGCTACTGGTTCCGAATCAAATAAATTTTGGGTCGTAAATCGATTTATGTGAGGATTAATACATCTGATCCATGATAGAGATTCGTGCCAAAAAGGATTGTGTGGGATGTGGTGCTTGTTCAGAGATTTGCCCCGTAAAATGTATTTCCCTTTATGAAGATGAGCTTGGATTCCTTTACCCTGCTACTGATAAGGACAAATGCATAGGATGTAATCTTTGCAATAAGGTTTGTCCTGTTTTGAATCAGGACGCTCCCCGTCACCCTCTAAAAGTATTCGCGGCAAAGAATCCGGATGACAAGGTAAGGATGGTCTCCTCTTCAGGAGGTGCCTTCACAGCTATTGCGACTCAGGTCATAAACGATGGGGGAGTTGTGTTCGGTGCAAAATTTGACAAGGAATTTAACGTTGTTCATGATCATACGGACTGTCTTGAAGGTCTCAAAGATTTTCAAGGATCAAAGTATGTGCAGAGTAGAATAGGAAATTCATTTACCGTTGCCTCCGACTTCTTAAAGGAGGGTCGCAAGGTGTTGTTTTCAGGTACACCTTGTCAGAATGCCGCTCTTCGTCTGTTTCTCAGAAAAGATTATGGTTCTTCCCTGATCACTGTGGATATGGTGTGTCATGGTGTTCCGGGACCCGCCGTATGGCGGCGTCATCTACTTGAAATTGCCACCCGTCAAAAAATTCATAAGAATGATATTACTGGCGTATCATTCCGAGATAAAAGAATAGGGTGGAGAAGATTTGGTCTTGCTGTGGATTCCCATGCCCCATTCTTTCAACCATTAGATGAAAATCCCTACATTCAGATCTTTCTAAAGAACTTCGATCTACGACCATCGTGTTATTATTGTCCGGATAAGTGCGGAAAATCTAACTCTGACATTACTTTGGCCGACTTCTGGAAATTGCGTAAATTCCATTCTGATATATTTGATGAGAAGGGCATATCTCTCGTTTTGGCCTATAGCCCGAATGGAATTGAGATTTTGAAAAGAGCCGGTCTGCTGCTTACCCCTTCTTCTTATGAGAATGGACTGTACGGAAATCCTGCAATTGAAGAGAGCTCTTCCTTACCTTCTGGCAGATCCCTTTTCCCTTTACTGTTCTCAAGCGAAAATCATTATTCCCTTCAGGAGATTCTTGCCATACTTCAAGAATAAAGGTTGCATTCCCCCAAGAAAGGGAGGAGTGCAACCTTATTATTTCATCAGGCGTCGTTGTTGTAAAAAATCAGAAGGCGTTGTAATGCACTTTGGAGGGAACCCATTTGTCTTTGGGAGTCGGGTTCTGGGCCGGATAACCGAAGGCCATAATGTTCAGGGGCATCAGATTGTCGGGCAGTTTAAGAATACCCCGAAGTGTCTGAATGCGTTCCTTGATGGGATATACTCCACACCATACTCCTCCCAAACCGAGGGCATGAGCTGCCAAAAGCATATTCTCAGATGCAGCTGAGCAATCCTGTTCCCAATATCCTCCTTCTGGAGAGTCTCCCTTGAAAAGATTGTCCATGTCGCCACAGACCACCACAGCAAAACTGCAGTGTGCCACCATCTTTGAGTATTCAAATGCAGCGGTTATGGAGTCCTTGAGATTCTGATCCGTCACTACCACAAACTGCCAGGGCTGCTGATTGGCGGCTGTGGGAGCTGCCATGCCTGCCCGGAGTACCTTGTTGATGAGACTGTCGTCAACCTGCTTGTCGGTATAGCTGCGCACACTCGCACGAGTCATGATGCATTCCAATGCCGCATCCGATGAACTCTTCTGCTCAGTTTCAGAGTCCTTTGCCGAAGAATAAGCTCCTAACCTAACTGAGACGACAACAAGTGCTACGGCAAGAAGAAGTATTATCCAATGATAACTTTTCATAATCTGTATTTTTTCTATTCTGATTTTTTATGCTTAGGCTTGTTTCAGGATTGAACCGGTGGGGCAGACAAATCGGCAGAAAGGACGGGTGACGAAGAGGGATAGCAGAATGAACAGACCGCCAACTGCCATGACAACCCATGAGGCAGACTCAACGATGAAGCCTGTGAATATCTCATAATCCACCCAGCTCGCTCCCCAACCAATGTAAAGGAGTGCAAGGAGTACCACCCAAAGTAATTGCCGGAAGTTGTCAAGAGCCTTAACAAGCTTTGCCGACATCCTCCATTTCTTCTTACATACTTTTCCAGCCAGATCCTGCAACGAACCGAAAGGACAGATCCATGTACAATAGAAATTCGGCCTGTTGAAGATAGGGTAGATGAGCCCTATGATGAGCAGAATGAGGGTTACGAAGAAACTCAATGTCATTCGCGGAGCCGATGAAAAGAAGTTGAACATCATGGCATAATCGATGAACGTACCGGCCCAGAAACCGAGCACACCGACGTTAAGCAGCTGCTGGACAAATCTATATGCCGGTTTCTTAATGAAAAGTGGCAGCACGGCTCCGGCCACAATCACAACCAATGCTGCGATGGCTGCCGCCGAGACGGGTGATTTCGATTTAGCTTTCCTCCCTTCGGCATATGCGGCTCCCGCCCTTACATTCGCTATGTAGGCATTCGATGAAAAAGTGGCACCTGTGACAGCATCCACATCCATAGACATAGCTTCCTCAAGGGTCTTGCCATTCCAAGCCTGGGTAAGGCCACCCGATTGCAGCCGGGAGAAGAATTTTGGAGTCTCGGAGTTCTCAAGAGCTACGATGGAATCGATTTTTCCATCCGTGACGTAGATTTCCAACGGTACGGGGCCGGCATATCCCGAGATATCCTTTCCCAACTCTGTAGTATTGATTATCTCTTGATTCCCTTCCATTATGATGGAAGCAACACTGTCGGTCTTTGCCCCGGCGTTTTCCTCCCCGGAAACGAAAAATGAGTGCGCCTCTTTCCCAAAAAGCGATCCGTTGCGGACTACAGCTAAAGAAGCCAGGATGCAAAACACTGCCACAAACGCCACAATGCGCGCTCCAATCTGATTTGTTTTCGCTTTAGCCATGTAAAACTTGCAATTCAATAAGTTAAAAATAACTAACTTTCTTACTTTTTTCCTTCCTCTGACTCATACTCCCGCTCGAGGAAGAGTTTCACTTCCTGGAATAGCTTGGAGGCGAACACAAAATCATTCAGCGACTTACTTGTGCTCCGGAAGATAGTGCGGTCGTCGCCCTCCCAGTCCATATGTCCTTTATTGATGAAGATGATTTTCTCACCGATTCCAAGCACAGAGTTCATGTCATGGGTATTGATGATTGTAGTGATCCCATATTCATGGGTAATGTCGCTCAAGAGTTCATCGATAAGGATGGAAGTCTTCGGGTCAAGACCGGAATTTGGTTCGTCGCAAAAGAGGTATTTGGGGTTTAGGGCTATGGCCCTGGCTATGGCCACACGTTTCTGCATACCTCCCGAAATCTCCGAAGGATACTTGTCATCGGCCTTTTCAAGGCCAACGCGATGGATACAAAAGCGAGCCCTCTCAAGCTGTTCTTTTGCACTCAACTTGCTGAACATCTTGAGCGGAAACATCACATTGCCCAGCACCGTCTCATTATCAAAGAGTGCAGAACCCTGAAAAAGCATACCTATCTCCATACGCAGCGCACGCTTCTGCTGAGCGTTGAGTGCACGGAATTTGCGACCGTCATAAAGGATCTCTCCTTCCTCGGGAGTAAGCAATCCTATCAGGCATTTGATGAATACCGTCTTTCCCGAACCGCTCTGTCCGATGATAAGGTTGGTCTTACCGGTGTCGAAAGTGGCCGAGATGTCATATAGGACTCGCTGGCCGTCAAACCATTTTGATACATGTTTAGCCTCTATCATTGCAGAAGGATTTTTGTGAGAATAACGTCGGCAAGGAGGATGAGGATTGAACTCGAGACCACAGCGTTGGTGCTCGCCTTGCCCACTTCAAGCGCGCCCCCCTTGACATAATAGCCATAATAGGCTGCCACACTCGTGATGATGAATCCGAAAATCACTGTTTTTATGATTCCATACCAGACATACCATTCGTTGAAGAAGGACTGAATGCCGTAATTATAGTCCTCCACTGAAATCATATCTGTGAACTCTGATACCAGCCAGCCTCCCACGAGTCCCATGAACATCGAAAGCACACAAAGCACAGGCACAAAGAGTATGAACCCAATCACCTTGGGCAAAACTATGAAGTTTGCACTTTTGATGCCCATGATGTCGAGCGCATCGATCTGTTCAGTCACTCTCATGGTGCCTATCTCCGAAGCGATGTTGCTCCCCACCTTGCCTGCCAAGATAAGCGACATCATGGTGGAGGAGAACTCCAGAAGCAGGATCTCACGCGTTGCAAGACCGGTGGAGTAAGAAGGTATCATCGGACTCACGATATTGATCGTCATCTGTATGGTGATAACCGCTCCGATAAAGATGGAGATAATAATCACGAGAGGTATTGAATCCACTCCCAACTTACTGATCTCAAAAATGAGACGTTGGAAAAACACCTTCCATTTATCCGGCATTCGGAACACTTGCGCCATAAAGAGGCAATAACGCCCGAAAGAATTTATTGAAGATATTATCATAAAAGCTTTTTATCCTAATTCAAAAAAATCCAATTCCACTCCCGCTTCCAAGCTCCGTTCCGAGCCGAAGCCTAAATCCCGCTTCCAAGCTCCATTCCGAGTCAAAACCGAAATCCCGCTTCCAAGCTCCGTTCCGAGCCGAAGCCTAAATCCCGCTTCCAAGCTCCATTCCGAGTCCAAGCTTAAATCCCGATCCGCCTCTCTTTCCGGTCCCCGGCTTTAGCCGGGGTGCGCGAAGCGAATTGCCTGATTCCTACTTAAATGTATCCGGGAGGTCATTCTCGTAAAGCACAGTGTCGCCCTTCGCCAGAATGCGGGATAGCACCTGTTGGGCCTCCGCAAAGCTGGATACTTCATGCAAGGCTTCTCCCTTCAGGCCTCCCTCGCGTATTCCGGAACTCAAGGCCTCACGGTTATATTGGCCCACCACAATGGCTATGTCGACATTTTTGCCGATATGCTTGCCCAATTCTTTATTAAGCTCATACTGCTTGTCGCCAAGTTCGATCATGCCGGGAGTGACTATAATACGCTTCCCACGCTCCTTGAAATGACTCAGAACGTCAACCGCCATCCTTGCCCCGGAGGGATTGGAATTGAATGCGTCGTCGATGATGGTCACTCCGCCTGGAGTCTGCTTCATGTTAAGACGATGCTCCACTTGTTCAATGTGGCCCACAGCCTTGCGGATCTGATCCTCGGAGACGCCAAGACGGAGCGCGACAGCAATGGCACCTAACAGATTAGAAATATTGCATTCTCCCACAAGGCGGGTGAAGAGTGTCATCTCAAGCCCGTCATGACTCTTTACTGTGAATCGCGTCCCTTCAGGCGTATACTCTATCTCCTCTGCCCAGAGCGTACAGCCTTTGGGGTTGCTCACTCCATAGCGTTGGCATTCAGTGTTCTCAACCTTGCGTGAGGCACAATACTCGAAATCATTGTTGACCACAGCCAATCCATCGGAGGGAAGGGCATCGGCAAGCTCAAACTTTGTGGCCTGAACGTTCTCCATGCTCTTGAAAGATTCCAAGTGCATCGGTCCCACTGCCGTGATGATGCCTATCTGTGGATCCACCATGTCGCATATCTCCTTGATGTCTCCATTCTGCTTGGCTCCCATCTCGCAGATGAACACCTGATGATATGGCTTCATCATCTCACGCACTGTGCGTATCACACCCATCGGCGTGTTGTAGCTTCCGGGAGTCATCAGCACGTCGTACTTCTCTGAAAGAATCCTCTCCAGATAATGCTTAGTGCTTGTCTTGCCATAAGAACCTGTAATGCCTACGACCTTCAGATCAGGCATCGAACGAAGGATGCTTACAGCCTCGTTGCGATAGCGGTCGTTGATTTTCTTCTCCACCGGCATAAGTAAATACAGAGCTCCAAGCACGGGCACCCATGGGAAGACGCAGATGAGAGTCATGATGGCCAAGGCAATAGCCGGTCCGGAGTATAACCCATACTGCGGATTAGTGTTCCAAAGACAGATGGCTGACGCTACTGAAATCCCGAGTCCTATTGCCGCAGACACACCGAATATCCTTTTTACCCTCGGAGTGAATACCAGAGGTTTCTTATATTTCTTGCGCAGCATCATGATTGTCAGCACTGCAAACACTATGGCAGTGATAAGCGATGCCATGGCGGGTGCAAGAAGTGTCGGAGCACAAAGAAGCATCACGAGTGCCACTGCTATGAGGCTTCGCGTATCAAGAATATTGGGCTTCAGCCAGCGCCAGAATCGTTCAGGACGATAGCTGTTCTGTTGCAGCATCTGTATGTCATACTTGAAACATACGAGCATATAGATTGCTGCGACAACCATGATGATGATGTAATATGCTGTCATTGCTGTTTAATACTTATCAGTGGGTTAATTCTTTTTCCGGGAAGTTCTTTCTCTTTTTCCGATTCAGTTCTTTTCCCGATTCAGTTCATCTTTGAAAAATTGTCGGACTACGGCTCTGAATCCTCCCGGATTGTCAAGGAAAGAATAGTGGCCGCAACCGGCGAAGCTCACAAGTCCCGCATCAGGAATGAGTTTTTCCATAGCCTTGGCGTCGGAGAGGGGAGTGGCGGTATCCTGCTCTCCCCAGATCAGCAGGGTAGGTGCCTTTATCGACGGCATGACGTGACGCAAATCGGTGTTGACGTGTTTGCTCATCACTGCCCTCATCATCGGAGTGGAATTCTTATAATCGGCTGATCCGAAGTAGCCTTGCGCCCAATTTATGATCTTGCCGCCCAAGTTCTTCCCGAAGAGGGGAGCTGATTTCTTTATCAGTTTATAGACCCGTGTGCGAAGACGGGTCTTCGAGGGTCGAGGGTTGACAACACCGGCGGCATCCACCAGCACAACTTTCCCAGTATTATTGCGCGACGACAACAGGATAGCAAGCCTCCCTCCGAAGGAATGCCCGATCAAGGCCGGTTTTGTAAGTTTCTCTTTCTCGATAAACTTCTCCACCAAACGGGTGTATTCCTCCACACCCCATGGTTCGGGTGGCTCCGGGCTCTTCCCATGTCCGGGAAGGTCAAGGCTGTAGACGTGCATACCATCTTCAAGGCATGCCGCTATCGATCTCACCGTTGATATATTGCAGCCATAGCCATGCATCAGCACAATGGGTTTTCCCGCAGGATCTCCCGTCTCATCATAATGCAGCTTTTGGCCATCGATTTCTATCTCTTTCTCCATTTCAGCGAGTTTGAGTTATTTTTGCCCCCAATTCCGGAGGTAAACACACTCTGAACCGCAAAATTACTCATTTTCGCCAACAGCCACAAATTACTAATCCCCCGATTTTGTCCTTTTTGTCGGAAAAATCGGGGAATCCGTTAACCAAAACTTCTCTACCCCAATCCCCTGCATCTCAATATCGGCTAAGCAACCATCTCAATATCGGGTAAGCACCCATCTCAATATCGGCTAAGTACCCATCTAAATATCGGGTAAGCACCCATCTCAATATCGGGTAAGTACCCATCTCAATATCGGGTAAGCACCCATCTCAATATCGGCTTTGAATGCATCTCTGCCGTGCGCGTCAGCCGGTCTGTCGGAGGTGAAGGAATATGCTCGTGCGCGCCCGAGCCATCCTAACTGCGAGTAGCTACTGCGGCAGATCCCATGGCGCCGTCTGTGCCGTCTGCCGGTTACTTTCCGCCCGTGCTGAGTGCAACCCCGGTTCCGTCTGTGTTTCCATTATAGCTTTCATTCCTAAATAATTCAAGTACTTTCTTAAGTATCGTCTCCTTAGTCCCCACATCGCCCGTAAAGAGATCCATCTGCCCTCCGCAAGCTATATCAGAACCGGATTTAAAGTATGTCCGGGGGAAATAAAGATATCGGGAAATTAATGAGGAGAATGTTAGTCAGGCCTTTTAGAAAAGTAGTGACATGTAAAAAATTCTCTTACTAACCGATACTCTGGTTGCGTGTCATGCCATGATAATGGAGCTGACGCGCCAGTTCGCGATTCTTAGGAAACGTACGTACCATCCCATTATGGAGGTAAAATTTCTTTAGTTTGAAGATTCGATTATTGAAAGTTCTCCAATTTTTTCATTTTTTAACACTTGAATCTCGTCGAATTCAGCAATACTCTGTCTTTATTATAGAAAGACTAAGATGCAAAATAGTGAAGGAACAGCATAACATACTAACAAGGAGGATATTAGATAAGGTTATTGAGGCAAACCTCGATTACCTTGTCCGATTTGCCACGATAAGAATTGGCAGTAAGTCGGATGCTGAAGATATTGTGCACGAAGCTGTCAAAAGAATTTTAGTAGCAGACACTTCTAACATCAATCTTGACAGCCTTAAAATGTATTTGTTCCGCATTGTCTACAATCTTTGTAAAGATTTTTATCTGACCGATGGAACAGTCCGACCTCTCACAGTAAAAGATGATGAAATCCCGGATTCTTCAAAAGATGATATTTTGGATCTTGAAGAAGTGGAACGTCTAAACAGCCTCCTTGACAATTTGTCGGAGAAGGAAGCTGAAGTTGTGAGAATGAGCGTGATTGATGAACTCTCTTTTGTAGAAATCAGTCAAATTCTTTCCACTCCGGCATCCACTG
>CAZPQD010000003.1:0-60639 GCA_964588625.1 uncultured Sangeribacter sp. | reverse complement strand
TTTTGGCGGAAAGACAGGGATTCGAACCCTGGGTACCCGTAAGGGCACAACGGTTTTCGAGACCGTCCCGTTCGACCGCTCCGGCATCTTTCCTGAGGTCGTTTTTGATAGCGTGCAAAATTACTACTTTTTTCTGATTCCTTCCAAATTTTTGGGGAAGTTTTTTTCATCTATCTTTTTCTCACTTTTCTTATATGCATATATTTCAGCGCGTTACGGATAAGGAGAGTGAGATTGGCGCTGTCCGAGGATTTGGGTTCTGTGGAGTGTCCGGGCTTTGGTGTTATCTATTATGGGTATTTCCGTGTTATATCAGTAGGGAGGTTTCTTCCAATTATTTCTTTAAAATCTTTTGCTTTATGGATACTCAGAGAATTGTGCCGCCTTCGCAGCTCATCATCAATGACGACGGGTCGGCTTTCCATATTCATCTTCGTCCGGATCAGCTCCGGGATAATATCATTCTTGTCGGCGACCCGGGCAGAGCGGATATGCTTGCTGATATGTTCTTCGATTCGATCGATTATCGTGTGGCTTCTCGTGAGTTTCACGCGGTGGGTGGCGTTTACAAGGGTAAGCCGCTGATGGTTATTTCGCATGGCATCGGTTCGGACAATATGGAGATTGTGGTCACTGAACTCGATGCGCTGGCCAATATTGATTTTGAGACGCGGCGTGTGCGTGAGCAGCATCGCACGCTGAAGATGGTGCGTCTCGGCACTTCGGGTGCTCTTCAGCCCGATCTCCATATCGGGGACGCGGTGCTTGCGGAGTTGGCTACGGGCACTGACGGTATTCTAAATTACTATGCCGGGCGCAACGAAGTCTGCAATCTTGATTTCCAACGAAAGTTTATGGAGCATACGCATTGGAATGCTTCCTGGGCTGCTCCTTATACTGTGGCTGCCGACGAGGAACTCGTGAAACGGATCGGAGGCGACGACATGCGGCGCGGTTCGACGATCGCTGCTGTAGGTTTCTATGCTCCGCAGGGACGTTCGGTGCGTCTGCCGCTTGCCGACCCTGATCTGGTGGAGAAGATTGAATCGTTCCGGTATGATGAAAAACCTATCACGAATTTCGAGATGGAGTCAGCTTGCCTCCAGGGGTTGGCGAAGCTATTGGGACATAAGGCGCTGACTGTATGCTGCATCATTGCGCAGCGTGTGGCTGAAGATGCGGACACCGATTACAAGCCGGCGGTCCTTGCCCTTGCAGAGAAAGTTCTGGACCGGATATGATTTAAGAAGTGCTCTCTCTTATTGATGAGACGCCCCTGTCATAAATGCAAATACAGGCTTGGACACTGTCTGACTGCCTAAACGAGTGTGTACATATTGCCTGGGACGCGGGCGATGATTCCGTCGAACTCCATATCGGGGAGAAGCTCCATGATGCGTCTCACAGGGAGGCCTGTGCGATAATGTAGTCCGTCGGGGTTAAGGCTTTTCCCCTCGAAGCGTAGAGCATCGTAAATTTTCTTTGTGTCGCCTTCGAGTTCTGGAAAAAGGTTTCTTTGCCGTGCCTTTATGGTCATTCCGGCCGGTTGCCAACCCATTAGCTCGATGATGTCGGCAGCACGTTCCACAAGGGCCGCGCGGTTGCGGCGGATAAGGCTGTTGCAACCGCTGCTGGCTGTGTCGCAGGTGCGTCCCGGTAGCGCCATCACCTGCCTGTCGTAGTCGTTGGCACGGGCGGCGGTGCTCATGGCTCCACCTTTCACTTCGCTCTCCGCCACCACGGTCAGAGGTGAAAGTCCGGCTATTATACGGTTGCGTGCAAGGAAATGGCTTCTATGGGCCGGGGTGCCTCCGGGATATTCCGTGATGATGCACCCTCCTTTCTTCAGGATAAGGCGTGCGAGTTCGGTATGTTGCGAAGGATAGATCGTATGCAGACCGTGCGCCATTACGGCAATGGTCCGGACTCCGGCTTCGAGCGAGGCCTTATGGGCCTCCTCATCGATACCGTAGGCCAGACCGCTTACCACAGCAAGATCCGGGAAGTAAGCGGCAAGGTCGGTTATCAGCTGATGCACGAAATTTCGTCCGTAGGGTGTGCAGCGACGTGTGCCCACCACAGATATATGATGTGGGGAATCAAAGTTGCAGTCACCGAGGGCATAGATGAGGACGGGAGCATCATGGATCTGGGAGAGGGCGAAAGGAAAGTCAGAATCCATAAGATACAGAGGACGTATTCTATGGCGGTTTACATATTCCTTCTCCTGACGTGCCCGGAAAAGAGCGGCATCGCGTTCGGCCTGCTGGAAGTGGGTGGTCTCACCGGAGATGGAAAGAGACTGACGAAGCTTTTCTGTGGGCATAGTGATGAAATCTTCGGGACTCACCCCATATTCATCCATACGTTGAACCATCTCCGCTGTCACACCCGGAGTCATCGATACGGCAATCTTATAGGTCATTGCATCATCGGCCATAATTCAAATCCTCTTCCAGAAATTTTTTACATTCCATTATTTAAGGTAAGGAGCGAATATCTTTGCGAGATCGTCGCCTCTCGAGAGCTTGCCGTCCTTCAGCACCACCACCGTCACTACGCCTTCGGCGCAGACATCGCCATTTGGACGCAGAATGTCCTGGTGGAAAATGAAGCGCGGTCCCTTGCGCTCGAGGCGCAGACAGCTCAGGAAACTCTCGTTGCCGCGTAGCGAACTCTTATACTCAACTTCAATTTTCCTCACAACGGCATCAATACCGCGATTGTGCATGTCAACAAAAGAGAGTCCCGCATCGCTGCAGAATTTATGGCGGGTATGCTCCATATAGTGGAGATAGTTGGCGTTATTTACGATCTGCTCACAATCGAGTTCGTAGTCACGCACCTCCATATCCATTATGAAGCAGTAGCGTTTCTTCGTATCCTTTAATATTCTCATGTTTCGAAAGTATTTTCAATAAGACTTTTCAAATCCTGGTTCCGGCTGATTCGTCGGTTCCTGTCTTCCCTGATTTTGCAGGCTCATCCCTCATGGCTGATGCCATAGCGTTGATGAAGGCTGACATTTCCCGTGAGTTCCCAAACGCACAAAGCGGCAACCATAGCAGTCCGCCTCCGCATGGCACTGTCACGCTCTCTGTGCCTACGGAATATGGCCTAAGATCCCGATAGGCAAACAGAAACCTGCCGGTTTCCTCCAGTTCAGGCTTTTGCTCCACTTCCTCATTATCCTCAGCTTCCCCTTCCTTTTCCTTCCCCACTTCCCCCTCAATCCTGCGGTAGATCACCGTCTCGATCCCTTTTTGAGTCAGCGAAAAGCGATGGGGAGCAATGTTGACGAAACTTTCCGGGCGCAATCCGTAGCTCAGGTAGAGAAAGGCGGCAAGCATTGGAAAGACTATGAAGAGGAGCATGAGGGTTACGATGAGCCATCGCACATCGCCGGTGAGTAACCACACTCCCACTCCGCCCAACAAAGCCAATGCCGCACCGGCAATCCAGGGGCGCGCATAGAGCGAGAGCATGCTGCGGAAGAAGGCGGAACGCGGCATGACGAAGACGCCGGTGGAGAGTGCCAATGTTTCTTCGGCTTCTTCAGCGCGATCCGAATTTCTCATAGACTTCATGATTCTGACGACGGAGCAGCTGCACGTATCCTGTGCCCTGTTCGTTGAAGAGTTTCGGCATATCGATATATTTGTCGCCGTTGCCCTTCTTTATGGGAAAGACTTCAGAGCGGCGTGCCTTGGCTTTGTCGGCAAGTGGGGAATGTCCGGCCTCACCGATGCCACGCAATTCACTGTCGACACCGTCAGGCTTGCACCATACGGGCACAATCTCGGCGCATGGAGGATAACCGAGTCCGGTCCACATTATGTATTCCCGGCCCACCATCGAGGGAGTGGCCAGCGAGGCATCTTCCAACGGACGGCAACCTTCTATGACGATAGTGGCGGTAGATTTGTAACGGGGAATGAAATCCTGGTCGATAACCCAACGTCCACCCGGTTGCTCTTCGAAATCCTTCTTCTTCAGGTCATGATAGAAGGAGCGACTGGCAGTCTCCGTGAGAATCTCCGGAGTGATGTTCCTGAGTTCGATATAAGGCTTCAGCACATGCAAAGCATTTGCTTCGCGCACAAATCCGTAGCCCTCGTTCGGCCGTCCGGAATGGCTGTAGTTGGTGCGCACCAGCACGCCGGAAGGTTCGTCCTTGAGGTCGTATCTCACGTAGGAATGGTTGTTGGTCTCGAAAAAGGCACCCGCTCCGGAGGCGTCGATTACTCCAAAATTGGCTTCCACTCCCATGGGACGAGGAAGCGTCTCCAGAAGACGGGCGAAGTCGTCGACAGTGCGACAGCTCTTGAGGGCGATCGTCATAAGATACCCCTCACGGTCCATCTTCTTCTGACTCACATTATCATCCTTTATATTATATGAGGCAGTGTTCATAACGGCAAAACCCACATCGTTCATTCCGGTCCAGGCCTGTTCGCGCCTGCGGTCGTCGGCATTGAAGAGAGCCACATAAGAATGCTCGCCATTCTTTCCCGCGACATATTCCACCACATTATCCGTGTTGCTCGTGTCACGATGTTTCCAGAGCATAGGACGACCTGTGGCACTTGCCTCCGCCGAGACAATGGCCGAGGTGCACGCCGCTGCTTCAGCACCGTCTATCGCCTGACCCAGCACACAACAAAGGAGAATAAGCCAGTGTTTTAAGACTGTGGTTGGTTTAAAATATCTGATCATACCACAAAATTAGTGCAAATTTTTCAAAAAAGAAAATTACTGTTTAGATATGAAGATTCCTTCCGATCCTTTCATGCTGCTGAGCATCGTCAATATGAAGCTTCGAGATGATGGCATCTCGCTCGATGAGTTGTGCGCTACATTGGGCATCGAACGTGCCGACCTTGAGCACCGCCTCGGTGAGGCTGGGTTTGAGTATATGCCTGAGGTCAACCAGTTTCGCTGATCCATTCGGGAATTCCCATCAGGAGAAAAAGCGCCCTCTCTTACGGAGCCTTAAGGTAATTCCATCAGGAGCAAAAAGCACCGTTTCTTCCGGCTCTATTGAGTATTCCGTTAGGAGAAAAAAGCCGTCCTACCCTATTGCGGGAGGGATGGCTTTTTGCTTATTCCATTTTTTATAGCTAATTTTACCGCTATATTTCTATTGAACTTTATCTACTTACTTGAATGTATATGAAAAAGAATCTGCTGCTCGCGTTAGTAGCCGCGGCACTTTGCCTGCAGGCTGAGGCTGAAAACAACTCGCTTGAGTTCTGCTATTGCGGCACCATGGGGATAGCTCCCGATGCTCCGGAAGCCGGCACGGAAGTGTCGTGTGCGATGTATATCCCGGCTGAGGAGGCTGCAAAGATGAAGGGCAACTCCGTGACGGGAGTAAGCGTCTTCACAGGATATGACAATCAGACCTATACCAACACAATCCCTGAGGCAACGGTATGGCTCACGTATGATCTGGGTGAGACTCCCTTCTCTTCCACCGTAGGGCCGCTTTCCGATCAGATGACATCATATAATAAAGTGATGCTCGAAAAGCCTTATACCATCACGGGCGACCGTGGATTCTACGTTGGCTATACGGTGGTTTCCCCCGGTCCGAACCAGGCCTCGATCGTGTTCGACAACAATGACCATGACAACGACCTCGGCGGGTGGTATAAACTTGGAGATACTCCCTGGGTAAACCAGACCGACAATTATGGGTTTGCGCTCATCAAGGCCACCATCGAAGGAGCCTCACTTCCTCAGAATGCCGTAGGAGTCTTCAACTCAACAGCCTGGGGTTTCGTCTTTCCCGGTAAACTGATGGAAAACAATGTGCAATTCATCAATATGGGAGCTGCACCGGTGGAGTCGGTAGGCGTTGAGATCAAGTGCGGCGACCAGACCCCGATGTCGGGCACTTTCCCCGTGGAAGGAGAGATTCTCTACAACGATCTCTTCCGCCTCTACATTGATGCGCTCGTAAGCCAGACGGGCAACAATGTGCCAGTGACTATCAGTGTGACGGAGGTAAACGGCAAGCCTAATGAATGTGCAGAAAACAGCGTGACCAACTATGTGCTCTGCCTGCCCGAGGGTGAAGGTTTCGAGCGCAACGTAGTGATGGAGCAAGGCACGTCGCTCTCTCAGGGCGGTGCACCGATCGGCATTGTGGCCAACCGCGAGATGGGCAGCAAATATGGGGAAGACAAGACCTTCATCCCGGTGATGGTGCATCTCTATGACGACCTCTCTGCCGAGGGCTACGACCCCTTCTTCACATCCTACCTCTGCACCAGCATCCCATCCATCATCCCCAACCGCCTGAGGCAGTATGCCAACACCCGCGCGGGCTTCGATGAGATGGAATACATATACAATGAAGTCAGGAAGATGCCGGCCTTCGCAAAGATGAGCGCTGCCGTACGTCAGGATGAGTCGGATCCGACACTGCTTGAAGTGACCACCGCCACCTCGTTCCTTTACGACTGCGAGGGCGAGTGGCGATTGGCCTACGTGCTGCGCCGCGACAATGTGGGGCCATATCCTCAAGCAAACTTTTACTCTCAGGATTACAAACTCCTGCCAGGACAGGAGCCTTTCGGACCGATGGGAGGTTTTGAAGATGAGCCCGACCCTTGTGACATATACCATGAGAATGTAGCCGTGCTCATCGAGAATTATGACGGCGTGCCGGGCACAGTGCCATCTTCGGTAAAGGCAGGACAGGACTAT
The DNA here is from genome assembly GCA_964588625.1 of uncultured Sangeribacter sp. GTDB lineage: Bacteria > Bacteroidota > Bacteroidia > Bacteroidales > Muribaculaceae > Lepagella. Next base: position 53,925 of record CAZPQD010000003.1, on the reverse strand, counting down.
ACCTACACTTATTCCCTTCATGCCGACGATGAGAATAAACTGAAAAACACCACCGTACTCGTATATCTCATCAACGCCCTCAACGGCTGCATCGAGCAGGCAGTGGCAGTGCCCTACTCCGATTTCAACGGAGCTTCGGTAGAGACAGTGGAGTCTCGTCCGGCAGTTGAGATAATCTCCAAGGATGGAGGCATAAGCGTGAAAGGCGAATTTGAATGCGCCGAGATCTTCACCGTCAGCGGCATACGCGCAGCCTCGTTCAACGCCTCCGCCACGGTAGCCCTTCCCGCCGGTGTCTATATCGTGAACGTCGACGGACGCACGACCAAGGCTGTGGTTAAATAACTAAACTCCCATAGACAATAACAAAAACTCCCAAAGACAAGAGTGTAAACCTCTTGTAATCAGCTCCGGAGGAGCGTAACTTCCGTAAACCGGGGTACGAAGTGCCCGGCAGGAAAAGCCCCGCTCCTCCAAACCAAAGGCAGCCACGCTTCGCATGGCTGCCTTTGGTTTATTATCATTATCTTCTCTGTCCGGGCACTTCGTACCCCGGTTAACCGATGTTTTGCCCCTCCGGGGCATCAGCCCTGGTTTTAACGAGGTTCTCCCCTCCGGGGCATCAGCCCTGGTTTTAACGAGGCTTAGCCCCTCAGGGGAAGCATCTGTGGTTTTACCGAGGCTTAGACTCTTCTGGACTTACTTTCAGGCTCCTTCCTGCTTATACCATTCTTCTGATTATCTGAAGCTACAGATCATTGCATATTATCAGAGGCTACAGATTGTCGTAGGGGATATCGAAAGTGTTGCCTCGCTCCATCTGACCGGTGGAGGCTCCGAGCTTGAGCCAACGCACACGTTGGTCGCTGCGTCCATGGTTGAAGGTCTCCGGCACGGCGTAGCCGCGTGCCTGCTTCTGCAGATAATCGTCGCCAATCTTCGAGGCGGCGTTCAAGCCCTCCTCAATGTCACCCGGTTCGAGACTTCCGAAGAGCTTATTGTCGTTGTATGCCCATACCCCTGCATAGAAATCAGCCTGCAACTCCGTGCGGACGCTCATACGGTTGGCTTCCTTCTCCGACATACGGCCCTGTGCTCCGTGACTCTTCTCAAGGTCGCCGAGCAGATGCTGAACATGGTGACCAACTTCATGGGCAATGACATAGGCACGTGCGAAATCGCCACCCGCGCCCATATTCTTATCGAGCTCATCGAAGAAAGAAAGATCGATATAGACAGTCTCATCAGCCGAACAATAGAACGGACCCACAGCCGAAGTGGCAGATCCACAACCCGACTGCACACTGCCCGTATAAAGCACCATCTTCGGAGCCCGATACTTCATGCCACGCTTTTCGAACTCCTTTGTCCAGACATCCTCAGTGCCGGCAAGGATAGTCTTGGAAAAGCGGGCGTACTCTTCCTCCCTTTCCGTAGGGCGATAATCCGACTGCACACTCTGCTGCTGCATGCTCTGCAGGCCGCCATCGGAAAGCACACTGAGAGGATTGCCGCCGGAAAGCCAGACCACGAGGGCCGCGATCACCAATCCGCCGATGCCTCCGATACCCGCGATACGCGTGCCGCGTCCCGAAGAACCGCGACGGTCTTCCACATTCGAACTCTGTCTTCTTCCATCAAGTCGCATATCTAAGTCTTTTTATTACAGATCAGTAGAGATTCTCCATCCAACGAAGAATCCAATAACGTAGAAATCCTAAAGCAAAGGAACTCTCTAACACAAAAAACGGCTGAAAGAGGCAGTCGGTTCACTACAAAGCGCTCCGACTGTTAATACATGTTTACGAAGTTTAAACTCAGATAAAAGACCCAACCATCCGGTCCGGGAAGTGTTTTAAGAGTACATAAAGCAATATGGAACGGCACCCCGTTGAGGTTCGTGAGAATAGGCGCGGTGCAAGAAACAGTTTAGTTAGATATAGTTTATAGTGGAATCGCGAGGAGGGCCGTAGTGGAAGCGGCCCTCCTCTTTGTGTATCAACTTTCAGAGAGTAAGAGCGGAAAGGCTCATAGCAATTCTTGCCAATCCCTCCTTAATTCGTAATCTTTGAGAGGGTTGAGGTTTAGTTGCACCACTGGCATATCGGGATAATTGTCTCTCGTTTATACCCGAAGCTTTGCTAACAGCCTTCAAGGTTACATATTCTTCCGACTCTTTCAGGAGCGCAACGGTATCCAAAACATAGATTATTTCATAGTTGCCTTCAGTAAGATAAGAGGGCAACTCTATCCCATCCTCCTTACACCCCTCAATATTAAATTGAAAGGCTTCAGAGAAATTATGTTTAAGCTTAGGAAGGGTCTTCCCCGTCACTACAACTGCTCCAATATTCTCCTCACTCCAATAGGCTCCAAAATTACTTTCAGCCCAGCTAACTTTTACCTCTATTTTTTTCTTTGTTTCCATTTTCTCATAAATATTAATTCCCAGCTTGCTTGAATTTATTTCCAGCCAGCTTGCTTCCAGATACTGTTCAATAGTTCTTGGCTCAGTACTTCACTCATCTTACCTCGCACGGTAACTGTACCTTTCTTTTCAGAATGTTTATATTGCCTATGGTCTCCTTTGGTACGTGCTAGATACCACCCATCCTTAGTAAGCATACTCAATACTTCCTTAACTTTGAATCGATCCATAAGGTTTGCCTTTTCCTGACCGCAAATTTAATACAATGCCTTTGATCATACAAGTTTTTCTTGAATTAGATATATGAAATTTACAACGTTTACCGTATTTCAGGGAAAGTCTGTTGTTCGCAAGAGGAGTCCTTCTACAAGCGATTTAATCGTATTTAAGGATTGACCTTTCCGTCGTTGTACTCTACTTCAACCATAATGGAAGGAGAGTCCGCTAAAGCCTCTTCTCTATAATAAAAGGGCCAGCCACGCGGCTGGTCCTTTTATTAAAATTTCCATATTAACCACAGTATACCCTTTCGTCAACCGATATCTTCAAACCTATTGGTCGGGATAGGCAATCAGTTGCTCTTTCGGTAGAGAGTCAGTCTGCTTCCGTCAAAATCGATGGTCACGGAGTTGTCTGAAAGGGAATACATCTTGATGTCTTCCGAGATTCCAAACTCAGATTTAAGATTAGCTGTTAGAAGATCTTCAAAATCACTGAGTGAGATGCCGAGCAAGTCGGCTGCATTTTTGGCTTGCGGGGTGAATGTGATACGGGCTGAGTCTTCATCGGCGAAGAATGTGATTTCATCCTCTGAAGCCATCCAGTCTCCGGAAACGGTCATCTCTCCATATTCTCCTATTCCCGACTCGCCGAGTGCTATGGTCATCTTCATTAGATCCTTTTTAAAATCCATGACGACCCGGTATGTCACTTCATCGCCGTCTTGGTCACGTTCGGTGGTCATTCCTTCCCACTTCCCATACAGGATTTTCTCCTCTTTACTCGGTCCGCAACCAACGAAGAGCGGCACCAATATCGAGATCAGCAAGGTGAGAATTAAGCCTTTTCTTTTCATAGTGCTTTTTCTTTGCCCGGACTGCCCCACTTCATCCGATTTTTTGTATTATGGTTATTTGTATCCACCAAAGACGTGGGGGCTGCTTTTCAAGAAGTCTCTGATGTCGTACTGGTACATCCTCCACAACTCAATGTGTGAGTAAATGCAACTCCAAGTATCGATTTATTTCACAAAATTATATCAAGGATAATGTTTTTCCAAAATTCAAATTGGTTCTTTATGGATCAAAATGGGTCATAATGATTCTGTCTTATGTTTTACCTATTATTAGGATCAGAGATGTTGTCATTTAACAATAAAGCAAGAGTCAGACGCGCTGGGCGCGTCTGACTCTTGCTAATATCTTTATTTCCAGTCCGGGCACTTCGTACCCGGTTTACCGAAGTTAAGCCCCTCCGGGGCTGTCTATCTTGCCGCAGACCGTTGATAGCTTGCAGGGTGCACACCTCCATGGCCTACTTGCGGATTGCACACTTAAAACCCGCAGGGGGGCTACTGAGATTGGGGGGGTTAGCCTACGGTGCAGGAGTTTTGGGCTTTGATGAGGTATTCGATGAGGGCGTCGTTGGTGCAGATTATCTCGTCGAGCTTGCGGCGGTAGGCGTCCATGTCGTCGATGCTGCGGCGGGCTACCCCTGATTTCTCGGCGGCCTCAATCACGGCAGGGGCCACTACGGTGAGCAGTCGGCGGTCGAAGGGTTTCGGCAGGATGTACTGCGGGCCAAAATGGAGTTCCTTCTGACCGTAGGCGGATGCGATGCATTCCGGAACGGGTTCCTGTGCCAGACTGGCGATGGAGCGGGCAGCGGCAACCTTCATCTCCTCGTTGATGGTGGTGGCGCCGCAGTCGAGAGCTCCGCGGAAGATGTAAGGAAAACCGAGCACATTGTTTATCTGATTGGGATAGTCGCTGCGGCCTGTGGCGAACACGATATCCGGACGGGTGGCGATGGCAAGCTCGTAGGCGATCTCCGGGGAAGGGTTGGCAAGAGCGAACACAATTGGACGCGGAGCCATTGAGAGGATCATCTCAGGAGTGACCACATCGGCAACAGACAACCCGAGGAATACGTCGGCATCCTTCATTGCCTCGGCGAGTGTGTGGATATCACGATCAGTGGCAAATTCCTTCTTGGAGGAGTTGAGGTTGTCGCGGTCTTTGCGGATCACACCCTTGCTGTCGCACATCACGATATTCTCGTGGCGCAGACCGAGTTCGCAGAACAGTTTTGTGCAGGCAATGGCAGCCGCACCTGCACCGTTTACCACCAGCCTTACCTTATCTATCTCCTTGTCCTGTATCTTCAGGGCATTCAGCAGTGCGGCTGACGATATGATTGCCGTGCCATGCTGGTCGTCGTGCATCACGGGGATGTCAAGGCGCTCACGCAGCTCGTTTTCAATCTTGAAGCACTCCGGTGCCTTGATGTCCTCAAGGTTTATACCGCCGAAGGTGGGAGCCAGACGGGCCACAGTCTTTATGAACTCATCGGGATCCGATTCATCGATTTCAATATCGAAAGCGTCCAGACCGGCGAATATCTTGAAAAGCAACGCCTTGCCTTCCATGACAGGTTTTGAGGCCTTGGCACCGATATTGCCCAGGCCTAAGACAGCTGTACCATTGGAGATTACAGCTACAAGGTTGCCTTTGTTGGTATAGTCGAAGATTTTGGCTTCATCGTCCTTGATTTTCAGGCACGGGTAAGCTACGCCTGGGGAATATGCCAGGGCGAGATCTTCGGGAGTATCATATTGCTTGGTGGGGACCACCTCTATTTTTCCGGGATGCGGGTACTTATGGTAGTTTAGGGCCGCTTGTTCGAGTGTTTCTGACATTTTGATAATGGGTTAAGAGTTTTTTACTTTTTAACGCTTTGGGGCGGAGAAGGGTTTAAGGGAATTAGGAATGAGGAGTTAGGAATTCTTGGGGAGGAACAAAAAGGGAATTAGGAGTGAGGAGTTAGGAATTTTGGGGAGGCTTTAGGTTTTAGATTAAGGCGGTAGGTGGGCTTTCTGGGGTGGAAACGGGAATTTTTTTATGAGTAGGGGTTTTATATCGGATATATTTATTAATTTTGCGGAAGGCTTAACGGCTGAAGATGGTTGCGTCCTCCTTCGGGATGCATAGAGAACCCACTGCCGTGAGCCTGCAACCACCTGGAAAGCACCTGTATAGGCTACTCCCGGAGATCCGAGACTCATGCAGACGGACGGTTGAAAGTAGATGCGTGGCGAAGTTTCCCCGGATGAAGGAGACAGTTGCCGTGCAGAGGGAAAGATACACTCCACAATGAACGAGACAGAAGAAAAACCTGAAGCAACGGCGCACGAAATAGCCCGTAATATACCAGAATATACTCACTCAGAGGTTGATACCCAGCCGGTTGAAGAGGCTGAGGCTGCGACTTACAGAGAAGAGACTCACCCGGCAGAAGGGGAAGAGCAGTCGCAGGCCGAATGGTTTGCGGTGCGCACGAGCCGCGAGTTTCGCGCCGAAGAGGAATTGGCTCCTCTTTGCGAGGAAGTACTCCTTCCGAAAGAGACAGTTATGACACCCACGAAACGGGTGCGCACAAAAGCACTCATTCCGCGCGTGTTATTCATCAAGACCGACCGAGAGAATGCCCTTCGCCTCGAGCGCGCAGGACGCGAACATCCGGAGAGTTCTCCATCCTTCTGGATCTACCGCTACCCGAAAGATAACCGGATACAGGTAATCTCCGAAGCCAGCATCCGTTTTTTGAAGCTACTCTCCACCGACGAAGGCGAGGGTTGCGAGATCTTCACCAAGACCGATTTCAAGGAAGGTCAGCACGTGCGGGTTATCGGCGGCCCATTCCAGGGACTTGAAGGGAGCGTTCAGCGCGTAAAGAAAAACCGCCATGTGGTTGTCAAGATCGAAGGAGTGTGCATGATCATGCTGCCATATATACATCCAGACCTGCTAAAGCCCATAGTATGATCCCGAGTTCGATCATCTCTCCCGCTCCGAAAAAGAACTCACATACATACTCAGGCCCTACTCGAAGAGGTTCGATAAATAAGAATTGATGGCTGAAAGATATGACATAGCCGTTGCCGGCACAGGATACGTTGGACTTAGCATCGCTACGCTGCTCGCGCAGCACAACCGCGTGACAGCAGTTGACGTTGTGCCGGAGAAAGTCGAGCTCATCAACGCCCGGAAATCGCCTATTCAAGACGATTACATCGAGAAATACCTTGCCGAGGAAGAACTCGACCTGACCGCCACCCTTGATGGAGCCGAAGCCTACCGAAATGCCCACTTCGTGGTCATCGCCGCTCCCACCAACTACGACCCTGTCAAAAACTACTTCGACACCCACTGCATCGAAGACGTCATAGACCTCGTGCTCAGCGTCAATCCCGACGCAGTGATGGTGATCAAATCCACGATACCCGTAGGTTACTGCCGCAGTCTCTACGTCAAATACGCCCAGAAAGGTGCCAAACGCCTCAATCTCCTCTTCTTCCCCGAGTTTCTGCGCGAAAGCAAAGCACTCTACGACAACCTCTACCCCTCCCGCATCATCGCCGGCATACCCAAAATCATCGACAATCCCGAGTTTGCAGAAGAAAACGAAGCCATAGCCCGGCTCACCGACACCGACTACCTCGAAAGCCAGGCCCACATCTTCGCCCACCTCCTGAAGCAAGGCGCCATCAAACAAGACATCCCCACCCTCTTCATGGGAATGAAAGAAGCCGAAGCAGTCAAACTCTTCGCCAACACCTACTTGGCACTGCGCGTCAGCTACTTCAACGAACTCGACACCTACGCCGAAGTAAAAGGACTCGACTCCCGTGCCATCATAGAAGGGATCGGTCTCGACCCCCGCATCGGCACCCACTACAACAACCCCTCCTTCGGCTACGGAGGCTACTGCCTGCCCAAAGACTCCAAACAGCTCTTGGCCAACTACGCCGACGTACCGCAGAACATGATGAGCGCCATCGTAGAGAGCAACCGCACACGCAAAGACTTCATCGCCGACCAGGTATTGAAAAAAGCCGGTTACTACGACTACACCACCGCCAACACCTACGGCAAAGCCCCTGAAGGCGACTGCATCATCGGTGTCTACCGCCTGACGATGAAAAGCAACAGCGACAACTTCCGCCAGTCGTCGATCCAAGGCGTAATGAAACGCATCAAAGCCAAAGGCGCCACCGTCATCATCTACGAACCCACCCTCGAAGACGGCAGCACCTTCTTCGGCAGCCGCGTCGTCAACGACCTCGCCGAGTTCAAACGCCTCAGCCGCGCCATCCTCGCCAACCGCATGCACCCCGACCTCGCCGACGTCACAGCCCGCGTCTACACCCGCGACCTCTTCAACCAGGACTGACAGAGTAATCAAAATATTAAATTCAAATAGAACCCAAACCAAGCATACAGATTAAATTAAGAGTTCTATTATGAACGAACAGATATCAAGAGGTAAGTTAGCAAAAAAGAACATTATACTTAGTTTTTTTAATAAGGGCATTGCAATCCTTATAAGCTTTCTATTTGTTTCAGCAACTATTGATTACTTAGATCCAGTTAATTACGGTATTTGGATAACGCTTAGTTCAGTTGTGACATGGGCAGGATACTTTGACTTTGGGATTCAGCATGGATTTAGGAATCATTTAACAAAAGCACTCGCAAATTCCGACCACAAATTAGCAAAAAATCTTGTAAGCACTTCCTATATACTACTAACATTTATATATTTAGTTGTATTCTTAATATTTTTCATAATAAATTGTTTCATTGATTGGAAAACGTTTTTAAACATTGAAGTCTCAAATCATATTTTAAGGACAACGTTTTCAATTTTAGTTGGTTTATTCTCTGTACAGGCAGTATTAAAGCTAATCCAAACAGTACTTACTTCAGATCAAAGAAATGCATATGCAGCAATGCTTTACACGGCAGGACAAGCATGTGCATTAATAGGAGTATATATACTTACAGCAACAAGTTCAGGTAAAAATGGGAGTCTTATAGATCTTGCTTGGCTATTGGGTGGCATACCGATCATAACCTACATAATATTTTCAATACTGCTATTCAGCACACGGTACAAAGAAATCCGACCTTCAATCTCATGGTTCACCAAGAAGGTGATAAGGAACATTATAGGACTAGGATCAAAATTCTTCTTTATACAATTATCACTCTTAGTAATATTTCAATGTACAAGTATAATAATAACAAAGAACTTAGGACCTGAATCAGCGACGATATATAACATATCATACAAATACATGAGTGTAGTTTATCTCGCCAGTGCGCTCATCCTCACACCCTTTTGGTCAGCCTTTACAGATGCATATGAAAAGAAAGATTATCAATGGATGATCAAGATAAACAAGAAATTGAAAAGAATTTGGTATCTAACAATTCCAGCACTGACTATATTAGTTCTTTTAGCAAATTTTGTTTATAAAATATGGATTAAAGACAAGGTAGAGATACCATTGATAATAGATATAGAAATGGCAATATATATGCTATGCATGACAAGAGGAGCAATCAATATGTTCCTTATCAATGGTATTGGAAAGGTTACGCTTCAGATGATCGTGTATGTCTTCTTTGCCATTATATCAATACCGATCATGTACTATTCATCAAAGATATTTGGATTACAATCCATTATACTGTTTAGCGCATTCGTATATTTAGCTCAGGCAGTAATTGGAGAAATACAGTTAAATAAAATATTACAAAACAAAGCAACGGGTATTTGGAATAAATAAACCAAGATGACTATAAGACACTATAAAGAGGAAAAACAATTAAGAATGTTCCCATTAAAGATACTAATGGGGCTTTTGCTCTTTACAGAGTTATTATTTGTAATTGGTCCGATAACATATCGAACAGACAATACCCTTGGAGCAGTTTTATACCTACTATTAAACAATCTTTTTTTAATAGGGGGCTATATGTTCTATCTTAAAGGGATAACAAACGAACCTTTAACAAGAAGAATCGATAGAACAAAACATAATCTAAAAATCATAAAATACACCCTTATTATTGTACTTATATGTACGCCACTGAGGATAAAAGTAATGTGGGATATAAATCCAATGAATATCCCAGGCATTATTCAGCATATAATTAAAGCAATATTTTTTCCAGGAGAAGTATATGAAACGAAATTAGAATTTGTTTCTTCAGTATTGACCTATATCAATATGTTTGTAAACATATATGTATATATTGGATTAGCGTCAGGATTATACTATTATAAAAAACTAACAAAAGGCTGGCGTATAGTATTAATACTACTACTGATATTTGAAATATTACTACCCCTTGGACAGGGAGTAAGGAAAGGAATATTAGACACTCTACTACTAGTATTCTTTATAGTGATTGCCTCCAATCCTAAGATAATATTAAACAAAAAAATAAAAAGAAGGGTGTTTATATTGGCAGGGCTAGGAGCAACCGCATTCTTAGCCTACTTTGTATTCTCCAACATGTCAAGATACGGCATAGAGGACATGGAAGTCTTAACCCAAGGTAAAAACATGTATTCTAACGTAAAACCCTTTTACAGGCACTTGCCGACTGTTCTACTGGTAAGTATCTGTGCAATCCAAGGATATGCATGTCAAGGGTACTATGCCCTATCCTTAGCCCTTAAAATGCCATATGAGTTTTGTTATTTCATTGGTTCCTCATGGTTTGGCATAAATCTATCACACAGGTTGGGAATAAATGCCTTTCCAAACACATACATTGCCAGATTGGAGCCAAAAGGAATAGATCCAACAATCAACTGGCATAGCATTTATACATGGCTGGCAAATGACATGACATTTTATCTTGTTCCATTTTTCATTTTTCTTATTGGATATTTCTTTGCAAAATCTTGGGATGACACCTTAAGGAATAGAAGCGTATTTGCTCCACCCGTCTTTTTTTTCTTTTCAGTAATGGTCTTTTATGCATTCGCAAATAATCAAGTATTCTCGTTAATGTTCATCCCCTTTATTACTATATTTATTCTTTGGACAATAGATAGAAAAAAAATAATATGTCTGAAATTATTTTAATCTCATCATTTCTACCAGAAAGCAGTATCTCAACGATACGAAAAAATAGTCATGGCCAATTATCAAACGCAAATAGCAATTTTCAACTATCATTATTAGATGGTTTAGAAAAATCATTATCTCCAGCAGACAGTCTATCGGTAATCAATATTCCCAACATCGGCTCTTTTCCACTAAAATACCGACTACCATTCTATCTGGGAGGAAAAACCAAAAAAAACAATACAGAAATCAATGATTGCTCCTTCCTCAATTTGATTCTGATAAAAAGAAAAATAAAGAAAAGAATTATAAAGAAACAATTAAGAAAAATACTTAAAAAAAGAACAAATAAACCGATTGTAATAATATACGACATTGACACTTGTTTTATTGAAGCAGTAAATTCTCTAAAAGAAGAAGGATTTGAATTCACTTTTATATTAATAATTCCAGATCTCCCTGGAATGACAGGAGAAGTAGATCAATGGACATATAAAAAATTCAAAGGCATTGGTGCTCAAAAAGCAGATTTGAGATTAATTGATGGATTTGTCCTACTCAGCAAATATATGAGATTACCCCTACATATAGAGAATAGACCTTACATGGTAATGGAGGGGATATACTCTACGAGATCAAAATCAAATACCATTGCTTTAAATGAATATCTACCAAATGTCAGAAAATATATCCTATACACAGGAGCACTTGATAAAAGAAATGGTATACTGAATCTCATTGAGGCATTTATGCAACTGAAGGAAAGAGAAATTAGTCTTGTGCTGTGTGGAGAAGGTGATCTAAAAGAAAATATAACAGCTCTTAGCAAAGAGAATGAAAAAATAATATATCTCGGCCAGATTAGCCATGATGCAGCGCTTGAGCTACAAAGGGAAGCATCCATATTGGTCAACCCAAGACTGGCTACAGAAAATTTTTCCACTTACTCTTTTCCATCAAAGACAATGGAATATCTCGCTTCCGGCACACCGCTGATCATGTACAAGCTTGATTCACTGCCAGATGAGTATTTACCATACCTGTTCATCCCCAAGGATAATACTCCAGAAGAATTGAGTCTGACAATAAGCACAATTCTTGATATGAATCCTCAAACCCTTGAAAAGGTCGGAGAGGAAGCAAAGAAATTTATATTGGAAAATAAAATATCTGAGAAACAGGCTCAAAGACTGTTAAGATTCGCATCTTCTGTACAGACTAAATAAATTTGCAGAATCAAATAACAACTTAGGAATTAATAAAGATAAATATATGAAAAAAGAAAATAGAACGCTGTACATAGATGCCCTTACATACAAAAGACACAAAGCATATGGATACAATGAGTACCTTTTCAACCTCCTTAACTACTTTTATGAACACAGAGATTTATTAGATTATGATAAAATAATAATAATATGCGAAGAATCACAGATATCAGATTTTTTAAAATTTAAAGATAAGTTTGAAATTAAATCATTTAGATTCAACAATCAGTTAAAGCGTATCTTTATTCAAAGTATTTGGAATATCTTGCTTCCAATAAAAAAAAATGATGTTATCTTATTCACTGCCAACTATTCTACATTTTTCAAAAAGTGCAAACAGGTCTTAGTCATACATGACCTTTTATTTCTACATGGAAATCTCCTGAAATCAAAATTAGTAAAATTTCAACGAAAACTATTAGTACCTCTTTCCTTAAAGAATGCAAATAGAGTAATAGCAATTTCAAAATTTACAAAAAACGACATACTTTCAAATTATAAAATATCAGAAGATAAAATAACCGTTATATATAATTATTTTAATTTTAAAAAGTACGGACCTATAGATGAAAACAAACAAAAAGAGCGTACTATCATTAGCGTAGCCTCAAGTGCTCCCCATAAGAATGTGAGATGCATTCTCACCGCTTTTCTTGAATATAAACAAAAAGGTGGAAGCTTCAAATTAGAGCAAATCGGCAAAATTCCCAAGAACACAATTGAATATCATATTTTAGAAAACATTCAGTCCAAGTATCCCGACAGCGTATCGGTCAGCTCAAATCTGACAGATAGCGAATTGGCAGAAAAATATAATAAGGCAGCCATCTACGTTTCAGCGTCTCAATTTGAAGGGTTAGGTATGCCTATTATAGAGTCGATGTATTTTGGGCTAACCTTAATCTTGCCTGATTCACCGTCAATATTCAAAGAAGTATCAGATTGCAACGCTCTGTTCTTTGACTCCAACAATCCAGATGAACTTTGCAGAATCTTCTTAGAGCTTGAAAAGCAGAATACATATCAAAGGAAAAATTATGACCTATCAAAATATGATTCCCAAAACACATCGGGAAAATATGTATCAACCTTAAACGAGCTCCATAAACTCAACAACACAGAGACACTCTAGCTAATCAATCCATAAATTTTTACCAATGATTTCAAAGCTCAAATCATCGGTTTACCAACAAATTGCATACTAATTGAAATGGCTCATAAAGAAACAACCAAGCTCCTGAAAAACAAAAGCATAGTAGTCAATGCTACAGCCTGTGACCGAAGTGGAGCTTTGAGTATCTTGAAACAATTCATCAGACATATTCCAAATGACGGAAAGAATTGGCTCGTATTTATTCCTCAAAATGTAGTAATATCAACGGACAATCTTCAGGTAAGGTTGGTTCCAATAGATATGAAAAGTTTCTCCAAACGCATTCATTGGGATAATTCAGGATTAAAATCCTGGCTTTCAGAACATAAGGTTGAGCCTATCGCTTCAATATCCTTACAAAACACTGGTTTCAACGTAGGAAAGGATGTGCCATCCTTCATCTATTACCATCAGCCAATCCCTTTCTATCCCCATAAATGGGATTTCTTCTCCCCAACGGAGAGAAACCTATGGCTATATAAGAATATTTATCCACACTTCGTTAAGAGGGGCTTATCCAAAGACACACATGTATTGGTACAGCTCGATCATATTAAAGATGGATTTTCAAAGAAGTTCCGTCATCCGAGGGAACTGATTGAAGTATTCTCACCTGATGTGGAGTTGCCAACCTTACAACAACCTAAGGAAATGCAAGGCAACTGGTTAAAACTTGTCTACCCTGCCTCCACTTCATTCTATAAAAACCATAGGGTCCTTATTAAAGCTCTCCAACTAACAAAAAGGGATTTGGATCTGTATTTAACAGTTCAGAAGAACTCTTCCACGTCGTTAGACCGCCGCGTCCATTGTATAGGTGTCCAACCCTACGAAAAGTTATGTGAACTTTATAATACATGTGATGCATTGCTTTTCCCAAGCTATATAGAAACATATGGACTACCTTTGATTGAAGCAGCGATGTATGGACTACCCATAATAGCGTCTGATCTCCCTTATTCCAGAGAAGTGCTGGAGGGATATGAAGGAGCTACTTTCGTGAAGTACGATGATCCCAAGGCATGGGCAGAAGCCATTCAGAGTCTTCAGAAAGGTAAAAGATATAAACCGCTTGATATAAGCAAACGACCAGGATGGAATGATCTTTTCAATTACATCTTCTCCATTATTGAAAACAAAACTGCTTGAATACTTCAGCGAGCTCACGCCTTAACGGACGTTCAACAACAAAGAAATAAAATATAATACACATATGTCTATATTCAAAGATAAAGTCTTACTCATAACCGGCGGCACCGGCAGCTTCGGTAATGCTGTGCTCCGTCGTTTCCTTGATTCAGATATCAAGGAGATTCGCATTCTCAGCCGCGATGAGAAGAAGCAGGATGATATGCGTCATCGTCTTCAGAATCCGAAGGTTAAGTATTTCATCGGCGATGTCCGCAATAAGGAGTCGGTAGATGTGGCAATGCGTGGCGTTGACTACGTGTTCTCGGCAGCCGCCCTCAAGCAGGTGCCGAGTTGCGAGTTCTTCCCGATGGAGGCTACCCGCACCAATGTGGAAGGGACCAACAATGTGCTTCTCTCTGCAATTGAACACGGTGTGAAGAATGTTGTGGTGCTCTCTACCGACAAAGCTGCCTACCCTATCAACGCTATGGGTATCTCAAAAGCGTTGATGGAGAAAGTGGCGATTGCCAAGGGTCGCGAACTTGGTGAGGATGCACAGACCACAATCTGCTGCACACGTTATGGTAATGTTATGGCGAGCCGCGGTTCGGTGATCCCTCTTTGGGTGGAACAGATGATGGATGGCAAACCCATCACTATCACTGACCCGGAGATGACCCGCTTCATGATGACACTTGACGATGCTGTTGACCTTGTGATATATGCTTTCACACATGGTCATAACGGCGATCTCTTCGTACAGAAAGCACCTGCGGCAACTCTCTCAACCCTTGCGGAAGCGCTGAAACAGATTTACGCCAAGGTTGATCCGAAATACGGGGAGACAGAGGTAAAGGTGATCGGTACACGTCACGGCGAGAAGCTTTACGAGACTCTTGTGACCCGTGAAGAGATGGCTAAGGCTATAGACATGGGTAACTATTACCGTATCCCTTGCGATACCCGCGACTTGAATTATGACAAATTCTTCACAGAAGGAAGTGAGGAGATCAGCAAAATAGAAGACTATCACAGCCACAACACGCAGCGTCTTGACGTAGAAGGTATGAAGGAGCAGCTTATGCGACTTCGTTTCGTGCAGGCCGACCTCGGTATGATTGAAGCTGATACCAAGAGAGAAATCCGTTCGGAATAATGAAAGTACTCGTCACAGGAGCCAAGGGGTTCGTAGGCAAGAATCTCTGCTCTCAACTCAAAAACATCCGGGATGGGAAGGCACGCAATTATCCCGTGACTATCGAGGAAGTTTTTGAGTTTGATCTGGACTCAACTCCGGAAGAACTGGAGGCATATTGCAAAGAAGCGGACTTCGTGTTCAACTTGGCCGGAGTAAACCGTCCTGAAAACCCCGAGGATTTCAGGACGGGTAATTTCGGGTTTGCTTCCCAGTTGCTTGAAACGCTGAGACAACACGGCAACCACTGCCCCGTAATGCTTTCAAGTTCCATCCAGGCCACACTTGAAGGACGCTATGCTGGTCATCCCTATGGAGAAAGCAAAAAAGCAGGTGAAGAGTTGTTTTTCGAATATGCAAAAGAGACGGGGGCAAAGGTACTGGTCTACCGTTTTCCCAATCTTTTCGGCAAATGGTGCCGACCAAACTACAATTCAGCAGTGGCCACCTTCTGCAACAACCTCGCCAACGACCTTCCCATTCAGGTGAATGACTCCAGTGTGGAACTTGAACTTCTCTACATTGATGATCTTGTGGAGGAGATGATCTTGGCTTTGCAAGGGAAAGAACACCACTGTGATTTCGAGGGAGTAGAAACCGTTCTCAAAGAGGACGGTAAATACTGCGCAGTACCCACGACTCACAAAGTAACACTTGGAGAGATTGTGGAAATGCTCACCCGATTCAAGAGTATGTCACAGACACTCGGAGTGCCCGACCTTACACCCGGAGGGTTTGAGAAAAAACTCTATTCCACCTACCTCAGCTATCTCCCGAAAGAGAAGATGGCTTACGACCTTAAGATGAATGTCGATGATCGCGGATCATTTACAGAGATTATCCGCACGGCAAATGCCGGTCAAATGTCGGTCAACATTTCCAAGCCTGGCATCACAAAGGGTCAGCACTGGCATCACACAAAGAATGAGAAATTTGTAGTTGTAAAAGGTCATGGTCTTATACAGCTCCGCAAGGAAGGATCGGATGAAATCCTTAACTTTGAGGTGAGTGGAGACAAGATCCAAGTGGTAGAAATGATCCCCGGCTACACCCACAACATCATCAATCTTTCAGAAACAGAAGATCTTGTCACCTTGATGTGGTGCAACGAAGCTTTTGATCCTAATAGACCGGACACATATTTCGATCCGGTATAAGGACTCCACTTTTTTACAACCAATTCCTTCAAATCTATAAATCCTGCACTCTGCTACTCTCCCTCATACACGTCAATCCACATGAAGACTGATTATTCAAATATAAAATTTGCCGATAACGGCAAACTCAAGCTGCTGATAATTGTCGGGACTCGACCTGAGATCATACGCTTGGCCGCCACTATCAATAAGTGTCGGGAATACTTTGATGTTATCCTCGCACACACTGGTCAGAACTATGACTATAACCTCAATGGCGTTTTCTTCAAAGACCTGAAACTTGCCGACCCTGAGGTCTATATGGATGCAGTGGGCGATGACTTGGGAGCAACTGTCGGAAATATCATCAATTGCTCCTACAAACTCATGTCAGCCATCAATCCGGATGCCCTACTGATTCTTGGCGACACCAACTCCTGTCTCTCTGCCATCCCCGCAAAACGTCTGCATATTCCCATCTTCCACATGGAAGCCGGCAACCGTTGCAAAGACGAATGTCTGCCAGAGGAGACCAACCGCAGGATCGTAGACATCATCTCCGACGTCAATCTTTGTTATTCGGAGCATGCACGCCGGTACCTTGCCGACAACGGTCTGCCAAAGGAGCGCACCTACGTCACCGGTTCGCCGATGGCAGAGGTTCTCCATGCCAATCTTCCGGAGATTGAGGCCAGCGACATCCACGAGCGACTCGGACTGGGAAAAGGTAAGTACATCCTTCTTTCCGCCCATCGCGAAGAGAATATCGACACAGAGAAGAACTTCCTCTCCCTCTTCAATGCCATCAACGCGATAGCAGAGAAGTACGATATGCCCATCCTCTACAGCTGCCATCCCCGCAGCCGCAAACGTCTTGAGTCATCAGGTTTCCAGCTTGACAAACGGGTAATCCGACATGAACCCCTCGGATTCCACGATTACAACTGCCTGCAGATGAACGCAGCAGCAGTAATTTCCGATTCAGGTACTCTACCCGAGGAATCGAGTTTCTTCACTTCGATCGGCAAACCATTCCCAGCTATTTGCATCCGCACCTCCACCGAACGCCCTGAATCTCTCGATAATGCCGGATTTATTTTGGCAGGCATTGACGAAAAGAGCCTCGTTCAGGCTGTAGAGACAGCAATCTCGATGAATAAGAATGGAGATCATGGCTCACCTGTGGACGTGTATGTAGGAGAGAATGTCTCTACAATTGTAGTGAAGATCATCCAGTCTTACGTGACGGTGGTCAATAAGATGGTCTGGAGAAAAGACTGAACATACTGCGTAATGAATATCCTCTTTCTATCCCTATCGAGATTTGACGATGTCAACGTCAGGGGTATTTATTCAGATCTCATGCGTGAGTTCATTAAGCGAGGTGACGATGTCTACATTGCTTCCCCGACAGAGCGCAGGTTTGGTAAAAAGACCCATCTGATTGAGAATCCGCACTGTCAGATCCTGAAGATACAGACCCTCAATATCCAGAAGACCAACATTGTTGAGAAAGGAATCGGCACACTGCTGCTTGAATCTCAATTCGACAAAGCCATCAGAAAGTATTGGGGAGACGTTAAGTTCGACTTGGTGCTTTATGCCACCCCTCCCATCACCTTAAACAAGGTGATAGAAAGGGTGAAGAAACGTTGCGGATGCCGAAGCTACCTAATGCTTAAGGATATTTTCCCACAGAACGCCGTTGACTTAGGAATGATGAAGGAAAACAGTTTCCTTCATAGGATGTTCCGGAAGAAAGAGAGTAAGCTTTATGCGATTTCCGACAGGATCGGCTGCATGTCGCCCGCCAACAAAGAGTATGTTCTTGCACATAATCCTGAGGTAGAAACAGAGAAAGTTGAAATCTGTCCTAACGCCATTGCTCCCATTGAGGTGCCGGAAATTGCAAAAGAAGAACGTGAAGAGATGTTGCGAAAGTTAGGGATTCCAACAGAGAAGACCCTCTTCATCTATGGAGGCAACCTTGGCAAACCGCAGGGTATTGATTTTCTCCTTGAGGTAATCGCAGCCAACGAAAAACGAAAGGACAGCTTCATAATCGTTATAGGGAGCGGTACAGAGTACCCAAAGATTGAGAGATGGTTTAAGGAGAACAATCCCGTCAATGCCAAACTACTCCCCTCCCTTCCCAAAAAAGAATACGACAAATTGGTGAGGATCTGTGACGTAGGGCTCATCTTCCTCGACCCCCGCTTCACCATCCCCAACTTCCCTTCGCGCCTTCTCAGCTATCTTGAGAACTCCATGCCGGTTCTACTCGCCACAGACACAAACACCGACATGGGAATGATCGTAGACCGGGAAGGAATCGGTCTATGGACGGAAAGCGGAGATCTTGAAAAATTCATGGAAAATATGGATAGGGTACAAGACTCTGGATCTATCAAAGAAATGGGAAAACGGGGTAGAGCATTTCTTGATAAAGAATATAATGTGAAGAACGTCGTTGATATTATTAAGGCGTGCGATTAAACAAGCACAAATTGTAAACATAACACGTATGAGCGAACTTGCGAAAGGATTGGAGTGCAGAAAACGGGATGAGTCATGGAGGCTTTCCACTGTGGAAGTTTCCGGACTGCTGAACGAGAAGAATATCCGTTGGGAACTGGATCCTGAGGTCAACATTTTGGGTGGACCGAACGGGTCGGGCAAATCGACACTGCTTAAAGCTCTACTTATTCAGTTTGCACGTGAAGAGGGAGCTGGACCCTTCTCAGAAGCTGTTTTTGGCAAGATACATTCCAGACTTTCTGATGGCGTTGAGCTTAATGTGGAAAAGTCGGTTATCGTCAAAGACACTTCAGAAGCAAGAGAGGAAGAAATCACCTTAAAAGTTACCAATATCGTACCCTCTGAATTAGAAAAGGAGGAGAAGTCTATTCGGGTGCTCTACATAGAATCCGTGGATCCTCAGATTCTTCTGTCTGTAAAGGGATTGCCAACCTCTGCCTTCAGAGAGAGGGCTACCACCACCATTCTTGATCTCAAGATTGAGGAGGAACTGAAGAAGCGCAACCAGATGTTCACTCGCTTTCTGTCTGCCGCGATGGACAGCGGCGATGAAGATGAGGTAAACCGGCTTCGTGACGTTTTCGGAAGGTTCAGTTATATTCTTCGTCAAGAGTTCATGAAGGATTATGAAATTGAGGATATGTCCTCCTTAATGCTGACCAAAGCCAATAATCCCAGTGTCAAAATCCCGTTCCATAAGCTTTCGGCTGGTGAGAAGCAGCTGATATATTTGCTTCTTAACGTCAACAACACCATGGAGGAGAATACGATCCTGCTTATGGATGAGGCGGATATGGGAATGCACAGCGACTGGAAGAAGAAGTTGATACGGTGTCTGCGACTCATCAATCCCAACATGCAGATCATCGCGGCTACCCATTCTCCGGCATTGGTTCTTGAATGGATGGACAAGGTGAAGGAAATCGGCCAGTTGGTGACTGATTCCTCCAAAGAATCATTGGAAACCAAAGAGTCGACGGGATCCATAGAAGCCGAAGAGTCTCTGGAATCTAAAGAATAATAGGGAGGTATGAGTTCCGGGCTCCTTAATCAGGTCAACAACGCAGAGCAAGCTGGTCAGAACGCGCTCAACCATACGCCTGACCGAGTGCTTGTTTTTGTGGAATCGGAACAGGATATACTGTTTTGGAAAGGCATCCTTGCAAAGGAGTATCCGAATAAAGATTTCATAGTTACTCCCTATGTCTCCGGTGAGATAAAGGGTAAAGGTAAACCCCGGATTCTGGAGATGGCTCGCAATGGTCGATTGGGGCCTTCGATGATAGGTTGTGTAGACAGTGACAATGACTGGCTTCTTGAGAAATGGACTGCCGATGGGACTACGATTTGCCAGAATGATTACCTACTCCAAACTTTCGCCTATGCATTGGAGAATATAGCACTTGCTCCAGCAGGACTATCACAGAGTCTGCTTGAAAGTTGTTATCACGATGATGAGCTTTTACGGACAATCGAGAAAGAATACTCAGACTTTCTTCAAGTCATTTCGGAAACGCTCTACCCTGTCCTGATATGGCATCTCTTACTTATAAAGGAGAATCAAGATGTCGATAAAGTAGGAGAAGCTTGGAGGGATTTGCTAAAGAAAGGGAAATACACCGATATAGTAAATGAAACCAACGTTCCCTTGAGAGAGAAGTTTGAGAAAGTGATGGGTAAGCTAAAGACTGAAGTTGAGACATTCCTCCAGTCTTACGCGGCGGCGTATTCTGAACTTGAGGCGAAGATAGAGGAATTTGAAAAAGACATGAGAGAGGGCTATCGATTGACAGAGGAGAACGCTTACCTGCATGTGCATGCCCACGCTCTCTATGATTTTATCTCTCACACCTTTTTTGTAGTTGTAGAGAAATATGCTCGTGATAATCACCTTGCCTTATTAACTCAGTGCTTAGACCCAAAAGCCATAAACGATGCAGTTAGATATTATAAGAATCTCACTCAGCCATTGGGTTCTGTCAGGATGAGGAAGGCTCAGGAAACGATTCACTCTCTGCCCCGTTACAAAGGAATGATATTGGGAAATGTACGATCGTTGGTATTATAAATATACTTCTATACTTCAGTAGTTTTTTCATTCAAATTGAAGTAATCATTAAGATGAAACCATACAGAAATTTCTTTAAAAGAACCATTGACATAGTGGCCTCGGGAGGAGTACTTCTCGTGTTGTCTGTTCCTCTGGCTGCGGTCACTGCATGGCTGCATTTTGCAAATAAGGGAGCAGGGGCGTTCTTCACTCAGGAGAGACCGGGTAAAGATGGTAAGATCTTTAAGGTTGTGAAGTTCAAATCCATGACGGATGAAAGGGATGCCGATGGAAAACTACTTCCAAATGAGAAGCGCATCACTTCAATCGGAAAATTTATCCGAAAGACATCGATAGATGAACTGCCCCAGCTTTGGAATGTACTGAAAGGGGATATGTCATTGATCGGGCCTCGTCCGTTGCTTCCCAGATACTTGAGTCTGTACTCACCGGAGCAGGCACGGCGTCATGAAGTGAGACCAGGCATGACCGGTTGGGCACAGGTGAACGGACGCAACAACATCACATGGACAGAGAAATTCAAGCTTGACACTTGGTATGTTGATCATGTCTCGTTCGCACTTGATGTGAAAATAGTGTTACTGACGGTAAAGGGTGTCTTAAGCGGAAAAGATATTCAGTTATCAACTGGCGGCTTTAACGGAAACAATTAAGAAAGAATGCGACCCAAAAGAATAATGGTTCTGGCCGGAGGTCCGGATCAGGCAGCCCTCATAAGGGAAATCAAAAAACTTATTCCCGACAGTTATGTTGTGATGGTGGATATGAACAGCCAAGTAGTAGCCTCGAAAGTGGCCGACAAACATATCGTCATCAGTACAATGGATTTTGATGCAGTCAGAAAAGCGGCGATAGAGGAGAATGTAGAGTATATTATGACCGCCTGTGGAGATCAGCCTCTTCTTACCATTGGCATTGTGTCGGAAGAATTGGGTTTGCCTTGTTACCTTACCAAACAACAGATCCTAAACCTTACCAATAAGAAATTCATGAAGCAGCTTATGCTTCAAAATGGAATTCCGACATCGCACCATAAGACTTTTGATTCTGTTGAGAAGATTGATGATTCCGGGCTTGACTATCCATTGGTTGTAAAGCCCGTCGACAGTAATGGGTCAAAGGGAGTGCGTAGAGTCAATAATCTTCAGGAGCTTAAGGAACAGGCCCCTACTTCGATGGGTTACTCGATTTCCAAGAATATCATTATAGAGGAATTTGTGGAAGGAGAGGATGTCAGCTCAGATTTTTATGTAGTTGATGGGAAAGCTATCCATGTGATGGATTGTCTCTCCAATAAATTCAAACCGAATCCCGAGACAGCCATTATATATCAGAGCATCATCCCTCCGACACTATCTCCTTCCGTAAAAAAGAGAATTCAGAAAATAGCCGACAAGATAGCGAAAGCATTCGGAATAAACAACTCTCCTTTGCTAATCCAAACCATCGTAAAGGGAGAGAATGTGAAGGTGGTGGAGTTCTCAGCAAGACTTGGAGGAGGCGCCAAGTATAAAACCATTCAGACAGTAACGGATTTCAACGTACTGCGTGCAAACCTGCTTTCTATGATAGGAGAAACTCCCGAAGTCAACATCAAAGAAAAGAACCTTAAGTTTTCACGATGCCATCTTTACACAAAGGGCGGTGTGTTGGAAAAGGTAGAAGGCTTGGAAGACTTATTAGAGGAAGAAATTATAGAAGACTTCTTTATAAACAGGAAACCGGGAGCAAAACTGGACTATCCCACTTCCAGTGGAGATCGAGTCGCTTCTTTCCTACTCTGTGCTCCTGATTTTGAGACTTTAGGAAAAAAGATTCTAACGGCTCTGGAAAGGGTGAAAGTTTTAGACACCTCTGGAAAGGACATTTTATTAAGGGACATGTATTCCAATCCCATCAAGAATGCGTTTGGGTTCTAACTATTCACATTAGGTTATGCGAAACAGATATTTTATAGCAACCTCTCTTGCTAACGATCCTCATACAGAAGGCATTCACAATGCTTCCAAGATAGCAGCATTGGGAGGAGTTGAGAGTTTGATTCTTCCTCCTTCTTTAGATTATGCGGCCTTTTACGATGCCATACATAAGAACAAGCCCCAATATATTGGCCTCAGCTATCGGCAGAATGAGAATGTGGCTGTAGATGAGCTTTTCAAGGTTGTGAGCTATCTTCATAGCACAGGACTTGTCAAGGAGAGCGATGATGTAAAGATTCAGTTTGCAGGGTTGCCTAAAACTATTGAAATCCTACGAAGTAAGATTTCAGAACTGCCTCTGAAAGTGACACTTTGTGAGAGTTCTTCAAAAGTGCTTGACCGCGTAACAGAGACTGTTGATTTCTTTGATATCAAAAAAGATAGGGAGAAAATCATAAATCAGGTTTATGAGGAGCTTGTACCCAAAGGGATAGAGATCTTCGATCAGCTTGCTGATGAGGCTGTAAGAGGTGATGATTACAAGAATGAACCAGCTCTGGGAGTGCCTTCGGTAGAGGCGTGCCGTGATTATACTGTCAGGATTGCCGAGTCGGAGTTTCCTGTGCTCAGGAGTCATTTCGGCATTCCAGCACCCGATATCACTCCTACTGTGGAAGGGATACGCGAGCTCGCAGAGGCACGTGTGCTCGATGAGATTTCATTGGGTTCGTCCGACCTCAGTCAGAGATATTTCGGGCATCCCGAAATGTTTGACAAGCTGAAGAATGATGGTGGTGTGCCGTATAAAGACTTCAAAGATCTTGTGGCACTTTATCAAGCTTCGCGACGCGGTAACTTTCCCGGGGTGAAGCCCTACTGTCACGTAACGGATCTTGTGAAGTTTGTGCATCAATGTCTCGATGCCGGAATGCTCCGTGGAGTGCATCAGGCAGTGCCGTTGTTCTGGTTTAACGAACTTGACGGACGAGGACCTGCAGTAGTAAAAGACAGTATCAGAGAACATTTTGACGCCGTGCGCGAACTTGCCAAGGAGGGTATTCCCGTCGAGATGAACGATCCCAACCAATGGAGCAGCCGGTGGGCACATGATACGGTCATCGTTGCGAGCTACGCACTCATAAGCGCTGTCATGACAATGTGCGGGGTGGACAATATGGTGCTCCAGATGCAATTCAACAAACCTAAGGAGACCGGCGACTATGCAGATTTGGCTAAAATGGGAGCAGGATTGGAGATGGCTCAAAAGATTTCTATAGGCAGAAGAAAACCTGCAAGGATATACCGGGAGACCCGCACCGGTATTGAATCCTTGTCAGCCGATATGGAACTTGCCAAATGGCAACTCGCCCGCTCCACATTCCTACAGATGTGTATGGATCCGCATATCATCCATATAGTAAGCTATTGTGAGGCCAATTATGCAGCCCGACCTGCCGACATCATCGACAGCTCCAAACTTATTCGACGCGCCGTGAGGATTTTCCGGGAGAATAAGGAGGAGATCATGAAATATGTGAATGATCCGATCGTTGAAAAGAGAAAGCAGTTCCTTTTGCGCGAGTGTGAGTATTTGTTGCGGGAAATTGCCAAATTGAATTCTTCCTATCAGCAGCAAATGCCGCTTGAGAATCTCGCTCAATATCTTGGCACTCCGGATGTCATAGCGTCTGCAATAGAGCGGAAGCTGATGTCTGCACCCGGAATAGTCAACGAGCGTTATAGGGGAGACTTCATAACCAAACCCATGAGATATGGCATGATCAACGCAGTGGAGGATTATGTAGGAGATAAGATACTTACAGAGAAAGAGCGCCTCGGAAACCAGATTATTGTTTAACCGATTACCGGGATAATCCTCCCCAAGAGTATTGCTTTCAGACTTATATTTACCAGATGAAATATACTTTCAAGAATAAAGCTCGTAGAGGTCTCATTACGCTATATCATGCTTTGGGTGTAGATAAGCTACTGATGAAGGTCGGTCGCTTTGACAATCGGATTGAGAAGGCCATCAAGGAACTTAGTGGCAACTCAAGATTGTCGAGGGAAGAGTTAAAGAAGGATATCAAGGCGTGCTACTGTAAATACCTTACCACTCCTGAAGAGTATTTTCTTTATGATTTTGAAGGGAAGGATCATGCCTACCGCAACTCCTTCCTGCCCGATAATTATCGGATTCGGAAACTCATTTCAGTTACGGGAGAGAAGAAATTTGTGGAGGAGCTGACAGACAAGTACAACTTCTACCGACTGACAAAAAAATACTTCGGTAGAGATGCCTACGTCATCGGAAAGGGAGAGGTCTGCGACTTCGAAAGCTTCAAAAAATTCACGGAAAGTCACAGAAGGCTATTCGTGAAACCTCTTTCCATGTCATATGGTATGGGAGCACACATTCTCGACATAACTGACGAAACAGATATAAAAGCTCTTTACAACAAGTATCTTAGTCAGGGAGTCTGGATCATTGAAGACAGGATAGTCCAATCAAAAGAGATGGAGGTATGGAACGACACCTGCATCAACACTGTGAGGATACCCTGTTTCAATACGTGCGGAAAATTCCATGTCTTGAATCCCTTCCTACGTACAGGACGAAAGGGAGCGGTTGTTGACAATGCAGGAGCCGGAGGGATTTTTGCATGTCTTGATGAAACTTCAGGAAAGGTGATAACAGATGGCATCGACGAAGCTAACACCTTCTATGAAATTCATCCCGATGCCGGATTGAGGTATAAAGGGTGGAAGGTGCCTAAATGGGATGAACTGCTTGCCCTCGCAGAGAAAATACTTAAGGAAGCCCTCCCAGGCCATATCTACGTGGGCTTTGACTTTGCCTTAACTGAGAAAGGATGGGTATTAATTGAAGGCAATTGGGGACAGTTCGTTGGTCAATATGCATCACGCAAAGGAGTGAAGAAAGAGTTTTTGGAATATTTAAGGTCAAACTGAAAAATTTATAAAAAATGAGGACCATCAAAGCTTTTTCCAACAGAATATACAGGGGTTATAAGAACTACCTACATTATCGCCAGTCATGTCTTGTGGGGGATATAGAAAAAAAGACACTCCATAACATCACTGCAGGAGTAACGCTTTCTAAGGCGGAGAAGGAGGAATTAAAAGATAAATGGGGTAGAATAATTAAACATCTCTCACTTGGCTATCCTTTCTATGCAGGAATTAAAGCATTGAATGGATTTAATCCAGATTATCTCTCAACTTCTTATTATTTTCCCCGTATTGAATCCATCTTGAACCCTACTAAATATAAGGAGCAACTTGGCCATAAGAGCATGACGGAACTGATTTTAGGGAAAGAGTTTAATTACCCCAAAACGTTGCTACGCTCATATGGGGGAGTCTATCTTGACAGTAATTATAATCCTGTTTCTGATTATCAAGCAGCCAGACTCATTGAATCAAGCGAGTCACCACTCATCTTCAAGCCGGCAGTAGAAACTAATCAAGGAGTGGGCATAGAACTAATCAAAACCGATCAGCTTAAGGAGTATGGCTCAAAGATTGAAACAAGAAACATCTTCAGGAAGTATCCGGATTTTGTAATGCAATTTCCATTATCTCAAAGCAGCGAAACTTCCTTATATAACCCAACTTCGCTTAACTGTATGCGAGTGACAACATTGAATCTCAATGGTGAAATAACTGTATGCTCGCGTGCGTTGAAGTGCGGTCCAAAAGATTCTGTCGTTGATAATATCGGCAGTGGAAGAAGAGGAGTGATCGTGGGGATAAGAGAAGATGGAGCTTTGGAAGAATATGGGTTCTATGGGAATGGAGACAAGGCAACTGAACATAATGGTGTGAATTTCAAAGGAAAGAGAATAGATCATTTTCCAGATCTGGAAGCAATGGCGTTACGCCTTCACGCCCATATACCCAATTGCCACATCATTGGATGGGATTTGGCACTGGACGCAAACAACTCTCCTGTGCTTATAGAAGGAAACGTGGTCTACCCAGGCATACTCTTCGAGCAGATGTGCAGCGGTCCTATTTTCGGCGAACGAACTGAAGAAGTAGTAGAGTATCTGAATTCATATTTAAAATTTTCTGAGAATATTCAAAAATTCAGCCGGGGGGGGGATAAATAAAACATTAATAATCAATGCATTAAATTCATATTCCTATTATTCCCATTCATTAGAAATCGCATAAGTATCAGACACATTTTAATAAGATTTTTGATACTGATCTAATAACAATCCTTGCAAATTTTGTTTATCAAATAAAGTCAATTTTATTGTGGCTTTTCTTACGATGGCTTATAGGCTGAAAAAATAGGGAAAGTCAATTGAGGAGCTCAATAATAGGAAACCTCTAAAGAAGAATTAGGATGACGATAGGAATATATGGGATAAGCTCTCAGAGCGGAAGAGCTTTTTTGGCTGATATGATGGGACGTGGATACCGAGTGATAGGTTATGCACGTCCAACAGAGCATGGATTGGAAGTAATTGAGGCCATCAATCGCAGCGGTGGCGTTTTCCTTGAACGTCCGGAAAACTCTAATCATGAGGAGTCCAGATTCATCCCACTTGGAGAGAGTATTGTCACATCAAATGTTGAGGAGTTGACGGCAAAAGCTGATATAATCATCATTCCCCTACCCTCCACTGCCCATACTGAGGCTGCTAAGCAGCTTAAGGAGGCAGGACTACTCAACCGAAAAGTACCGTTGGTGCTTTCGCCATCACGTTCGGTGGCTGCTCCATATATTTGGGAGATACTTGGAGAGGGCTACCCTATTGTAAGTCTTTCCACGTGTCCTTATTCCTGTAAGGCACCTGCTCCCGACAAGTCACTGATAAAGAGACGTAAGCGAACTTATGTGGCAACTCTTGAAGGGGATTTGAGCCGTAAGGATATTGACATGGTTCGCGAATTGCTTCCCCAGGCCGCCCTGTCGACAGTACCCGCCCTTTCCTCCCTGAATAACATGGGAGCAGTATTTCATTGCGCCACCTATCTGCTGAATATTGATGAGATAGAGAAAAGGAAGAAAAATGGGGAAATCTTCTCGTTCTATATGGATGGGATTGCTGCCCGACCGGAAGTAGGAGAAGTTTTGGAAAAGATAGATCAGATCCGACTCAAGATTGCCGACACCATAGGAATCCGGACTTTCGGACTGAAAGAAAATCCACGTGAAGACATCTGGAGAAAACTCATAAATGGGCTCCGGGCTCTGGAAGAGGAAAGCGCGGATGATATAGATATTCTGAGAAGGATCCGAAAAGAATTCACAGAGTATCTTGACAATTGTGTGATTTCAGGTCAGCATTGGCTTGACATTACCTATGGAGTAGAAAGAAAAGAGGGTGAGAGATTGCACGAAACAATTGGACGCACACCTACCTATCAAAAGAACTCCGTCCCTCAGATTCGTTACGTGACGGAAGACATTCCAACCGGTCTTGTGGTATTTGAGGCCCTCGCCAAAATGCTCGACATTGAATGCAGTGTCATTACTGAAATCATCGACAAGTATGACAGCATCTTCCATGTCAATGCCCGTGAGGGAGGTAGGAATCTTAAGGATTTTGAGAAGGATTACATCATTAATTATTTGAGAGGAGATTTATAACAGACTTTAAATAGTACAACGAATTAGATCAAGAACAAACAAATGAAAATCATAAGATATATACAGGTTTCACTCTGGATGATTCCTAAGTATAGAGCTTGGAGACGAAAAAAATTTGCTGCCAAAAAATTAAGAAGAGAAAAGTTCAATAATAATATTCTCACATCTGACCAAAAGAAAGAAATAGAATCTTTTTGGGGCAGATATGCAAGATTTGATAAAATTTTCCATGCTTTCTATACAGATGCTACTGGAATTTTTCGTGCTGATTATATTCCAGATAGTTTGTGGTATTCTACAATAGACACATACTACAATCCTGAAGAAAAAGCCAGAGAGCTAGATGACAAATCTCTTTACTCACGCATATTCCCATCTAACGAAGTATCTCATCCAGAGAATATTCTGACAAAGGTTAATGGATATTGGATTTCTTCCAATAACAACATTATTTCCGAGGAAGAAGCTATCGACCGGATCTTTGAAGAGGATGAAGTATTTATAAAAATCTCTGTAACCTCCTGTGGAGGGCATGGAGTTGAGTATTTCAATACCAAGGAGAAGAGCGTTCAGGATCTCAGAAATGTATTGATTGGAATGGGGAATAATATTGTGGTGCAAAAAGGGATTAAACAATCACCAATTTTAGCCAAACTCAATACTTCATCCGTTAATACACTTCGTATTGTTTCTTTTATAAAGAAATCAGGAGAGATCAAAATATATTCTAGTATTTTGCGAATGGGCATAAATGGAGCAAAGGTTGACAACGCAAGCAGCGGAGGTATAACAGTAGGCATAAAGGAGGATGGCCAACTAAAGGAAGATGCCTATACTGCGAATGGAATAAAATATCCTCACCATCATCCTGATACGGGAGTAGTTTTCTCCTCAATCACAATCCCTAATTTCGAAGAAATAAAAAAGCTGATCCTAAAGTTGCATACTTACCTTCCTCAGTTCAGACTTCTTTCTTGGGATATAGCGCTGGATGAGAACAATATCCCCCTACTGGTTGAAGTTAATATGGCAAGTGGGGAATTAGATTTTCATCAGCTTAACAATGGCCCCATCTTTGGAGAAGATACCGTAGAAGTATTAGAAGAAGTTTTTGGCAGCTCGGGGAAGAGTCGCTAAATATATTTTCCTAATTTTCAGATGCTTTCTTTAGATTAATAACAACAGATAGAAATGGTTTGCACTCCCGATAATGAAAGCGGAACACCGAAAAGGAAGTCAAACGGTACTCTGATTGCACTTTGGGGGATTGTGGTCGTATTTGTAGTCACTACTATCTTGCTCTTGGTAAGGTTGACCACGGAGAAGACTCAGGTGACTCAATACACTGTCAGAGTGGAATGTGTGGCTGATAGTGTTGCCGAGATTCATAATCGGTATATTCAAGGTGAGTTCACAGATTCGGTGGTTGCCCGTATTAACCGGCAAGAGGAGGAGCTTCATAGGAACTACGAGCTATTCATGAAGGCCCGTCAGGAGGATGCTGATATTGTGAAGTATCTTTCCATCTTGGGTGGCCTTATTGTTTCGGCTTGCGCTATACTCGGAGTAAGGAGTCTTAAGGAGTTTATGGAGACGGTAAAGACACAAGTCGAGACCGATGCAAGAACCACTGCTTCTATCGAAGCTCAAAGAATTGCAGCTGAGGAAGCACAAAAAATCGCTCAACAAACCGCAAAGTCTGAAGCTAAGAAGAAAGCTAAAATTGTTGCGAAAAAACAGGCTACCACTATTGCCACTGCTATTGCCAATACTGTATCCAGCAAAACTGCCGAGACCAAAGCTAAGGAAGTGGCTGAAACATCTGCAAAAAATGAAATCGATCATGTTGTGAAGTCTGAAGTCAAGAAGGGATTACAAGACATGATTGAATCAGATAATTACTTCAAGACATTAGAAGAAAGATTAAGAGCGGATATAGCACAAGCCATAGGTCAATATGAGAGTGAGGTTCAGGATTTGAAGGAGCAACTGAGAACACAAGGGGCCAAGCCTTTACCGAATGGCGAAGATGAGCCAACCGATGAGTCAACCTCTGAAGCCGGAGGTATGGAGATTTCAGACATTATTGAAGATGTTGAGATTTCATGAGCATGGAGGAAATGACGATTAAGCCTTTGGGTATTTCTCTGGAAGATCAAGCAGCTGTGATTATGACTGTTCAACAGGCCAATCTTGACTCTGAAACAGCAGTTCTTTCCGGATGTATTGCGTTCAAGGATCTCATTCGGAAAGTGAAGATCCACAATCGTAAGGAAAACGATAAGGAACCGCTTTACCAAAGGAAGGTTGATGAAAAACGGCTAAAGAAAATCAAACAGCATATTGAGAAATGCTATGAGATGAGTAAGAAGAAGGATTCTTCTCCCTCTCCCCTATTTCCTACTTCTATCGTTCTGGCGTTTGATTATGACGGGGAAGACAATATCTTTACTACTAAGATCCTTGAGCCCGGAAAGTTCGTCACGATATCTGAGCTTCCAGAGGATATAATGGTGGTGGATGGACAGCATAGGATAATGGCAATGAAAAATCTTCTTGATGAAAAGTCGTACGACGAGGGATTGAGTCGATTCATCAAGGACTTCCACTTCAATTGCTCCATTCTGCTGAATTATGACCTATGGGAACAGGCACAGGTTTTCGCCACAGTAAACTTCAACCAAAAATCAGTGACCAAATCCCTTTTCTATGAGATTTATGGTATCGAGGGACCTTCAGGGGAGGCAGAGAGCATACCAAAACAAAATGAGATATATGCTGCCCATCAGCTGACCCGCTACTTGAATACAGCTGAGTCATCCCCTCTTAAAGGAAGGATAAAGATGCTTGGCAGAGGTAAGGGAAATATTTCTCAAGCCGCAGTAGTGGAGGCTCTATTAAAACATCTAAAGATTTCAGGCATCTGGCAGGATCTCGTAGAAGATTTGAGGGCAAACAGGGATTCGAAGAAGATCAATTATATAGCAAGAGAGTTGCTTCTGTATTTCTCTGCCATTAGGGATACTTTTGGAGAGTACTGGCCGGCAGATAACGATAAGAAGGTATCTGTAATATTAAAGACCACGGGCATAGCTGCCCTATTAAGATTCTTAGCTGATCTCCATGCAAATCTCAGAGAAGATTTACTGAAAGGTCTAAAGGAGAATTACAATGATCCGGCGATTGTAAAAGAGTTGAAGGATTATTTCAAAAAACAACTTGATAGGGTGAGACCTTACGGGGGAAAGCTCTTTTCAAAGGAGAATGGTGCTTTCAATGGAAGTGGTGGAGGAGGTTTACAGAAGAGACTATATGAAGCTCTGTATGACTTCTGGAGGTATGGAGATGATAAAAAGAAGGAAGAATGAAGTATGGAAGGTGAAGGAATAATGAAGGAGAAGATGGGGAAGATGGAGGAATTGAAGAGGGGGATGGAGGGGGAGGTGCGGATTGGTGTTGTGGGGCTGGGGTATGTGGGGCTGCCGCTGGCGCGGCTGTTCTCTACGAAGTATCGGACTGTGGGGTTTGATACGGACCGGCGGAGGGTTGAGGAGCTGCAGGGGGGGACGGACCGTACGCATGAGGTGGAGCCGGAGCTGCTGCGGGAGGCTGTGGAGTCGGGGGCGTTGCGCTGTACGTGGGATCCGGAGGATCTGCGGGAGTGCAATTTTTATGTGGTGGCGGTGCCGACCCCGGTGGATGCCAATAATCTGCCGGATCTGTCGCTGCTGCTGCGGGCTTCGGAGACTGTGGGGAGTGTGATCTCGCAGGGGGATATCGTTGTGTATGAGTCGACAGTGTATCCGGGGGTGACGGAGGAGGAGTGTATTCCGGTGGTGGAGCGACGGAGTGGATTGCGGTTTAATGAGGATTTTTTTGCGGGTTATTCGCCGGAGCGTATCAATCCGGGCGACCGTCAGCATACTGTGGAGAAGATCAGGAAGGTGACTTCGGGATCGACGCCTGAGACGGCGGACACGGTGGATGCGGTGTATAATTCGGTGTTGGTGAATGGCACGCATAAGGCTCCGTCGATTAAGGTGGCGGAGGCGTCGAAGATTATTGAGAATTCGCAGCGTGATGTGAATATCGCGTTTATCAATGAGTTGGCGAAGATTTTCAATGCTATGGGGATTGACACGCATGAGGTGCTGGAGGCTGCTTCGTCGAAGTGGAATTTCTTGCGCCTGGAGCCGGGGTTGGTGGGGGGTCACTGTATTTCGGTGGATCCGTATTATTTGATTGAGAAGGCTCAGGTGTTCGGGGTGTTGCCTCATGTGATGATGTCGGCACGGCGGCTGAATGATGGTATGGGGGCTTATGTGGCTAACCAGACTATCAAGCTTATGAATCTGAAGGATGTGAAGACTAAGGATTCGGATATCCTTATCTTGGGGATTACGTTTAAGGAGAATTGTGCTGATATCCGGAATACGAAGGTTGTGGATATCATTCATACTCTGGAGGAGTATACGCGGAATATCGTTGTGTATGATCCTTGGGCGGATGCTGCGACTGTGAAGGAGGAGTATGGGGTTGAGGTTCTTTCGGGGGATCTGGAGGGGCTTAAGGGGCGCTTTGATGCTGTGATAGTGGCTGTGGCTCATGATGAGTTCCGGGGGATGGATCTGCGGGAGTTTTTAAAGGACCGGGAAGGGGGCGTTGTTTATGACGTGAAGGCTATCGCGCCTAAGGGGATGGCGGATGGGAGGCTTTAACTCGCTTCGCTCGCTCGGCTAAAGCCGAGGCCAGTAAAAGAGAGGGCTGACGCGCACTCGGAGAGACAATTTAAGAATCAGGGAGAAAGGGAAATTTAGGATTCGGGGGAAATTAAGATAAAAAAGGGAGGGAGATGCCTGGTGGCATCTCCCTCCTTTTTTTGGGATTGGCGGCGGCGTTATTTCAGGAGGAGCTTGAAGTAACGGGGGCCGGCGAGGGTGCGGACTGTGATCAGGCGGATTCCTGGGGTCTGGTTAGTCAAATTTAGGGCGACGCGGCTCTTTTTGCCTTCGACTCTATTTTTGCCATCGACTGAGGAGAGGAGGGCGTTGCTGCCGGAAGCGTCACTCATATTCTCGAGGGCGAGGAGGGTGCCGTCGAGGTCGTGGATCTCTACGGAGAGGATGCCGGTGAGGTCGCCGGTGAGAAGGAGGGCGCCGTTCTCGGAGGTGAGTTCAAAGCCGTCGGCGGCTATGGTCTCGAGGGCGGTGGCTCCGGCGAGGTTGAGCTCGTAGGGGTGCGCGATTGTGGAGACGGGGGTCTCGGCAAAGGGCAGGGATTCTACGGAGCGGAGTTCTTCGCCTGCATTGGAGAGGAAGCGGAAGGTGATGTTGTCGCCCTCTTCACCGTGAATGTTGAGCATGAGCACATCATCCACTAAAGCTCCTATGCCTCGGCATTCTTCACCGCTGAAGGCACCTACGAAGTAGTCGGAGGCATCTTTGTCGGCGGTGCCGATCACCTGTGCTGTAAGGGGCATCACACTGGGATAAGCGTGTATGTCGACTGTCCAGGGAGCAACGTCGTCTGCGTCAACGAGAGCTTCGGGAGCTGCCTCCTCGGTCGCGGGCTTCATGGTGAATTGGAGAGTCTTGTCGGAGCTACTGAAGAAGAGGTAGCCGAGTCCGGGATTGAGGTCGGAAAGAGTGCCTTTCCATTCACCTTTGGTGTCGGCCTGCGAGAATCCTTCGAGACCAACGATCATGTCGCCCTCCTCGGGAGTGAAGGCAGAGAGAAGATCAGCCACTGCTGTACTTGCATCAGCTTCATTGGGAGCACCGATCCAGTTCCAGCCCTTGTGGAGGGCAACAGGATTGGCCGGATTCACGGCTGCACCTTCCAGTTGTGTTTTCCACTCGGGAGCATCGACACAAACCTTGTATGCAACGGCCGGGGCGAGTTCCTTAAGCGAACCAACGAGACCGTTTTCAGGATCGCGCTCAGCCTGCTCAGTCTGAGAAAGCACGCGCACAACCTCCTCGCCAAAGAAGTCGGCCAAGGCAACGGGCTTAGCAACATTATGTGAAATCCAAGTCCAGTTCTTACCGAGCTGATAGTTGCTGCTTGTGCGCTTGAGGGCTACCGAGAGCTCCACTACGTCAGAGCGGCAACCGGCGAACTCAGCGATAGCCTTGAGCTCGATAGCGTCGCCATCAATCTCGATGGGAGACTCATAGCGGACGCGAGTGCCTTCGGCGTCAGCGGGGTCAGTACCGTCGACAGTATAGTAGATAGCGGCACCATTGGTCAGCGACTCGAGGGCCACCTTCTCGCCAGCGTAGATAAGACCGTCGGCCACCGAAGTAGAGGGCTCGAATACCCAAACCGGATGTTCACCGATGAGATGCTCCATTGCCTCGGCATCATCGTTGGCACGCAGGTAAGCGTCAAACGAACGGACAGAGGGTGACTCTTCACCCTCATGACGGATGAAAGAATCGGCAGTCTCATTGAGCACGCACACATTTCCAAGAACAGTCTCTCCATTGTAAGAACCGAAGAGAGAGAAATCCTTACCTACAGCCACAGTCTCCTCCGGTATGGGAGTGAAAGGAACGTCATAGACGAACTCCTCGTCGGTGCAGGCAGTGGTGGCATAGAACGTCACAGGCACAGAAGCGAAGGGTGCGCTGACATGAGCCATGTAAGGACGGTTGGCCACAATGCCCGTCTGGCGGGTCATAGCCACAGCCTGCTCATCGTCGAACGACATGAGGTGCAGACCACTACCCTCCCGCTGTGCAAACTCCTCACCATATTCCATAGCCGAGGGTGAGAAAGGAAGCATGATTCCCTTCCAGCCGTCGTTATGGTCAGAGCCGAGCGAAGCCGGGATATCGACAGTCAGTGAGATGCGGTGAGTGTCAAGAGCGAAACTTGCCGGAGCATTGAAAGGATGATTTCCATCAAGGATAATGTCGGAAGCGGCGATGCGCTGACCGTCACGGTTGAGGATAATATTGAGAGCCTCGGCATCAGGGATGTCAGAGTTACCCATATAGATGAGACAATTGGGGTTGAGACCGCGGAAAGACTCCACAGAGATTCCTCCTTCACCCTCACGCGGAGCGCGACGGCCATTGGACTGAGTCTCAACGCCAGCGTCAGAACCTGCAGAGGGGATGATGATGCTCGTCAAGTTGTCGCAACCCTCGAAAGCACCCTCACCGATGGCAGTTACGCCCGGCAGAGTGATGGTCTCAAGATTCTCACAATCCTTGAATGCACCCTCACCGATCTCCGAAACAGAGGGAGGAAGCACTACACTGCGCAGATTTTCCATACCCTCGAACGCACCGTCAGGGATAGATTCATTATCAATGTCAGAAAGGTCGAGAGTCTCAAGCGAGTCAAACTTCTCACGGATAAGCTCGAAAGAAGCATCCGACATCTCGCCAGTGATTGAAACCTCGGTGAAATCCTCCACCTCAGTCTTATCAACGGCAGGAAGGTCAACAGCCGGGATCGGTTCGCCCTCCTCCACATGGAGAGAGCCCGAAACCTTCACCCAGGTATCGCCGGCAAGGGCCGGGATTGTGTAGTAGCCCTGCTCATCGGGATAAACGTCATAAACGCGAGTCTCATACTCGGCGGCATTGAAACCGACAGCCGGACGGAGCATAACCTTAGTCTCCACCTTCACCGAAAGTTCAACATTAGGCGAGGGAACGGCAAGTGTGAACTTATAGTCCTTACCTTCAGTATAGACTACGCGCGAACCGTTGGCACCGTAAGTGAAGAGATTGAGCGGAGCATTGTAGCGGTCGTCGGCATTGTCAAGCTTAAGTTCAGCCGTCACGCCATCGGCTCCGGCGAGATTCTGGAAAGTTATGGGATAGCAGAAAACGACGTCGAGGTTATGGTTCTGCGGATAGTTGGCCGAAGCAGAGCTTACACCCGGATCAAAGATCACGTTATGCTGTCCGCCGTAACCATACTGAGTGGGAGCGAATCCCGTCTTAATCTCATTGCCATTGTCATAGAGGCGGAAGATTACGCCCGCGCGGTAGATACCCGCCGACTTAGCCTCATAAGGACAGTTGGGCAGACCCATTGAAACCTGCACCTTTGAGCCACCCACCTGAATGTCGGTGCCGTCGCCGTAGTTATTCTGGTTATAGACGAAAGCACGCTTGGAATCATACTTGATCCAGTAGGAAGTCTTGGCCACCTTGGCCATCAGCAGCCCCCAGAAACCGGTGGAATACGCCGACTCGGCACCCTTCGGCACCTCGAGCGAGATCTTCGAGCAATCAGCAGGGAAGGGGCTGGTGTTGCCAGTAGCCGGAGCTGCGGAACCCTGAGCCACTATCTTGGTGAGGTTGACGCATGAAGAGAGAGCGCCGTCGCCTACATAGCTGACGCTCGCGGGGACAGTGATCTCCTTCAGCTGAGTGCATCGGGCGAAGGCATTGTCGCTTATACGCTCCAAATTCTGCGGGAGCAGGATAGTGCGCAAGGCAGCGAGGGATGTAGACTGTGCGGGAGCGAAAGCATTAGAGGGGATGGTATTGGCCGTCATAGCCGCTCCCTTGATGGTGACGTCAGAAAGATCGAGGTCGATGATAGTGCTGCTGTTGGAGCGAAGCGCATCGAAATCGCTGATGAGCATTGTGCCGATCAGCTTCAGACGCTCAGGGCAAACAGCAATCTTAGAGGCAAGTTCACCCTCCTTGATATTGACCACCACATAATCCGAAGCATCAGCATCATTAATCTGGATAGTGATGTCGAGATCCTCGGTGACGGCCGGAATCGATAGATTGGCAAGAGCCGAACCCACCACCTTATTCACGCCATTGACAGCGAGAGTCACCCTCTGGAGCGGCGATACCGGCACAACCTTCACATTCAGAGGCATACCCCTCACCACCTGGGTAGCGGCACCCTCGATAGTGGCTCCCGTGATGCTCTGCGGCATATTGACATTGTGATATATCACAGTATTGTTGCGGGCGCTCAGACGGTCGGCCACACTGTCGGCATCGGCATTCACCAGCGACCAGTTCTTCTTATTGTAAGAAGTGGCGAGCCTGATCTCATTGCCCTCCCTTACCGACGCCTCACGCACCTGGCAAGTGAAATTATAGCAGAGATTGCCGGTGGTCACCACAGAATTGGTCATGACCGGAGAGATGAACTCCTTGATGCCTCCATTCTTATCGGTGAGCACCATTGCGAAGAACTTGGAAGCCTCCGGACCCGAAGGCACCTTGATGGCGTTGGCACGCACCGTGAAAGGACGGTTGAAAGGCACATTCACCATCTCAGCCACCAGACCGACACCACCGGCCTCACCAGTGAGTTTCCAGTCCTTGTCGGCAGTAGTAGGCTCGGGAGCCTTGAACTCCACATGGATGAGCGTATTGCCCTTGATCTGCGTGCTGTAGTTGCCCGAAGCGTCGGCATAGAGGCGTTCGGCATTGGCAAACACCTGCATATTGTCGTCGCCGAAAGAATCGTCAGTGTCAAGAGAGAAAGAATAGAGAGCGCCCGGAGCGAACTCAGTGCCCTCGGTCAAGGCAGAGAAACGCAGACCCTTCTTATCCTGTACCGTCACCTTATAAGAGTCGGCAGCCACGGCATTTTCCTCAACGATCTCCTTGAAGTCCTGCCAGTTCTCCTTGCTTCTGTAAGCTCCCGAAGCACCGACGGGAACAACGAGCTTCGCCTTTGGCGTACCCTCGAACACACACCAGTTGACCCACGCCGGAGCAGAGCGGCGCACAATCACCTCCTGCAACGAACGGCAACCAACGAAGATGTTATACTCATATGTGGTTACCGAAGCGGGAATCTCGATGGAAGTGAGACCCGTATTGTTGAAGCAACCATTCTTCAGGGCCGCAAGGTTGGAAGGCAGGATTATCTGCTTTAACGAGCGATAACCGCTGAACGCCTTCGCCGGGATAGCGTTGGAAGGGTTGGCACCAAGAGCCACGATGTTGGTCTGCGAGATGTCGAGACGCTCCACCTTCATCTTCTCCCGGATGAAAGTGAAGTCGTTGGCATTTATGGAGCCGAAGAGGGTGAGATCGGTGATGGTGGCAGTGGCCTTGTCGTCGAGAAGGTCCTGCAGCTGACCCGCCTCCACCCAGAGCGTACTCTTGGAGAGGACATCGGCAGCATCCTGCACCATTATGTCGATTGTCTGATCCTCCACCACGTTTGCGAGCGTGTAGCGGTCGGAGGTATCCGGAGTAAGGATGAAGCCGTTGGC
The DNA here is from genome assembly GCA_964588625.1 of uncultured Sangeribacter sp. Taxonomy (GTDB): domain Bacteria; phylum Bacteroidota; class Bacteroidia; order Bacteroidales; family Muribaculaceae; genus Lepagella. The sequence continues at coordinate 15,092 of CAZPQD010000003.1, read as the reverse complement.
ACGCACCGTCAGCACCTTGTCGGCACCCGTCGAGACAACCTTGAAAGAATAGTCACGTCCCTTAATGACGCGACCCTCACCCGCAGTGATCTCCACACCTGCTTCCGAGGAAGGGATGTTGACTGCGAAATAAGGAATCTGACCACCCTTTGCAGCCATCTGGCCCGGAGCGAGCAGGTCGCCCGCCACAGGAGTCCAGGCAGACTCACCCGCGGCTTGGGTCGCGAGACGCACTACGTCGCCATCAGCCACACTGACCCCGGCAGGAAGCTTGCAGGAGAAATCCGCGTACTTCTGGCTCTGGAGAGAGATGAGCTTCAGATTCTTCTCATCAGAGAGAAGACCCTTGAAATGGCCGTCGGCCCCGAATAGAGCCACTGCAATCTTGCCCGAAAAATCCTTGTCAGAGATATTCTTCAGCGAACCTGCACGGACAGAGAAAGAGGCAGCCGCCGAAATGTCGTCAGTGTCGAGTGTAAGACCCGGCTGACGCTCGTCGCTGGTGATATGGATCGCCGACCACTGAGTGGCATCCGCAGCGGGTTTGATGTTGTAGACCACCGTCATCAGGTCGTTGTAGCTATGCGCCTTGCTGACGACAGGATTGAGGGCATCCGAGGCATAATAGCCATCGGCCGAACCACCCCAACCCCAGTTGATATGGAAGAAGGGAGTATTTCCGCGCATCTCATATCCATCGCAGACGAAGGCATGACCCGAAGAGACATCCTGACCGCTATAGAGCACGGGGCGCTCATTGTCTATCTCATTTATGATGAGAGCATCCCAATCAGCCTTGGAGAGTTCCGAACGCTTCTTGTAGGAAACGCCCGCATCATAGCCGAAAAGGGAGGAGAGGGCGTAAGGCACCTTCACCTCAAACGCACTCGAGCTTGACATACCGAAGTCGGTGCCGATGGCGATGGCGGCGTCGGCCACAAGAGTAGCCACGGCCTCAGCCTGTGCGTTCTCATAACCGCTGCGATAGTTGCCGTCGAGCATATTGGCCCAATCGTAGGCAGAGGATTCACCCGGTTGCACGAGCGAGGCCGGACGGTTGGCAGGGAAGCTGTGATACTTCATGATCTCAGCCAGAGCCACACCGACGCAACCCGTAAGGCGACGGCCCGGGATATTGTTGTTGAAGGGAGCCTCCTGACTCCATGTGGGAGTGGAGAGCAGACGGGATGAATACTGCGGAGCACGGGCCGCACGGAACGGGGCAGCGCTGCGGATCTCCCTGTCGACCTTCGAAGAGATCATCTCCACAGCCGCTCCCGGGAAGGAAGCCGGAGTCCAGAGAGAGACGTCGGAGTAGCCGATCACAGGCATGGCGTCGGAGTCAGCGGAAACGATCACGAATCCATGGCCGTCGGAGGCGTTGAAGACATAGCATACGGGCTGCGACTTGCTGTCGGTGGCCACATAGGCGAGTTTCCAAGCATCCTGACGTGCCAACCGACCTACATCGCCCGCCTGAAAGAACTCAGCGGCAATGCCCTTTGCATCCTCCTCCCCAATGAGGGCAGCCGACGCGAAAGCCGGAGCACCGGCAGCGAGAGCCAAGAGAAGCAAATTCTGAATTGGTTTACGCATAAGATGTTATTTAGTTAGTTTTCGGATATCGGATAGGAATAGTTTGAAAAAATAGATGCAAAATTAATAAGAAATCGGGAAACCACACCCTTTGCGACGAAGAAAAAAGGAAGCAGATGAACCGAAGGGTACACGAAGAATCGCATACCATACTTACACTAATCAAATTACACCATAGAGAGGGATGAAATTTTAACACTTATTAAGGATTATAAGAAAGGTTAAAACGGAATGTTTGGCTATATTTGCGATATGATAGCACATGACGACGACATAAAGTATCCGGTTGGTATCCAGAATTTCTCGAAACTCCGGGAAGAAGGCTTCCTATATGTCGATAAGACAGCTTATATCCATCGTCTCATAAAGGGCGGGGGGTATGTTTTTCTTTCACGGCCAAGACGATTCGGCAAGAGCCTGCTCGTGTCTACAATAGAGGCGTATTATCGTGGGCGGCGTGAGCTATTCAAGGGTCTGGCCATTGATTCACTTACTGACAAATGGGAGGCACACCCTGTGTTCCATCTTGACCTTAGCAACCGGAATTATCAGGACGAGTCGTCGGTAAACAAGGTGCTGAACGCTGCCCTCGAACTTTGGGAAAATGAATATGGCGATGAGAAACGCGACCGGGATCCAGAAGAAAGGTTTGCTTATGTGATCCGCCGTGCCTATGAGCAGACAGGGAAGAGAGTGGTAATCCTTGTCGATGAGTACGACAAGCCATTGCTCAACATGTTCGACCAGCCGGAGGTAGCAGCCTCGTGTCGTGCGGTCCTCAAGGCCTTTTATGCAAATCTGAAGGCTATGGACGGCTATATTGAATTTGCAATGCTTACGGGTGTGGCGCGTTTCAGCAAGGTCTCCATTTTCTCAGATCTCAACAATCTAAGTGACATCTCATTTGATGACCGCTTCTCAGGTATCTGCGGCATAACCGGCTCTGAATTGAAAGCATATTTTGGGGAGGGCATAGAAGAGCTTGCAGCGCTACATGGCATCACCAGGGAGGAGATGGGAAAGATGCTGAAGAAAACCTATGACGGCTATCATTTCTCAGCCAAATCGGAGGATATATACAACCCCTTCAGTCTTTTAAGCGCCTTCTCCCGGCAACGTATACGCAGTTACTGGTTTGAGACCGGCACACCAACATACTTGGTGAGATTACTTCACAAAATCGGACGTCCGTTCCGCACTTTCACGCCCATAGAGATAGAAGATGAATATCTGGAGACCTCGGGACTTCAAAACCGAGACCCGGTGCCGGCGTTCTACCAATCGGGCTATCTTACCATAAAATCCTACGACTCCACCAACCGGCTGTATACCTTAGATTATCCGAACGAGGAGGTGAAAGAGGGATTCCTTAAGTTTCTTTTGCTGGAATATATCCCAAAGATCCAGACGGATTCAGGTTTCTCAATCACTGATTTCATACGCTACATACGTGTCGGCGACTGCGAAGGATTCATGAGAAGCATGGAGAGTCTGATAGCCAGCATTCCGTACAGTGACAAGGGGAGTGCCGAGGCACATTTTCAGAATGCTGTCTACCTCCTTTTTACGCTTGTAGGCTTTTCTGCAAGGATGGAAGAACGGACCTCCGATGGCCGCATAGACATACTCCTGACATCGGATTCCAAAATCTATATCTTTGAATTCAAGGTTGATGGTTCGGCAGAAAAAGCCATGTATCAAATTCGGGAAAAGAAATATTGGCTGCCTTATCTCACGAAATCGAATGAGATATTTCTCATTGGGGCAAATTTTGATACGCAGACACGTCGGCTCGACGGGTATCTTATCGAAAAAATAACGCAGGCGTAGAGCTTGATTAGCGACAAAACTAATACTGATGACTTTAAAATATATATTATTTGCAGGAACATTGTCGGCAGCTTGCGCGATGATGAGCGCGGCTGCTCCGGATCTTCTCAACACATACTCCAATTCTGGTCAGGACATGCGGGAGGATGAGACTGTATTCGCCATCATGAAGCTGCCGGGGGCTGCCACATTCACGCCGTATGCAAGCGAAGCGGAGATGCGGGCCGACACAGCCTACTGGAATAGGCCGTGGGAGAATCCCGTCACCTCGCGACGCCAGAGCCTCAACGGACAATGGAAGTTTCACCTCTCCTCCACTCCGCAGGAGAGCCCCAAGGATTTCATGCAGAAGGGGTTCGATGCTTCGGATTGGGATGAGATACCGGTGCCTTCGAATTGGGAGATGCTTGGTTATGACACTCCCATATACTGTAATGTGGAATATCCGCATGACAACACACCACCCTTCATCAAGCCCCGTCCCGGGTTCAACGATGAAGGAAAGAATTATGCCATCAACCCCACGGGGGCTTACCTGCGTAGCTTCACCCTGCCCGAAGAGTGGGAAGGAAGAAGGACCCTGCTGCACTTCGGCGGTATCTATTCCTCGGGGAAGATATGGGTGAATGGAGTATTTGCCGGTTATACGCAAGGCTCCAACAATGTGGCCGAGTTCGACATCACCCCTTACCTGCAACCCGGGGAGAACACGTTGGCTGTGGAAGTGACACGCTGGTGTGACGGCAGCTATCTTGAATGCCAGGATATGTTCAGGATGAGCGGGATTTTCCGTGATGTATGGCTGACGAGTCTTCCAACGACGGCAGTGCGCGACCATGTCATCACCACTTCCTTCTCACCGTATTATGCTCAGGCTGAGGTTGACGTGAGGCTGAGCACACTCGGAGTGAAGGGTTCGGATGATGCAAAGACACTTGCAGTAAGCCTCTACTCACCGGATGGAAAACTTGTAGGGGAAAAGAAAAGTAAGGTAGAGTCGGGCGAGGAAGCCAAAGTCAGTTTTTCCGTGACTGAGCCTCAGCTCTGGAGTGCGGAGAAGCCGCAACTGTACCGGCTGACAGTGGTGCAGAGCGACACCGCCGGGAAGGAGGAGATGGCCTTCTCCACACCCGTAGGACTGAGGGAGGTGAAGATCGATGGCAACCGTCTTCTCGTGAATGGGAAGAAGGTGTTTCTGAAGGGAGTGAACCGCCATGATACGTCTCCACTCCACGGCAGAGCCGTGACCACCGAGGAGATGCTCAACGACGTGACTCTCATGAAGCGGAACAATATCAACACCATCCGCACTTCCCATTATCCCAACAATGAGAAGATGTATGCGATGTTTGATGCCTACGGACTATATTGCGTCGATGAGGCCGACCTTGAGGATCATGCCAACCAGGAGATAAGCGATATGGAATCGTGGATACCCGCCTTCACCGACCGTGTGGAGCGGATGGTGCGTCGCGACATCAATCATCCGAGTGTCATAATCTGGAGCTTAGGCAATGAGGCCGGCAAGGGCAAGAATTTCGAGGCCTGCTATGCCACTGCAGCGGCACTCGACCCCTCGCGGCCGATACATTATGAGGGTGCGCATCTCGACAGACCCTATGGAGGAGAACTGTACTCCGATTTCTACGGCACGATGTATCCCGGCATCGAATGGATGAAGCAGAACACTTCAGGACTCGACAAACCCCTCTTCATTTGCGAATACGCGCATTCGATGGGTAACGCCACCGGGAATCTAAAGGAATATTGGGAAATCATAGAGAATAGCGACGCCACTGTGGGTGCGTGCATCTGGGACTGGGCCGATCAGGCCATCTACGACCCGAAGGAACTCAAGGAGGGACGGAAGGTCATCACCACAGGATATGACTATCCCGGTCCGCACCAGGGGAATTTCTGCAGCAACGGGTTGCTGCTTCCCTCCCATGAACCGAGTGCGAAGCTTGCCGAGGTGAAGCAGGCTTATGTTTATGTGAAGCTTGACAGTGTGGCCGTAGCAGATGATATGAAGAGTGCCAAGGTTACGCTTCGCAATGAGTATGCTTTCAACAATCTCAGTGACTATGACCTCGCCTATAAATTGATTGACGATGGAAATGTGATGTTGACATATGTCAGTAAGCTACCTCCGACAGCTCCCGGGGAGAGTGTAGAGATGGAGATGGGGTTGCCGCAGATGGTGACCCGCGAGGGCAACGAGCGGTTGCTGACTATTCAAGTCAGGGAGCAGGAGCCATCATTGTATGCCGATGCGGAGCACGTAGTGGCGCAATGGCAGGTGGCTCTGACTCCACCCCGCACTTTGGGTGCAGTAGAGGCAAACGGTGAGAAACTCAAGATTGACGAGGCGAAAGACCTTATAACAGTGACGGGAGAAGGGCTGGAAGCCATCTTCGATAGCACCACGGGAGGACTTGAGAGCCTTTCGCTTGATGGAAGGGAGGTGATCGTGAAGGGACACGGACCGAAATACTCCAATCATCGCTGGATTGAGAACGACACCTTCACCGACACGTCCGACGGACTGGATCCCACCGGAGAGATAATCGCACTTCCCAACAATGACGGGAGTGTGACAGTGTGGAGCCAACGCAAGGGTTCGCTTTGCGAGACCACCGTAATCTATCGCCTCTATCCCGGTGGAGTTGTTGACGTTGACGCCACATTCTTCCCGAAAACCGGGGATCTGCGTCGTGCGGGATTGGTGATGGGTCTTGACCCGTCTCTTTCCGAAGTGGAGTATTATGCTTTGGGACCGTGGGAGAATAGTGCTGATCGCCGCGACGGAGTAGTGGCCGGACGTTACACTTCGCGTGTCGGAGAGATGGGAGAGGCATATGTCAAGCCACAGAGCGCCGGTGAACGTCAGGATCTGCGCGAAGTGACATTCCGCGACCCTTCTACGGGCTATAGGCTGCGGATTGAGGCCCAGGGATTACCTTCATTCTCCGCGATGCAGAACACTGACGAGCAGATGATGAACGCTCGCCATCAATGGGAGCTTACTCCCCTCCCCTACACCGTGCTTCATATTGATGCCGCCACTCGAGGAGTGGGCAACGGGAGCTGCGGAGAGGATGTGCAGACGCTGCCGGAGTATCGGGTGCCGGAAAGGATATTGGGATATAAGCTGAGGATTAGTGGAGGTGTTAGGTTTTAGGCGTTAGGAGTTAGGTTTTAGGCGTTAGGGATGGGAGGATCCGGGAGCAAGCTCCCGGCACAAAAGACGCATACGTCACAAATGACCCCATCGACCACAAAAGACGCATACGGCATCTGGGAAGCTTTTCTGGAACTCCTTCACCTAAAAGCTTATGCCTAAATCCAATGCCTAAAACCTAATACCTAAAACCTAACGCCTGAAATAAAACCTTCGAAGGCGGGGGTGCGTTATATGGATAGAGATTAATAGAAACAATAAATACGAAAGGTTATTATGAATAGATTTGAGAAGACTCTTCGGGAGTCGGTGCCTACACTGGTGGTGTTTATGCATGCCGGAGAGCAGGATGCAGTGGAAGTGAAGTATCTCACTGAGGAGCTCCGCAACAAATATGGAGAGCGTCTGCACGTGGTGCGTGCCGACGGGTCGCACAATGGCGAGATAAAGATGCGCTATAAGCTTCAGGAGTATCCCACCTGGATCCTTTTTAAGGAGAATCAGGAACTTATGCGCGAGGCTGGCGACAAGAGCATCGCCGAGCTCAGCGACATGGTGGATCGCGCACTCTAAGAGTCCGTTCTCCCCTGAGAAATTACACAAGAAAGCCGTGCCATTATGGCGCGGCTTTCTTGTGTAATGGTGGGCAATTGGAATTCAATTCATCTTTTCGAGTTGCTGCTGAAGCTCCATGAGTTTCTTGAGATTGCCGGGCTTGAGATCTTCCTTGTGGGAATCGAGATAGAAGATGAAGCCGAGGAAATTGGAGGCAATTTCCTTTCCTTCCACACTTTGGGCAAATTCCTTTTGTTTCTCAGCGTCATCGCCGAAAGATTTCTGCTTCTCCTCATACACCTTGAGCATGGCGTTCATCTGGTCGAGCATCTCGTCATAATCAGACTCGGAGAATGTCTGTTTGCTCTCGATCTTCGCTTTCAGTTCGGCGCATTTCTCCGGACTGTAAGACGCATTGCCTCCACAGGCAGCCAGCACGAAGAGCATGGCGGAAAGGAGGAATCCTTTGATAAGTTTCATAGAGTGTAGTTTTTGAGTGTTAGTCGGCGGTTACTTCCTCTGTCTCTTCCCAGAAAATGGGAACGTTTTTCAGAGTGAGGTTGCCTTGATGATAGGCATCGAGATTTATACCTATTTTTACTATAGGCATAACATTGAGGCTCTTGGGGACATCGAGGAACATCATTTCGGGTTCTTCCATACGTATCTCAACGGGAATTCCCTCCATTATATCGTAGCGCATGCAACCGCTGGAATCTATGTTATAGATTTTCCCGCTGGCATCAGCGGCAATCATTTTCTGGTTCTTGACGCTGCTGCCGATGCATGCAGATTCCACAGGAACTTTTGTCAAGACCTTGAGAACAAGATAGGCGTCGCCGAAGTTCATGCTCTTCGGTACACCATAGAGACCCACAGGCTCTACTTCCACGAACTCGGCAATGGGATTTGAAACCTCAATGCCGTTGGAAAGGGTGACGGCATTTACGACTTCCTTGGCGTTATCGCTTTTCTTTTCTTCCTTTGTGACTTTTTCGAGGGCCTGCTTACCCTTTTTAAGCAGACCGCCGAGGCCCTGAGCCTGAATGCCCGAAGGGATGGCTGCTGCAATGATCGCGAGCAGCATGATGATGATGGTTCTTCTCTTCATAGTTTGAATGAGTTTTAAAGTGAATAAGATGCACAAAAGTAATTAAATTTTTTGATTCTCAAACAATGGGGGGGGGGTATTTTGAAAATTTTATTACCTAATGATAAAATTTTAGTTAAAAAAGGCTCATGGAGACCAAAATCAGGGTAAAAAAGGTGTACGTGGAGGTGGAATTTTGGTAGGGATACCAAGCATGGCGATAAATCAAAAAAGGGGTTGGGGACGTTCTGAATAAAGAGGGATGGAAAATAGAGGGAAGGAGTAAGAATACAAGGATATGATCAATGTGACCGGACATACCATGGAGGGTGAGCGATGAAGGCGGACATCAGTCTGATACGCGAAGGGAAAGAATTGTCGTGGGGGCAGCGTCTGCACCTCACGGCTTCTTTGTCTCTGCCGGCGATGCTCGCACAGCTCTCGAGTATCGCCATGCAATATATAGATGCGTCGATGGTGGGTAGGCTCGGGGCGGATGACTCCGCCTCGATCGGACTTGTGAGCACGAGTCTCTGGCTCTTCTGGGGTATCTGTTCGGCAATGACATCGGGCTACAGTGTGCAGGTGGCCCACCGCACGGGAGCGAAAGATTATGCCGGTGCGCGGCGGGTGCTTCGGCAGGGTATAACGGCAAGCCTTATCTTCAGCATTGTGGTGGCGGCCATCGGTATAGCCATAGCCCGTCCACTCCCCTATTGGCTTGGCGGCGATGAGGCTATTGCCGGCAATGCCACGCTTTATTTCATAGTGTTTGTTGCAGCCCTGCCATTGCTGACCCTGAACTATCTCGGGGGCGGCATGCTGCGGTGTGTAGGCAATATGAAGGTGCCGAGCCTCGTGAGCGGACTGATGTGCGTGCTCGACTGCCTGCTGAATTTCTTCCTTATCTTCCCGACGCATCATTTCGATGTTGGAGGTATGAGCGTCACACTTCCCGGAGCCGGATTGGGAGTGCTGGGGGCCGCCCTCGGCACTGTGGGAGCCGAGGCAGTGAGTGCGGTCATCATGATGTACTTCGTATGTGTGCGTCAACCGGAACTCAACCTCAAGGGAGAGAGCGGCAGCTACCGTCCGACAAGTGAAATCACAGTGGCAGCCGCCGGCATATCGACACCGATGACAGTGGAACATGCCGTGATCTGCGGAGCCCAGATAGCCATCACGATGATAGTCTCCCCCTTGGGAGTAGTGGCGATAGCGGCCAACGCCTTCGCCGTGACCGCCGAGAGCCTCTGCTATATGCCCGGCTACGGCATCGGCGATGCCGCCACAGCCCTTACCGGGCAGAGTCACGGCGCAGGGCGACCCCAACTCGTAAGGCAATTCGCCTACATGTCGGTTGGACTCGGCATGGCAGTCATGACCGTGATGGGTCTGCTCATGTATCTCTTTGCCCCAGACATAATGGCCGTCATCACTCCCGTGGAATCCATCCGCGACCTCGGAGCCGAGGTGCTCCGCATCGAGGCATGGGCCGAACCGATGTTCGCCGCCTCCATCGTAGCCTACGGAGCCTTCGTCGGTGTGGGACAGACAAAACTACCAGCCGTGATGAACTTCGGAAGCATCTGGCTCGTGAGGGTACCCCTCGCCTGGTGGTTATCGCAGACCATGGGCCTGCGAGGCGTCTGGACAGCCATGTGCATCGAACTCCTCTTCCGCGGCAGCATCTTCCTCGCCCGCCTCCTCTTCACGAAGTGGAGCGGAAAAGGGATAACAATGAAGGAGGCTTGAGTGTTATATAGATATAAAATTAAGAATACAATAGATAAGAAATTAATAGAAAGGAATTTTATGAAGGTATTGGTTGTGAATGGGAGTCCGCATCCGCATGGGTGCGTTGACCGGGCGTTGCGCGAGGTGGAGGAGACTCTGCATGCGAATGGTATTGAGACTGTGCGCGTGGAGGCGGGCACGAAGGATATTCGCGGTTGCATCGCGTGTCAGTTCTGTCGCGAGCATGGCCGCTGTGTCTTCAATGACCTGGTGAATGAGACGGCTCCGAAGTTTGCTGAGGCTGACGGTCTGGTTGTGGGCACGCCTACTTATTATGCCGGAGCGAACGGTCAGATTCATTCTTTCCTCGACCGTCTGTTCTACAGCACGGCGGGGACTGTAGATAAGACGATGAAGGTGGGGGCTACGGTGGTTTCTTCGCGTCGCGGAGGCTCTACGTCGGCTTTCGACGATATCAACAAGTTTTTCACGATCAGCGCGATGCCGGTGGCTTCAAGCACCTACTGGAATGAGGTGCATGGTTTCCAGGCTTCGGATGTGGAGGATGATCTGGAGGGATTGCAGACTATGCGCAATCTGGGTCGCAACATGGCGTTCTTGATCAAGGCACTGAAGGCTCAGAAAGAGCTGGAGGGCGGTTTTCCGCAGCAGGAACGGGGTGCGTTTACCAGTTTTCATGAGTAAGCCAACTACATAGGATAACCAAGGCCAGATGCGCGGGGCGCATCTGGCCTTGGTTATTTTTTGGGGAGGTTGATCCGGGGGTTTCACCCCCGGTTAACGGAGGTTGAGCCCCGGCCGGGGCTGCTTTGACGGCTCAGTTAGTGTGGGGTGTTGAAGCGCTCGGGAGAGGGTTCCAGTTCGGGAAGGCGGTTTGAGGGTGTTGAAGCGCTCGGGAGAGCGCTCCTCCCAGTCTGGGTCGGTACGCTTCTTCCAGTCCGGGGTTATTTGAGGACGGCGGAGCCGGCGGAGTTAATGTTGATATTTTCGCGGTCGCGGCTGATCTTCTTGCCGTAGGGGAAGGTGTAGGAGAGGGAGAGTTCTACACGGCGGGAGCGGTTGGAGTACCAGATGGTCTGGTCGGTGGAGAAGAGTGGGGAGTTGAAGTAGGTGTAGCCTTTGTAGTCTTTGCGGAACCAGTTAACGAAGGAGAAGGTGGCTTTGAACTCTCCGAAGTTGACTGAGGCGGAGACGCCGTAGTTGGAGAGGGATTTGGTTACGTAGCCGTTGCTCCATGCTCCTGCGTATTTTGATGGGGTGCTGTAGTTGAGGGATACAGACCAATGGTCACGCATGTATTGCCCGTAGACGCTGGCGCTGACATTGTTGAGTGTGAGGGCGTCCACCCCTGTGAGTACTGAACGACAAGCGCGGCCGGAGATTCTGAAGCTGAGGGCGTTGTCGAGCAGGCGGAGGTTGGCGGAGAGGCGGAGGGTGTATTCATTGCCCGAGCCGCTATTGATTGATCTGCGGATGAGTCCGTCGTGGCCTGAGAGGGTGTAGAACTCATAAGCTTGTTTGTGTGGATTGCCTTCGTAGGAGAAGGTGGCGGTCATTGAGAAGATGTTGGTCGGGATGTAGGTGTAGGAGGCGTTAGCGGAGGCGAAGAGAGTGTTGCGCAGGTCGGGATTTCCCTGATGCCACATAAGTTCGCTGCTCTGAATAAGGGCCTCACTGGCTGTGGCCGGGTCGACGTGGGAGTTGCCCCACCAGCCATCGACACTGGCCGAGTGCTTTTCGTTGATCTTATACTGGAGCTGGAAACCGAGACGTGGGTTCCATTCGCTGCGGGTGGTGTGGCCGTTGATGCGACCGAGCACGTAGGATACGCCCGCACGGGTATAGAGATAGAGACCCATCGGCCAGTTCTTTATATATTCAAGGAAGAGCATACTCTCATCGGCCACGATGTTCTGCTTATCGGCATACGAACCGGAGTAGTCGATATGGTAGATATTGTTGTAGGACATGATGGAGGAGCGGAACACGCTGCCTCCCGCAAAGTTTTTGCTGTAGCCTATCTGCACATTGGGGGTGTAGGTCTTCTCGCGGTTGTTGTTGATGATGGGGTCAAAACCCTTGAGTGTATAGGAGGAATTAGACTTTGATCCACCATAAACAAACTGCCAGTAGCCGAAGAGAGTGTTGCCTTTGGGCAACGAGAAGTAATAGTTACCGTAGAGACTCGGTGAGAGGCTTTGGGAATTGGAGGCAGAAAAGGATTCAGTGTCCTGCAGACCCGGGATTGAGAAGGAGACTCGGGAGAGGTTGTTGGTGACAGGATCGGCAGAGCGATTGAAGGATACACCATGCACCATATAGATCTTTTCCACCTGATAAGTTGCGCTGAAAGAAGCGTATTCGTAATTATTTCGGCTTTTGTAGTCGATGCCATTTTCGTCTACGCGACGGATTTCGTCGTAGTGGTTGCCCATGAAATCTACATCGCGGTAGATTTCGGTTGAGGTATAAGGATTACGGTTGAGGAAGTTGTAGCCGCCACCGACGTAGGCATCGAAAGTCATTTTCTTATAGGCAAACTTTGAGTAGAGGCTTCCACCGTTGTAATTGTCGGCAAGAAAGTGATTGTCGTAGGAGAGCTTGGTGTAGCCACCCCATTCGTATTGAACCATGACGAAGTTGACAACATGGAATTCACCACGGAAACGTGGGTCTTCTGGGAAATCGAGCACTTCAACGCGGAGCACATCTTCGGTGCGCAGGCCTTTGAGCTCACCTTCCAGGGCCGGACGATAGTCGATGAAGTAGGAGATTTCCTCCCCTTTGTTGGTCTTCACCTCACTGGTTATGGGATTGACGTCGAGCTGCGGGATGACCATCTTGAGAAGTAGGTTGGTGGCATCGGAGGCGTTGCGGCGAGTCTTTTTATCGGGAATATATTCCACACCATTCTTGATGACGCGCTGGGTACGACCTTGGACGACCACCTCCTGAAGGTTGACGACGTCGAGAGAGTCGGCATCCGCCTTCAGCTCCTTACGGGATGACGGGATGGAATCGGAAGAAAGAGGGGTTGCCATGGTGGGGATGACAGCCGTAGCGGAGAGGAGGACGGGGAATAAGAGTCTTATCATAGGTTGGTTGTTTTTGGTTTCTTATAACATGACGGGGTTGGTGAAGAAATGTTACAGTCATGTTAATAAAAATAAATATAGCTCTTCTCCAGGCGGGGGTCGCCTCGTTCGGAAGGTTCGGAAGCGCTCAGGAGAGTGCTTCTCCCGGTCGGATTACTTTTTGCGGTTGAGGTCGGCGAGGGATTTGTCGGCCACCTTCAGGCGGTTGAGTTGCTCCTCGAGTTCGCGGAGACGCATCTTCATGTTGGTGTGGCGACGGTGGAGCATGATGATGATGAAGAGAAGGATACAGGCAGCGATAACGGATATAATGATGATCTGGCGATCGGTCTTGAGCACGAGATCGCGTTTCTGGATATCGAGCTGATGGTTTTTCTGACGGAGCTCGTTGACGTCGTAGCGCACCTGGAGTTCACGGTATGTGCCCTCAGCGTTAAGTTTGAAATATTCCTCGAGTTGGTCGTTGTATTCCTTCAGGGCCTCAAGCAGGGTGGCGTTGTCGCCGGTGGCGATTGCGGCTTCCTTGAGCATCCGGAGCATCTTGATTCGGTAGCCGTTGTTGTTGTCGTCGATTTCCTTACCGAGGAACTCCTTGATAAGCGGTATGGCCTGCGCATACTGCTTATGAGCCATCAGATAACTGATACGTATTCGGGGGTTGGCAGCGTTTTCTGCTGCCACGTCGGAGTTTGTCTTCGCCAACTGCATGGCAAGATTGTAAAGGCTGTCGACGGTAGATATGGGGAGCACCTCATAATTGCCCATTATGCGGCGGTAAGCCGAGTAGCGGGTGAGGTCGAAGTTGCGGTATTTACGGCCATTCTTCTTGTATCTTTCCTCGAGTTGAGAGATGCTTTCGAGGAGTTTTTTATCGGCGGCGATAGACTTTTCATATTCCATGTTCTTGGAATAGAAGATGGCGGAGGATGTATAGAAGAGATTGCGGATTGAGAGGGCTCTCTCAGGGAGTTTGCCAATCTCCTTATCGAGACGATTGACGTAATCCTTATACATTCCTCCCTTTGAGTTTCCACCGAGATAGAGGGCAAGAGTGTAGAGTTCCTTGATGTCCTCGTAGGTGTTATCCTTCTCTCCGTTGCGGCGAGCGAGGATGCGTGTCAGCTCCTTCTGGCGTTCTGCTTCCGGGAGATACATCACGTTGTGGGTGGCCAATTTGACGGCGATGAAGAGGTCGGTGGCCTGCTGCACCTCGTTTTCGGGGAGCATGGAGTTGACGGAAGCGAGATAGCGCAGTGTGGAGTCGGACTTTATGTTGAAGGAAGCGAGCTGGCGGCACATGTCCATAACGGCGTTGCTGTCGCCGGCGCGGCGTGCTGTATTGAGGATAGTCCAGCCTATCTTCTTCTGGTCTTGTATTGAAGAGAGGTCGTAGAGGTCATAAAGGAGGGGCAGACTGTCGGCGGCCGTCGAGGTCTTGACAAGACGGGCGTTAATGTCAGCTTTTAGGGCCTCGCGTTTTTCAGCGGGGATACGGGAGAAAGCGGGAAGGGCGATGAGGAGAAAGAGGATGAAGGAAGTGATTCTTGTTTTCACAATGAGAGATGGTAAAAGATGAAAAGCCGTGGGAATATAACTCGGGGAGACATTAATGCCGTCGGCTCATGAAAGAATTTTGGAGCTAAATTTTGGGTTAAAATTTAAGCAATGCAAATTTAAGTTAAATTTTTGGTAATGGCAAATTTTGGGGAGGATTTATTTTGAAACTGCGCTGCAATCCCGGCTAAAGCCGGGGCCGGTAAAAGAGGATAGGGCGGGATTGGGAGGGAAAAAGCAAGAGCAGGCTTTTATTTGGCCTGCTCTTTTGGGGATTAAATAGAGTATTATTCGGGGAGGGGATTGGAGCCTCTGGGAGGGAGAAGGAAGACTCTCCGGGAGGGAGGGGGCTGAGAGGGGTTGGAAGCGCTCGGGAGAGCGCTCCTCCCTGTCGGGGCGGGTCTTCCAAGAGGGGGGCTTCCGGGAGGCGGGG
>CAZPQD010000002.1:29047-66378 GCA_964588625.1 uncultured Sangeribacter sp. | reverse complement strand
CACACTGGCGTACAGGTGAGACTTGGAAGGTGTATCCCATGTATGACTTCGCACATGGTCAGAGCGACTACTTCGAGGGTGTCACCCATTCGATCTGCACCCTTGAGTTTGTGCCCCACCGTCCACTCTACGAGTATTTCGTGAAGGAACTGGCCGACGACACTTACTGTCCGCGTCAGATAGAGTTCAACCGCCTCAACCTAACATACACAGTGATGAGTAAGCGCAAATTGCTTCAGCTCGTGACGGAAGGTCTCGTAAGAGGTTGGGACGACCCGCGAATGCCGACACTCCGCGGTCTGCGCCGCAGAGGTTATACTCCGGAATCCATCAAGAATTTCATCAACCGAATCGGCTATACCAAATATGAGGCACTTAACCATATCGAACTGCTCGAGCATTCCGTGAGGGACGACCTCAACAAGACAGCCACCCGCGTCAGCGCAGTCCAGAATCCCGTGAAGCTCATCCTCACCAACTATCCCGAGGGTCAGACTGAAATCATGGAGATGGACAGCAATCCGGAAGATCCCACAGCCGGCAAACACCAGATGCCCTTCACCCGTGAACTCTGGATCGAGCGTGAAGACTTCATGGAGAATCCTCCCAAGAAGTTCTTCCGCCTCTCCCCTGATAAGGAAGTGCGTCTCAAAGGAGCATACATCATCAAATGCACAGGTGTGAAGAAGAATGATGCCGGTGAGATCGAAGAGATCTACGCTACCTACGACCCTGAGTCACGCAGCGGATTGCCCGGAGCCGACAGAAAAGTGAAGGGCACACTGCATTGGGTATCCGTTCCGACGGCCGTTAAAGTAGAGGTTAGGGATTATGACCGACTCTTCTCAGTGGAGAATCCCTCAGCCGAGGAAGCCGATTTCCGAGAGCTGCTCAATCCCGATTCACTGATTGTGAGGGAGAATGTCATGGTAGAACCCTGGCTTGCCGAACGGGCAAAAGCCGGCGACCATTTCCAGTTCCAGCGTCTCGGCTACTACACAGTGGATCCTGATTCCACTTCAGAAAAGCTCGTCTTCAACAAGACCATCGGACTGCGCGACACATGGGCAAAGGAGATGAAAAAGAATTGAAAAACCCGATATTAAGGGTTTTTAACACTTAATATTTGGCAAAGAGTCAAGAAAATAGTAATTTTGCAAGATATATCGCGAAAGCGCTGACTCAAAAGGGGCTGACTGGCTTTGACAGCGTGTAGAAGCGGTAAGTAAGCATGCAGAGCCGTGTTGACCAGGCTCTATAATCGCAAGATCAACGAACTATAATTGGCGAAAATAACAATTACGCTCTCGCTGCCTGATCTGAAGTACAGTAGGATCGCTTAATTCCCGGCACAGTGTCGGGAACGAGACATCTCCCCATTGCCCCGTTCCGAGACGTTTGGACAAGGAGGTGCAGAGAAATTCGGAAATAGGGATGTCAGCGCCTCGATGGCATCCCGAGATTCAGAGGATAAGGACATGATTGGTCGTCGCGAGCCTGTCATGTCACGAAAACCAATTCGATGACTAAGCATGTAGAAAGCTTATTGATTCCACGTTTGGACGAGGGTTCAAACCCCTCCAGCTCCACTAAATGCTTGATTCTCAAGCTACGATCCTATCAAAGACACTGCCATTTACTGTTTTTCCCAGTAAATTCAGTGTCTTTTTCTTTAATCTGTCTATCCGTTAATCTAATTTACTCTTAATTTCTTACCTAAAGATTTGCATATAATTTATTTTAATATTAATTTTGCAGTGAAAATGGAAACAAAATGGCCTCTAAAATAAATTTATTGCGAAGTAAGGTTCTCCCTGATGGAATACTTATGACTCGTTGGCTTGAGCAAAATGGAATTTCAAGGAGCGATTTGACAGACTATATCAAACATGGTACGCTAGATCGTATTGCCACTGGAATATATAAATACCCTGGGACGACGCCAACATTATTCGGAATAATTTCTTCGTGCCAATCACAAAGTGAGGTTGATTTCCATCTCGGAGCTGCTACTGCTCTTGAAGTTAGTGGTTACAGCCATTACATTACCATGAGTAAGCCAGAAGCAATAATATTCTCAAGGCTACCCTCAGGATTACCAAGGTGGATAGCCAGATTGGAACTTGATATGTCAGTTCATGAATTCTCAACTAAAGTATTTGGAGAAACGGGAATTGAGACAATTGATTACCAAGGATACTCTCTCCGGAGTTCATCGACGGAAAGAGCCATCATGGAGTGTATTTTATTATCCCCGAAGTATTATAGTCTTATGGACTTATATCATCTCATGGAAATGCTTAACTCTTTGCGGTCATCCTTAGTCCAGAAGCTTCTTGAAGAATGCACTTCAGTAAAAGTAAAAAGACTGTTTCTGTATTATGCGGAAAAAGCCGGTCACAGATGGTTTAGGAAGTTGGATTTGAATAAAATTTCACTTGGATCAGGCACTCGCGCTTTAGTCAAGGGAGGAATCAAGAATGCCAAATACAATCTTATGATACCAGCAGAACTCGCTAATTATGAAGGAAATATATAAGAAAAAAGTGGATCTGCTACTCAGGATCCTCCCTTTTGTTACAGACGAGGAGTGTTTCGCCGTTCATGGAGGTACAGCCATAAATCTCTTTGTCAATAACCTCAATCGTTTATCAGTAGACATCGACTTGACGTATATTCCTTTGGAAGATCGTCAGACAAGTCTTGGCAAGATAAACGAAGCCCTTATGAGGATTGCTAATAGGGTAAAGGCAACTTTTAGGAATATCCGCATAATACCACGACTAGACATATGCAAAATCACTTGTGAGAGTTACGGATGTCAAGTAAAGATTGAAGTTAACCAGACAAAGCGTGGTCTTGTTGAAGGAGCAGCAAGTATCCATCCCTTATGCGAAGCCGCTCAAGAGTTATTCAAAGTGGAAGTAGATGCCAGACTGGTATCCTTATCACAATTATATGGAGGAAAGATCTCAGCTGCTTTGTCACGTCAGCATCCGCGAGATTTATTTGATGTCCGCCATATGGCAATACCTATTGAAGAATGCAAACACGGACTAATATTTTGCCTATTAGGGAGCGATCGTCCTCTCTTTGAGTCTTTTGCCCCTCGTCTGATAGACCAGTCAGAGGCCATGGTAAACCAATTTGAAGGGATGACCGACGTTCCGTTTTCTTACGATGATTTCCTATCCACTCGCAAAAAACTGATTGAAGATGTCAACGCCATGATGACTGATGCCGACAAGCGCTTCCTTGAAGACTTTGAAAAATGCGACCCGGATTGGTCAAACTCAGACTATGCCGAGTTTCAACACTACCCTTCAGTGAAATGGAAACTCCTCAATCTCTCTAAGCTGAAGAAGAGCAATCCGGCAAAATTGAAGGAAAATGTTGAGAAACTCAAATCTATTTTTGGAATATAATAGACTCGAGTCTCTCTGGATCTGCGAGATGCCTAAATTTCAAATCCTTACTTCTATCAAAGACATTGAATATTACCGTTGAAGCAATCCTCAGTGTCTAAACTTTTCAGTATTACTTGACTGGCAGTTTGGATATTGTTGTAAATAATTCATAATTTTGCAAATGGAATTGGCCTTGGAAGGAGACGCCGGGTATTGCTGCAGCCCTCAATAGGACATGAGTTTATTGGATATGAATTGGATTCTTCTCATTATTGCCGGGTGCTTTGAAACAGGATTTGCGTTTTGCCTCGGCAAGATGAAAGATGCAACAGGAACTCCGTGGGGGCTTTGGGGTCTGGGGTTTCTTGTTTGCCTGACCCTAAGCATGACATTGCTTTCGAAAGCGGTTCAGACCATACCTATCGGTACGGCATACCCCGTGTGGACAGGAATTGGTGCGGTGGGAACTGTCATTGTAGGTATTATTTTTTTCAATGAGCCGGCTACATTTTGGCGATTGTTTTTCATAACAACGCTTATTCTATCGGTTATCGGCCTAAAACTTATGCAATGAAGGAAAGGCTTTCGAGAGAATGACAGGAAAACAAGCAATTGAACTGGTATAACGAGTATGAGCAGAGTATATACACCTGAGATAATAACGCATCTGGAACCGGACGATATTTTTGTGTTCGGTAGTAACCTGCAAGGTCATCATTTGGGAGGAGCTGCTAAAGTGGCTTACGACAAGTTCGGTGCTGAATGGGGTAACGGAGTAGGAATTCAAGGTCAGTCATATGCCATCCCAACTATGCAAGGTGGAGTAGAAACCATCAAACCTTACGTTGACGATTTCATTGAATTGGCCCGTGAGTGGGATCAGAATACGTTTTACGTCACCCGGATAGGATGCGGGATTGCCGGGTTCACCGATGAAGAGATAGCCCCGCTCTTTGATGAGGCTTACGATCTCTACAACGTTCGTCTCCCCAAATCCTTCTCCGATATTATCGAACGCAACCGCAAAGCAAAATAGCCTTCTTACTTCTTGTCTGTTGATTTACGGAAGAAACCTCAGAATCATATTGAGCGGATAGATTTGTGTCTTAACCTTAGTTACACTTGAATGCAACAGGAAATATACCCACAGTCTTGTGAAGATGCCTAAAGTTTTTATTAACTTTGCACCCCAAAGGGTATAAATAATGACAGTATTAAGCAAATATCTTAAAGCGAAGCGTAAGGAGTATGGGCTTACGCAGGTGGATGTATCCCAGAAATCTGGGGTAGGACTGCGCTTTGTGCGTGAACTCGAACAAGGGAAGACCACTCTCCGACTCGACAAGGTGAATCAAGTTTTGGCCCTGTTTGGCGATGAGATGGCGCCCGGCAAAAAGACTGGATTATAAAATGAGCAAGAGTTTTTTAGGCTCTGTTCCCAAAGAATGCTGGTGCATGGGAACAGGCCTAAAAATTGGAGCCTTCGCTGTTCCGGATCTGCATTGGGGTCTTTCCCCAGAATCTTTTTACACATTGGCAGAAAAAGGAGAAATTGGAAAAACCGAGCCTTGAGGCCACTTCCTTTACAGAGATGTCGGCCGAGGTAAGGTAGCGATGCGCATCGTTCATTACATATTCCCTTATCCACTCATTTGCCGTCTTACCACTTTGTTTTTTACATACGTACGACAGATATTTCGGAGTTACGGCCAATTCATGGGCATAGTAGGACATATTGTGAGGTTTGACCGGCAGACTTATCAAAAGATCCAGGAATTTCTGATAAAGGAGAGCCGGTTGGGAAAGAGTAGCCTTTGGATAAAACGGTTTACTTTCAATGAGTGAGAAAATTTCAATCAGCAACGCGGTGGCTGTCAATATTACTGTTTTCTTTCCCTTATTGCATTCACAAGAGTTCTTCAGTCGTAGTACACTGAGAAATGACCGAATCAAGGCCTCGGATTCATCATCAAGTTTCAGGACAGGATTGGCCTTGAGTTTCATCAGAAT
Organism: uncultured Sangeribacter sp.; assembly: GCA_964588625.1. Taxonomy (GTDB): domain Bacteria; phylum Bacteroidota; class Bacteroidia; order Bacteroidales; family Muribaculaceae; genus Lepagella. The sequence continues at coordinate 60,961 of CAZPQD010000002.1, read as the reverse complement.
TTCCCTAATTTCAATTGATGGAATATGACGGGATATCAGATCAAGATTCGCATAGATGAAGGTGGCGTAGAAATCCTCACTGAATCTTATATTGAAATAGAAATCATTGGGATGGCAGACCAACACCTCCCCTGCACGCACCATGTACTCCTTGCCGTTAAGTGTGGAAGTATGAACACCACTCTCAACAATACAGACACATAGCGAGTCAAGACGGTAATTGATGTTGCCGTCTTCATTATGCCATCCTCCATGATATATGAAGAGATCCTTGGAAAAGGTTCTGCCTTTGGGATTTTCCTTGGTTACTGTGGGTATATCTACTATTTTCATGCCTTCCGGATATATTTTTAGCCACATCAGCTTAAATCAACACATTTACGGCCATTCAGAACATTTGATATTCTAACAAACGCCAGTATTGGGTTGTTTTGAATTCAGAAGATAAAAACATTCCTTATGAAGATAATTGCAATCAACGGGAGCCCACGCAAGGGCTGGAACAGCGACAAGCTACTCGATAAATGGGTGGAAGGTATAACTTCTGTGCTTCCGGAAGCTGAGGTGAAGAAAGTGAATCTTTATGACCTGAAGTATACGGGATGCCGCAGCTGCTTCTCCTGTAAGATGAAGGGAGGTAAGTTTTTTGGCACCTGTCCTATTCCTGACGGCATACATGATCTCTTAGCCGAGGTACGCGAGGCTGATGCTGTGGCCATAGCCTCACCTATCTATTACATGGATCTCAATGCATATACCAAGTGTCTGTTGGAACGTATGATTTTCTCAGTGGCTCAATATTCGAGTCCGGCTGTCAGTATGGCTCCCAAAAGAGTCTCCTTCACCATGATCTATACCATGAATGGCACTGAAGAGGACTTCAAGAATTATGGGATAGAGGCCCGCTGCTCACTTGAAGAAAGACTGCTGAGTCTTTACTACTTCATGCCTTCGCATAGGGTGACAGCATTTGACACCTATCAATTCACGGACTATGCGAAATACGAATCAAGTGTTTTTTCCGAAGAGGCAAAACGCCAGCAGCGTGAAGAGCAATTCCCAAAAGATCTGGAGAATGCATTTGAAACAGGAGTGAAGGTTGCAGCTGAAATCCAGGACTCTACAATAAAGGCAGAACCAATCGACCACACGATAAGATTTTAGGACGAGTAAATATATTGGACATTACAGTCTCTTGCAAGGTAAAAAAAACCTAACGACATCCGATCAAAATAGATTAGGATCTGATCCTCATATTTGTGAGGAATCCAAAAAATTAGTAATTTTACAGATGCATGAGGACTGAAAAGAGATTATTGCGACAAATATCGCTGACAATTGCCTGCATCCTGAGCTTGACATATGGCTCGGGATGCAGTGATTCATTTGCTGATGTAAACGTAGCGGAGAAAGTTTATGTGCCTGAAAAACCGGATTATTCCGACACACAGATGTGGACTGTATTGAGGAATGATACGGAAGGGGAAGGTGCTGACGTCTTCTATATCCCCTCTACATGGGAATACGATTGGCAAACAAATGATGGGAGAGTATCTCATTACGCCGACCCATCACTGGAAGCCCATCGCAATGATATGTCGATAGAGATTGACGGAGTGGCCGAATATATGGCAGAGGGCAATAACTTTTTTTCGCCTTACTACCGCCACATTACATTGGACTCCTGGGCTACCCTGAATGAGGACACTATCAACAGACGATTTCACGATGTTGCATTCGTAGATGTCAAAAATGCCTTTGCCCATTACATTGAGAATGAGAACAATGGCCGGCCTTTTATCCTTGCGGGATTCAGTCAGGGAGGAAAATCAGTCGTGGAACTAATGAAAACTTTGGATTCCAAAACCCGCGAGAGAATGATCGCAGCCTACGTGTTGGGTTATAAAGTAACTCCGGAAGATGTGGAAGAGTACCCATATTTCATTGCAGCCCAAGACTCCATTGATACGGGTGTGGTGATATGCTATAACTCTGTCTCAGATGTGAAATATGTGAAACCTGTCGTCAGCGCACCGAACGTAATGTGCATCAACCCCGTGAATTGGCGCACAGACGCTACACCTACCATTCTCAACGACACCATCACCGTGACTCTCGACCCTCAAGCCAAAGTGTTGGTGTTGGACGGTTTTGACGGCAGTTATCTGCCAAACATACTCGGCATTCTCAATGTCGGAGATTATCACGGTATCGAACCCTGGGTCTACAGCGAATGCCTCCGCAAAAACTTCCATCAACGAATAAAAGCCTTCAGAGCCTTATGAATGTGAAGGGAAACCCTGCTGCAGATACATGACGCTTCCGCAGCATGAATATCACTCAGTCTTTAAGATTTTCTTCCCATTATAGAGATAAATACCTGCGTCGAGATTGGGAAAGGAAGCTACGGAAAACCTATTTCCCATAAGATCGTAGATGTAGTCCGCACGCAAAGAGTCAGGAGCTTCCAATCCAATCTCCTCTACCTCTGCAGATTCTATTGCTGTTTTTGACAGGAGAAATTTCAAAGGAATATCAATACGCTGTTGCCAGAACCATTCATTATGGCCTGCTCCTTTGGCATCATATGTGAAGAGCAGACCATTTTCCTCTGTATAGCCTTTATCTCGAACGATTTCACGAGCAATCGTCTCATACTTCATATAACCGGCATCCCACCCCGCAGTGCCCTGATCCATGTAAAGACGATGGAGGCCGGCGGATGGAAGATTATCACTCAGATATTGCAATATCGCTTGAGCGCATACCTCATCGTCATTCATCGAATAATCCGGATTCAGATTCAACGAACCGATCCAGTGGGTTGACAAACAGGCAGCTCCTCCGAAAACCTGCGGATACTCACATAAAAGATAGATTGAAGCCAAAGACCCCATACTCGAACCCATGGCGAAAGTAGTGGTCACACCCGGCAACGTATCATAAAGAGAATCAATGAGCGGTTTCAGCTCTTCAACTACAAAAGCCGCCTCCTCATCCCCTAAGAATACGTCCCTGCAAGTGTCGAAAATGAAAGTTTCCTCCAATTTGTCCGGAGAGATATAATTCAGAGCCTTCTCAGGGAAATAATCATTAGGACGCAACCCCTCCTCTCCCCTATTGTTTATCCCCACAATGATAGGCATGACGAAATCCGGATCATCCGCCAACGAACTGCAGGCCCTATCGATAGCCCAGGGCACCCCCGCGAAAGAAAAAGCCCCATCAAACAGATTCTGTCCATCGTGAGCATACACCACAGGATACCGTCTCCCATCCCCCGACACATACCCCGCCGGCGTCCACACATCCACCACCACAGAGCCCCCGAGACACTCCGACTCCACCCTCAACCTCCTTATCTCCCCAACCTCCGACCCCGGCACCCTCTCCGTCTCCACCTCAAACACCGGCAACTCCGCTTGTATAGGGTCAACTACCAAGAAATTAAATGCTGCTACAAAAGCAGCTATTGGGGTCAGTATTTTCATAATCTTTTTTGGGAACAGTTATATATTGGGAAAAGGAGAGTTTATAAAGAATAAACAAATTGAAAGTGCCGAAGTTCTGGATTCAACACATCCCCTGTGCGAGCGGAATAGGACATCTGTGCTCGCTAAAGCTCGCACCATATCCAAAAATTAAAAAATTAGTGAAGGCTAACGGGAAAGGGTAGGAAATTGTAAAATGGGGAAGGAAAGAAAAAAAAGGGCGGGAGGAAAATACTTTAAGAAGGGATTATAAAAGCTAAGGATTGGGTGCATACCTTTTGGGAGGAGGGAGGATAAGGTATGTAACCAACTCAAATTTAAAACTATGATTTAGGATTTGAGCGAGTATGGACCGCTCTCCGACGATTCCTTCCTACTTGACATGGAGGCCCACGATGATGAAGGGGCTTTCTACAACGTCATGGGCTGCGACCGCTTTGACGGCACCATCTGGCTCTGCAACGTGACTCGCGCTGTCTTCGGGGAACATCCCGAGAAGATCTGGGTGACTGTGATTGAATAAAATGGTGACTGAAAATGAATAAAATAATGAGAGGCGTCCGGGTTTCCGGGCGCCTCTCTTCCAAATATATGAATAGCTATGAAGGGAATAGGATTAGAGTCCTGTCTTATTTTCTAATTCAGAGTTTCTGATTTATTTCATAATTCAGACTCCTGATTTTTCCTGATTCAGAGTCCTGGGTCATTTCCTTTTGATTGCTTTGCCGTTGCGGTTGAGCTCGATGGAGATACCGGTTTTATCGGGGGTGTAGATTCTGATGCCTTGCAGGTTGAAATAGATTTTCTCACCATTATCGGCAGCGTTTATTCCTTCTACTCCATTGGGGTCATCATCCTTCACCTGGATATTGTCGAGGAAAATCGGTTTTCCGGCTACTCCTCCTGCAAGGAAGCGGACCGAGATGTAGGGATAGTCCCTGTATTCGCCAAGATCAATCTTAACCTCTCTCCAGCCCTCTTTACCGTCAAGCTTGGAGTATTCAATGATCGGAGCCTCTACCCATCCATCTACGAAACCACGGTTGATCTCAGGAAGGAGGAAGGCCTCTGTGCCCGGAGTGGCATAGTACCAGAAGCTGAGGACAGGTGATACAGCTTTCTTCAGATCAATCTTACCGAGCGAGAGATAAGACATATCACCATGTGCAGCAGGCGTGAAGGCCATGCAACCGCCATCATTATCCTGTGAATTTTCAGCAACGATGGTCCAAGCGTTTTCTCCGCTACGGCTTACGTACCAGAGGTTGTTTTCAGCCACGCCATTTTTCCAAGATTCCGAGAAGGGATAAGAATAGTTCTGACCAACGATAATCTCAGAGGAAGAGACGATGCCGCTTTCACCTGTTGTGTTTGCAGCCGACTGACCATAAATAAGGAGAGATTGATCTTTGGAGTAGTATTTTTCAGCTACCGTGATGATGATATCATTGCCCATGTACTCAGTCTTATAATCAACGGCATATCCATTGACTACTGCAAAGATATTGTAAGTAAGGTTCTTGGCATCAACATAACCGCCGCGTGCACCGATTTCAGGAGCTGCCCAGGAGAGCTTGACATTACCTTCACCAGCATCAGAAAGAGTTACATCCTGCGGGGCACCCGGAATGTCAAGGCCGAGGAAGAACTCCACTTCAGCGCGTTCGCCAACCCCTTCTGCATTGTAGGCTACTATAGTGTAATTGGTCATACCCTTTCCACCTTTATTATCGGTAAGCTGCATCTTCTTGCCCGGTTTAGCATTGGTGGCAGTGGCAGCGAGTTCCGAGTGGTTTCTCCAGAGCTCCACCTTCTCGATAGACTTAAGCTTCTCACCTTTTCTGGTCGTGGAGGGAGCGTTGAAGGTAAAGATAACAGGTGCGGTTCCCTTAGAAGTGGTGTAAGAGATATTAGTGGAAGCAGCGGGAGCATCGTCATTCGCAAGCACATCGATATGAATGTCGTCGATATTCATGGCAAGACCATTCTTGCAATTGCTTACAGCATGGAAGCCGAAACGGTAATAACCATCCTTTTCAGGTTCGACAATCACATCATGGCGCTGATGACCGTCGGCAATGTCATACTCATATTTTTCCTCCACGATCTTATAATCCGCAGTGTTCACACCCATACCCAATCCAACTTCGAGGAAATCCTGGAACTTACCGGTACCGGCATTACCAGCCGTGAAATAAGTGAGCATATAACGGCTACCGCCCTTCATGTCGAAACCGGGGGTAATGAGCCAGTCGTCCTGATCACCATCGACATCAGAACCAGTGAAGATATAAGCCGTCTGATTGTTATATCGCGACCATTTCCAAGTCTGGCCGTCGCCATTTCCATCTACAATGTGGAAGAGATTGAGCGAAGAGGGAGAATCAAACGAATTGTCATAGGGAAGAGCAATACCCTTTCCGAAAGCAATATGGTTTGACTCAGCAGGTTCAGATTCCCTCCAGTCGTTGCAGGCGATCACCTGATAATAGAAATCGATGGGAGCCTGTGGTTCTTCGAGGACTTCGCTGAAAGATGTAACCTTCAAGTCAGAGGCAACTTCCTTTTCGCCCGGCATAGCTATCACCTTATAAGAGACAGCCGCAGGGTCAAGATAGCCACCATTTTGAGCCTCAGTCACGGCATCCCAGGAAAGCGACACCTTGCCATTAGACTCATCAAGAGAGAAACGTACATTCTGTGGAGACTCAGGATACCCCTGCCCTATCCATCGGGTAAGCGTAGCTTCCGGACCGGCACCTTCACTGTTGGCACATACCACAGAGATATTGTTGGTGCCTGTAGGAAGAGTCACCTCCACCGTCACTGACGAGCCAGGTTTACCATTACCCGTAGCAAGAGAATTGCCATTGGACTTAGCCTCCCAAGCAACCTGACCTTCAAGATTCTCGCCGAGGAACGTGTACTCAGGAAGAGTGAACTTGAGAGTTGCGGAAGTAGACGCCTTGTCAGTCAGGAGTTCAAGATTGGAAGCATAACCAGGAGCCTTATCAGGAGCGATAGCGGGGAGCACACCGAGACCCATGATCTCCTCATTGTCAGCGAAGACAGTCACGAGAGTAGTTTCTGCCGTTTTAGGATCAACCTTGTAAAGAATCGAAGGTTGCTGGGCCGAGTTTGAATAACTTGCCCACCAGATAATGCCAGTCTTCGCATCGTAGGTCATACTCTGGGCATAGGAAGGGATGACGCCCGTAGAACCAACTTTAGTGAACCGGCCAGTATTCTTGTCGATCATATTCAGGTTGCCGTTGGCGTCTATGCCATACAACTGTCCATTATTATCGCAAGTAAGGCCATAGCTTAATTCCACATCGGCCACAGGAGTAACAGTCTGCTGCTCATAATCAATGATGGAGAGCTTATACCTGTCGCCATTTTTGAACTGGCCATAGACATTACCAGTGGTTGGATCCCAGGTCTTGTCCGAGATGGAAACGAGATCGGAGGAAACCTTGCCATGATTTTCAGCTGCTCCAGTGGAAATATTGTAGGAATAAAGCTGGGTAATCTCATACTGTCCCTGACCAGTGGGGTCGGTCTGCTGCCAGATATACCAATAAGTATCCCCTACGAGGACGGCACCACCGTTGCAATGGGAGCTTGCCTTTCCGATCTGAGCAAACTGCTGGGGCTGAGAGCCAGGCGTCACATCGATGGAATAGATACCCATGGGAGTGTATTGGTCTTCCGACATTGAGTCCCATGAAGAAGCGTAATAGACAAATCCCACGAGGTTGGCAGAGTAAGAGGAATGTTCCGGCGCACGGAAAAGGCTTGAGTGGGAAGAGGTCATGGGGCGTACAGCCCTTCGAGTCTCCTTCAGATTCTGAGCCACAACCCCCATGGAAGCAATGGCTCCCATGGCGGCTGTAGCAGCAGAAAGAAGAATGATTGTTTTATTATTCATCTATCTCTTTCAGGTTGAATAGTGATTATTTAAGGATCTTAGTTGTGAGCGCACGGTTGCTATTGCGAACCACTGCAATGTAGATACCGGCTTCAAAAGCAGCCATATCAAGACAATCAGCAGCAACTTCAGCAATCTTCACACCGTCGATTGAGAAGATAGAGATCGTCTCAGCACCCGGAGCGTAAAGAACACCATTCTGAAGCACAATACCTTCAGCGTTAACCATTTCGACACCAGTGCGCGGAGTGATATTGAAATATTGAGGCTCTCCGATGAAAGTGCCTTCATGGTCGAGAAGTCGGGCTTCATAGCCATTGGCAACAGGAAGATCAAGAACAGTGATGTCAGGATATTCGATGTAGCCCACAGGGTCTCTCCAGGAATTGGGATCCCAGACTGCGACACGGAATGTGCCCGTCCATTCTCCGCCTTCATTTTCGATGTAAGCTTTAAGAGAAAGGTCGTTGATGGGCACTACGCCATTTTCGGCGGAAGTCACCATCAGGTCGTCAGAGAGACTGAATACCGGAGGCAGAGCCGGTCCTTCGATAGAGAAACCAGACTTAGAGCAAAGATTCTTAGCAGTCTGGAAATAACCATCCTCATCAAACATCTGTTCGTTGCCCCAGAGACGGAACACATAATTGTTGCTTCCGGGGACATCGAGAGTGGCATTGAACTCAAGTTCAGACTCACAATTTCCCGGTATGTTGACAAAGATAGACTTCTTCGGAAGGTCTGTTTTACCGAAAATCTTATCCTTGCCATTGATGAAAAGACGCAGCTGCACAAAGCCATGGAACTCGCCGCCATCATTGCGGAGCTTGACAGTGAACTTAGTAGGTACACCACTCTTGATCTCACCAGTGTCAGCTATCACGTCAAGCATCGTAAGCTTGCAGGCACCAGTCGTGGCGTAAGTGATTTTGTTTTCAGTGACAGTTGCTACATAACGATCATTGCGGCCCGGCGGGAACATAACGAAGCGATCAGAGGCATAGTCATCGGCAGAGATCTGATAGATAGGACGGATTGTGTAGACACCTTCCTCAATTTCGGCAGGGATGACGAAGGAGCACTTCAGGGTTTCCTCACCATGGCAGACAGGATAATCCTGAGCCTGCTTCACCCACTGACGATAGACTATATTGCCCTCAGAATCAATAAGAGCAAAACCGAGATTAGCAGTGCAGTCGGTGGCAGAGTTATTCCACACTTCATTTGCCTTGAGCGTGTTGGAGCCAAGACGGTCTACAGTCTTGGAAGTAGAAGTGAGGTAATCGCTGGTGAAATTGTACTGTTCCTGAGAAGGATTAGCTCCCGGACGCTGGATACCCGTGATCATATTCTGGAAATAGTGGAAAGCGTCTCCGCTTGAAGCACCACCGATTCCCTGCGAGCCAGGTTCGAGGAGAGAGAGAAGGTAGTAGCCATCCTCCATTCCGCTCCATCCCCAATTCACATGATAGTAGCCATTCTCGTCAACACCGTCAAGAACGAAGAAGTGACCCTCCTTCTTCTTAGTCACGCCTCCATAGGCCACAGGACGGTTGTTGCTGAGTTCCTCGAAGAGGATATCATTCCAGTCCTGCTCAGTATAGAAATCTCGCAGACGATAGGCCACTCCCTTGTCATAACCGAAGTATTTCTTGAGTGCGGGAGCTACCGAAACGTCAGTGGCTCCCGTGGAAGCACCATAAATTGATTCGAAGGCAACTCCGGCATGATAGAGAAGTGTGGAGACCTGTTCAATAGCCTCAGCATCCGAGTTATTGTCGAGAGAGGGAAGCATTTTGCTCCAGTCATAACGATAGCCGTCGAAGGTTACATCGATATTGATAGTGTCATCCTCGTTCTTGGAAACATAGCTGACAGAGCCAGTAGGAGCTTCAGGCCACTGATTGTAGTACATTATCTGACCGAGAGCAGTGGCAACACATCCTACGGCAGCGTGACCTGTACCATTGGAATCACCAAACATGTTGGTCTGAGTGACAATGGGACACTGGTTATTGTAAGGTGAACCCTGATCCCAAGTAGATTTAAGAAGAGGAGCCACAGCGTGAGCGGGAGCAGAGGGAGCGAGAGCTTTGGCATCGTCATGGTTGATGAGCCAGGAAATCTGGTTTTCCCAGGAAGCAATCATGGCCTGCATGTTGGCAGGGAGTTGATTAGTGTCGAAGTTTCCATTGGAAGAGTAGCCGATTATGGCCGGGAGACGGTCGTCGGCAGAGACGAGAACATAACCGTTCTTCGCACCGCGATTGAAGACGTAGAAGAGAGGAGAAGTGGTAATGTCATTTTTAAAAGTGTAGGCCAACTTCAGATTCTCTTTGGCGGCAGCCTTGCGCATTTTATTGGCACTGACGGAATGCCCTACAAAATCGCGGGCGATCCCTAAAGCTGCTTCCGGACTTACCGGGGCTGCATTCGCTCCGCCGTAAGCCAGAAGAGCTGTCAGGATACTTAGGTAAAGTTTTCTGTTCATGATTAAAAAAGGTGAATGATATTATGGCACATCCCAGCATCCAAAAGAATGGAAGGAGGTGGCTCCTCATCGGAACGCCGACAAATTTAGGCATAACCAAAGTTCAAAAAAAGAAATTCACCCGTCGGTAGGTTCTATATCATGAAACCGCACCCCTTTACACATAGACAAACACTCATTACTTTTAACAAAGTAATGAGTGTCAGATACTTATAACAAATATAGCTTACAATAGATTTTATACCCTTTTAAGTGACCAGAAAGAAGAAAACCCAATTAAGAGAGTAAGGAACTCTCCATTTTTCACTCCTCTCCCCGGGCATTTCTTTGGAAATCTGAGGGAGAGATACCGACCACAGACTTGAAGCAGACAGAGAAATGGCTTCGTGACTGGAAACCTACACTGCGTGCAATGTGCTCAATTGTGTAGCTTCCATAATTCTCTTGATCAATAAGACGGCGGCAAGCTTCCTTGATTCGCTTTTCATTAAGCATCGTCTTGAAGTTATTGCCCGTCTTGTCGTTGATCACCTGCGAAACCTGTTTGTAAGAGTAACCGATAGCCTCGGAAAGTTTTATGAGACTAAAATTAGAATTACAGATAAGATTAGTGTCATCCAGCATCTCCCTCACCTTTTCCAAGATAACCTTTTCAGTCTCCTCCGGAATCTGGAGATTGCGATACCGGCCAACATTGGAAGTGTCTTCACCGGAAAGACCTTCAGAGGTGGTTTTCTCTGGAGAAAGAGAGTCAGAAGATGAAACAGAAGCACCGGCAGACTGCTTGTCATTGAGGACTCCCCTTAGCTCCTGAATGTTTTTCTCCAGACTGTTAACTTCCTCCTGAAGAGCCTTTATCTTAAGGCGCGAGGCTTCTTCCTCTTTCAGGAGCTCGACATTTTTGCGGTAGATCTCCTTAGTGTACTTCCTCTCCTTACGCCTTGCCCGATAAAGGAAAATCACGAAGAGAAGAAGAACGACTGCAAAGGGAACGGCAATCCAAAGAATAATGCTGAGTCTCTCCTTAGTTTCCCTCTCCTGCTGGAATTGCACCGAAAGTTGATCGATTTGATTGGTGAGCGGCATATTGCCGATACTGTTCACCTCACGGGCAGAAAGGATGGAGTCCTTCTTGGTGTAAAAGTCAAGAAGGAAATTGGAAGAGCCCCGGAGGTCGCCAATCTTGTTATAATATTCCGACAGACAGAGATAGCCCTTAGTGGCCTCATCGGAAAGGCCTGCTTGAGTAGCTTCTGAGATATATTGGCGTGTCACGGCTATGGCCTCCGGATATTTTCCCATTCCAGCCAAGGAATAAGCTTCCGCTGTATGGACGAGAATCATGTAGCGGGCGCCGAGCATACTGTCCACGTCGACCATCCTCTCAAGGTTTGAATATTCTTGGAATGCGGCATCATAATTTCCGTCAGTAAACATCTGGGAACCCTTCATGAAAGTGAGATAGAAATCCCGCATGTTTACATTTGAAGGTATCTTCACAGAAGAGATCAAGTCAACGATCTCTGAGAATTTAGTCTTCTGAGGATTCTGAAGATTTAGCAGACCGGCGTTTACCATACAAGCCAACGCCACCTCCCATTCTTGGGATTCAAGGGCCGCTTTAATTCCGCGCAAGGAGAAATCCCAGATTTCATCTTCGAAGAGTTGATTGCGGTAGATCTGATTGCAGGCAAGATATACTCCAGCCATATTCAGATAATTATAGGCCAGATTAGAAGTATAACCGATTCGCTCAGACACTTCATTTGACTTCGTATAAAAAGTCATGGCCTTATAATAGTCAAAATAATAGGAGGATTATAGGAATCCAAGATTTGTAAGAGCCCGGCAATACACTTCCTCCTCTTCCCGAGAGAGCTTTGTGTCCGATAGGCGGTCACTGACGAGGGAATAGCACACCAAAGCACTGTCAGGCTGGTTGGACCTGTCATACTTAGCGGCCAATTTCATGAGCTCAGTAGTGTCAATGCGCCGGAGTTTCTTGTAAAGCGACTGCACATCAATTGCAGAAGAGACAGAAATGGAGAATGCAAGCAGAAAGAGTGACAGAAGAAGCGTTCTCTTCATAGCTATGACATATTTTTGGATGGAGTCATTTCAGATTTTACTGGCCAAAATTACAACAAAAATACATAACAGCAAAGAAAACCGAGCTTTGAGTATTGTGAACCTCCCGTATAATATTAATTTAGCTGGGGAGGTGGAGGGTTTCGAGGAAGCGGCGTACGGTGGAGGGGTCGCCGCTGTATTTGCCTTGGTCCTCACTCAGTTTGCAGGTCTGAGAATAGAAAGGCCAGGATTCTGTGATCTTGACATCGGTGAGTTTAATGACTATGTTTCGGGGCTTGACGGCAGGAAAATCATTGGTGAAGTGAGTGCCGATACCGAAGGAAGGGATGCACTTTCCTTCAGCATATTTCCGGATTTCAATGGCTTTGTCAACGCTCAGGGCATTGCTGAAGATCACCTGCTTTGTGGAGGGATCAATGTTTATGGAGCGGTATTTTTCAACAATCAGGTCAAGCTGCTCAAAGTTGTCGCCACTGTCAACCCTCAGACCCTTGAACATATTGGCGAAGTCAACGGAGAAATTGAGGCTGAAGATACGCCAGCCGTAGGTGTCATAGAGGAAAGTGCCGAGAGCACCACGGAAGGTCTGTGACCATTTGGACATGGCAATATGGTTTGCCATTAGAGGACCATACATCCCGGCTATGGCGCAGATGAATTCATGTGCCATTGTGCCGATGGGAGTAAGGTCATACTTCATGGCGAAATAGACATTGCTTGTGCCGACAAAATGACCGGGGAAAACATTGGAGGAACTGCAGTCCTTCATGGCGCGGATGGCAGTGTCCTGGGCATCGAAGGAAGCGCGGCGGCGTGTACCCATATCGCTGAAGTCGCAACCTGCACTTAGCAGATGAGAGGCCTTATCGAAAGATCGGTCGTAATAATCCTGATAATCAAACGATTTATTCTCCCCCGTTACCATATAATATAACTCCGATACGATGGCAAGAATCTTGACTTCCAGAAGGATGACGTTGCTCCAGTTTCCCTCAATCTCAATCTGGAGGTGACCCAGCTCATCCTGACTGACACTCACCCACTTTCTGTCGTAGCGGAACCCGCGTAGAAAACTCATGAACCATGCCGGGATATAATTGCATCGACTGCGCATGAAAGCGATCTCCTCGTCTGTTATGACGAGATTCTCCAGCATTGCAATCTGCTCCTCCACAAGCCGAGCAAACCCCGGAGGATATACAGTATTGTCGCGGTCGTTGAATCGATACTTCACCTGAGTGCGTGGGAAACACTCGATGACTGCACAGCACATGGTGAACTTATAAAGGTCGTCGTCAGTGAAATGGCGTATTATCTGTCGCATGTCGGAATCTTTCTTTTAATGAGAAACTTATCTCTTACGTCGGGAGGAGGATAAGCCGATGTAAAATTACCAAGTATTACTGAAAATACAACAATCCTTTAGTTAAATATTCCTAAGAATAGAGCGAATTCAGGGGTATATTTTGGAAAATATAAAGAAAAAGCCTTATATTTGTACTTTTAAATTTGAACTGATCATACATATACAGATATGAAAGGATTGAGAATAGTGCCCCTTCTACTTGCCGGACTGCCGATTTTCTGCAGCGCGCAGACGATACGTAGCGGATATGTTGACTGGGGACTTCGGGGAACGGGGTTTCCGGCTGCCTTGGAGAAATGGGAAAAGGGTCAGAAATGGACCGACGATGATAATTTCTTTATCTCCCGCATAAAACCAAAGGAAAGATTCCGCAATCAAGCGACCCAGGTGAATAACCTGCTTGACGAAACAAATGATAAGAATCTGCTGTTTTGGGTGCCTATCAACAGGTCTGACTTCAATGCACTTCCCGATGGGGTGTTCGACAGTGAAGTATTCCCGATGTGGCAATATGTGACACATTATGGCAACTGGTCGGCGTCACTCGCACGCATTCCGGGAGGATTTGCCGACGTGGCACATAAGAATGGTGTGCCCGTCACTCCGTTGGCCGCAATGCCCTGGGGGCCACTTCCCGAGGCATGGGAAGTGGCGCTTGGCACATTGGTCAATGTCGGGGCGCGCAAACTTGCCGATTATCTGCTTGCGTATGGGATAGACGGAATAGGTTATAACTCCGAGTTCAGCTGCAATGCAAAGCTTGTGCGTTCAATCTCAAATCTCCATGCCGATCTATACAAGATACTGCACACCGATGGAGAAAATCCTTTTGCCGACGTAATATGGTATGACGGCACCAACAATCGAGGCACAATACAGTTTGACTGCGGATTGGGGTCACACAACACCAGCAATTTCGGAGACTCCGAAAACAGGAAATCCATTCTCTTCTTCAACTATAACTGGAACGATGAGTCACTGATGGAGAAGACAGTGAAGAGTGCTCAGGAGCTCGGAAGAAGTCCGCTTGACGTCTACTGCAGTGTGAATCTTCAGGGACGCGAGCCCCAGATCGGCACACCTGTCTGGACCCTGCTTTCGCAGTACCCCCTCTCCATCGGCATATGGGGAGCACACACACAGAACATGTTCTTTGAGAGTCGGGGTGAGGGTGGTTCAACTCCAGAGCAGTGTCAGCGCACCTATCTCGACAGAGTCGAGAACTGGTTTACAGGGAGCTCCCGCAATCCGGTCAACACTCCGGAGCTTGGCAACTCACTGATTTACTCTTCGCAGAATGAGGAATTTCAGGGAATGTCCAAGATGATGACAGCAAGATCATCCCTGAAATGGAATCTCTCCGACGAACCCTTCATCACCTACTTCAACCTTGGCAACGGACGTTTCTTCAATTATAATGGAGAAAGGCAGCATGATTCAGAATGGTATAACATATCGATGCAGGATTATCTTCCGACATGGCGATGGTGGTTTGCAAAGAAGCTTCTCGGCAGAGAGGCAAGCGATGTGCCTGCCGATGGATTGAAGGCAGAATTCGTATGGGATGAAGCATGGATGGGAGGATCCACCATTCGCATACATGGCAACACATCTTCAGAATATCTCCATCTTTTCAAGACAGAATTTGAATTGAAGGAGGGTGATGAGATAACATTCCGCTACAAGCCCCTTAAAGGTTCAGCCGACGTATATCTCGCACTCTCGATGAAGGGATCAGAAGAGACACCTGTGGATATGCAGGCACTCAATGTCATGAAGCCCTTCGGCCGGGCATATGACATGTGGGTGGAGAAGAAATTCATTGTAGGGAAGGATATCAATATCCCTTCAGGTTCGGAGCTGGCACTTGTGGCTTTGAAATTCGACAATGCAAGGAGTCTTGACATGCGACTCGGAGAATTCTCAATCGTAAGGAAAGAGGATATGAAGAGGGATGTTGCTAAGCCCGAGATAGAAAAGGGAGAACTTCTGAGCGCCCGCCATGACGGCTACGACGGCAAGCTCATCTTCAATATGCCCAACGACAAGGCTCCAGGCGAGATATGCTACAATACAGATGTCAACACCTCACTCTTCAAGCTCTATGCTCAGCAGGAAGGGAAGGAGCCAGTGCTCATGGGAATGACAACTTCATGGGCCGGACTCGTTTATTCCGCTCCCTTTGATTCAGAAGGGGAAGACAAAGTGAGGTTCGGTGTCAGTGCGCTTGCACTCGACCACAGATCGGAAAGCGAGATTGCCTGGGGAGAATATCAGGAGATAGCCGGAAAATATGAAGTCAGCGATGCTATTGTGAAATCGGCTGATGAACTTCGTCCCGGAGAATCCTTCACAGTAGGATATGCCGATCCGCTGCATGAGAATGCGGATTGGAAAATTCTTGATGCCTCTTCAAAAGTAATTCTGGAGTCAAAGGATTCAGATAAGATTGACGTGAAGGATGGTCTTACTGCTCCTGGCCTTTACACATTGGCAGTCAATGGATACGAAAACTCTGATGGTGAAAGGGTTAAGGCACAGCGTGAACTCAAAGGCTTTATTCAGGTAATTGGGGAAGAACAGGGCACAGTTCCCAGAATCCTTGAAGTCAACACCCTGAATGCCATTTCCTCCGGGACTTCGGCAGAAGGTATTCCCGTATATGGTTATGAATACTCAGATGCTGAATTTGCATTCACAGCCGATCTTGGCGAGGCGAATGTGTCGCAGGGAGTGGCAGTTGGCAAGGATGCCTTTGGATTCAGATTCAAAGACACCGACCTCAATCCTACTGAGTCATTCTCGGTGAGCTTCTGGATGAAGCCGGAAAGCTTCGGCAACAATGCCGTGCATATGCTCAACATAAGATATAAGGGAGATCCCTGGACCATCAACAATTGGGGATGGTTCTGGCATACTCTTACCGGCGAGGGCACCAACAATGCCTTCACAATCCGTATGGATGGTGGGAAAAACGCTTCCTACACCCTTCCCGATTTCCGGATATATCCGGGTGCATGGGTTCATATGGCCTATGTGTTCGAGTATGACGGTAAGGGCAATGTGCGTCCGTCACTTTATGTAAATGGCGAGAAACAGACTTTCACTTCATATTCATTGGGAGATGAGACCTTTGAGGGCGAAGTACCTTTTGTAGGTCCCGTCAGGGAATGGAATGAAGAGAATGTACTGGCACTTGGCGGATATGTCCACACGTTAGGGTCAGTCAACTGCAATCTCGACAACTTTATGGTATGGAAAAAGGCACTGAGCGAAGAAGACGTTAAGGTAGCCATGGGAGATCTTAATGAGCGACAACTGCCGGATGAACTGGTAGGTTACTTTGATTTTGAGTCACCTGCCGACAATGACTTACTGTTCACCAATAAAGGCAAAAGCAACTTCAAGGCCGGTATGCACGACTATGTAGACTTAGATGCAGAAGGACAGGGAGTGCTACGCTGGAAGGCCCCGGAGTTTGTGGCCGGTTCGCCATATGTGAAGGGAGAAGGCTTCAAGATTGCGAGTGAAGCCGTTTGGTCAGTGCCTGGTGGGAAAGTAGCGAGACAAGCCCTTACAGCCGACGGAGGCACCGCCCAGCTTGAGTATTATGACTGGGAGACCAACGACCTGCACCCTGAAGGTTATCCCGTAAGGCTCACTCTACAGAACAGCTACGGAAGCGACACGCGGGATTTCATCCTTCGCTTCAACCACACAGGGGTAGAAACAGTAAAGGATGTGAAGAATCTCAAGGTATATCCTGCAATATTCGACAGAGAATTGAATATTGAGACTCCAATAGATGGAACTATCACTGTGACACTTCATTCCATCGACGGAAGAAAGATGCACAGCGAACAGTTCTCAGCGACAGCTTTGGAGACAATGAGAATTTATCCTTCAATCTCGGCAGGTGTATACATCCTTACCGTAGAAAAAGATGGAGAAGTGCTCGGGGCTACGAGAGTAGTTAAAAGATAAAGCCGCTGCCCCTTTAATGCTTCACTTTTAATCTTTTAATAATGCTTCCCTTTTAATCTTTTAAGAAGGAGTCAAATACAGGATACCTTGGAAGAGCGTGAAAAAAAGATCTATAAAGTCACACTGACGGGATCAGCCGTAAACGCAGCCTTAATTGTGCTGAAATTCATCGCCGGATTCTTAGGGCGAAGTTCGGCAATGGTGGCAGACGCGGTGCATTCCCTCAGTGACTTTGCCTCAGATGTCATAGTCCTTGTCTTTGTCCGCATAGCCGGAAAACCCAAAGACAAGGGCCATGACTATGGTCACGGCAAATTTGAGACCCTCGCCACAGGTATCATAGGACTGTTGCTCATAGCTGCCGGCATCGGACTGATGATAAATGGAATCGAGACTGTCGTGAAAAGTCTTCATGGAGAAAGTCTTGAGCGGCCCACGATGCTCGCACTTATAGCTGCTCTTGTCTCCATCGCTTCCAAAGAATGGCTATATCATTACACTCTGAGGGTAGGCAAAGCCACCAATTCACAGGCAGTGATAGCTAACGCCTGGCATCACCGGAGCGACTCCATCTCATCATTTGGCACACTTATCGGTATTGCGGGCGCAATGTTTCTGGGAGATAAATGGAGGATCCTTGACCCGATTGCGGCAATTGTCGTGAGCCTTTTTATCATCAAGAGTGGCTATGACATCTTCAAACCGAGCATCGACGAATTGCTTGAGGCCTCACTTCCGGAAGAGCAGGAGAAGGAGATAGAAGAGCTGGTGCTGGGGGTTCCAGGCATAGAATTCGTACACAACCTACGCACCCGACGCATTGGCAACAACATAGCAGTGGATCTCCATGCGAAAATGGACGGAGACATGAGTCTTTCAGAAGCACATGACAAAGCCACAGAAGCCGAACAGGCAATAAAATCGAAGTTTGGAACTAATTCCATCATCAACATCCATATGGAACCATATAAGGAAGATAGAGACAAACAAGAAAATTTAGTTTAAATGGAGGAAACCTAAGAGGAGGAACAGGCGTTTAAAGGGTGAGAACTTATAAAACTTACGACTATGAATTACACAGAAGAAATCAAATCAGCACCTGTAGTGCTTGTGGAGTTTTATGCCACATGGTGTCCTCACTGCCAGAAAATGATGCCTATCGTTGATGACATCAAGACACTTCTTGCGGACAATCTGAAGGTTCTGCAGTTTGACATCGACAAGAACGAAGAATTGGCCGACAGCCAGCAGGTACGTTCACTGCCTACATTCCTGCTCTACAGCGATGGCAAGGAAGTGATGCGAGAGACGGGAGAGATGCCCGGAGAAGTATTGCTTCAGAAGATTCAGGCAGCGATAAGTGAGTGACGAGGTGCAATCACAAAAAAGCTGCACAACAGTAATTTTGCCGCTTGTCAACAATTAAAAGAATAAATATGAAGCAGGAATCGAGGCTTAACAGCCATTATCAATCGCCTGCCACATCCTTAGTCAGCGATTGGCTTACGCTTCTTGGCGTAGGCCATACGCTTGATTATACCCTTAGGCGGGAGAAGGAAATACCTTTTAAGACTTGGTTCGGACTATCTCGCCTTCTGCAGGAATATGGAGTTGATTCGGAGGCCTACCATATCGGAGATAAGAATGATGTGGTCCGACTTCCGGTTCCATTCCTTGCCCACACATCAGGAAAGGAGGGTGGAAATATCATTGTGACGTCAATCACAGGCGAAAACGTTGAATATGAGAGTCTGGGCAGGCATAAGACTACAACACTCGAAAAATTCAAGGATGCCTGGGATGGCAACATACTTCTATCCTATCCTCGTGAGGATGCGAAAGAACCGGATCTGGCACTGCACAGACGTCTGGATTTTTTCAACCGTTCAAAAAAATGGGTATTGCTTGCGTGCGCGGTTGCCCTCTTCCTATTCGCATTCATCAGTAATGGACTTTACCGCTCTGTCTCCACATATTTTATAGCCGCCATTGATCTTGGAGGACTTTATGTGAGCTATCTGCTTGTGCAGAAATCACTCAAGATACATAATCCGAAAGCCGACCGCTTCTGCGGAGTGTTGCAGGCAGGGGGATGCGATGACATTCTGGCCACAAAAGCATCCAAATTCTTCGGACTTTTTGGATGGAGTGAGGTAGGTCTTGCATATTTCTCCGTGAGTCTATTAGCATTACTGATGTTCCCCTCTTCCCTACCCGGGCTGGCACTCTGCAACGTTTGCTGCCTGCCCTTTACGGTATGGAGCATTTGGTATCAGAAATTCAGGGCAAAACGCTGGTGCACACTTTGTGTGACAGTGCAGAGTTCCCTGTGGCTTCTCTTCATTGCATATCTTTTGGGAGGTTGGCTTAAAGAAAGCTTTCCTATCCAAATTGATTTCCCCGTATTGGGAGTAAGCTATTTAGGAATGATGCTACTCATCAACTCTCTGATGCCCTTGATGCAGAACAGACAAAAAGACAATGACTATGGAAAAGCAGGATAACACCGGAGCGACCGGAGCTCAGAAAGAAGGAAAGAAAGGGGGACGCCTTAAGCTTGCAAGCGCCACCCTCCTTACACCATTGGAAATGAACCGATTCCAGATACTCAAGGCTCACACCGTGATTACTTTTGATAACAAGACATCCGACTGAATGGCAAGTCTCGAAGGAAATAATTAATTTTGTGATTCGAAAAAGTCATTGAGCACGAAGAAAGCTTGCACAGAAGTAAAATATGTTGAATAATCAGACGAATGAAAAGAATTGCTCCGAAGAGGCAACCAAATCAAAGATGACCGCTTCGGAGTCAGTTCATATCCAGATAGAAGGGTTGCTGAAAAGTCGGGAGATAAAACCTACTGCCAACCGCATACTCGTGTATAGGGAACTGATGAAGGCAAAGAATCCCGTCAGTCTTTCAGATCTTGACACTCTGCTTTATCCTATGGATACGGCAAGCATATTCAGGGTGCTCGATATATTTTCGAAAAAAGATGTGGTGCACGTTATAGAGGATGGAAGTCGCTCGATAAAGTATGAGTTATGCCATGGTAAGGACAGTCAGCATAGGGTGGCCGACCAGCATGCTCATTTTCATTGTGAGAAGTGTGGGAAGACTATCTGTCTTGATTCGATAAGTGTTCCGATTGTGGAAGTGCCTGAAGGTTTCGAGATCCATCATGTCAACTACATGCTGAAGGGTATATGTCCTGAATGCGGAAAGAAAAAATAGATTTGAGGGAACCGAAAGAGCAGGACATAATATCTTAGTCATGAAAATAGGGAATCTGAACTTAGATTGTGAATGGATTGTTATATAGGTACAAAAAACTGGAGTAAAATGAATCAGATTAGAAGAATCTACTGATTTGTTGCTTCTGACTTTAATTAATTAATACTATGTTAGAAACAGAGTTTAAATTTGGAGAGGTGCATAAACTTGCTGAACAGGTCTCCACAGGTTTTGACAAGGTTCAGTTCAGAAACATATTCTCCAATGCCAATGGAGGTGTAGTTCTGGTAGGATTTAAGAAGGGACAGAAACTGGACACTCATGTTGCACCGGCAGAACTGATGGTGAATGTGATTGAGGGTGAAATAGAGTTTACAATTCTTGACAAACCACATGTCCTTCACACCGGTGAGTTCCTGCTTCTTGGTCAGGACGTTGCACACAGTGTAGTGGCACTTCAGGATTCCAAGTTGATGCTCGTCAAGGTGAAAGCTTGAGCGATAAATAGAAAAAAGATTAGTAATAACACTCATAAAAAACACACAAGAGTATGGAAAAGAAATATGTATGCGACGTATGCGATTGGGTATATGACCCCGCAGTAGGAGATCCCGATGGAGGCATTGCTCCCGGCACAGCATTTGAGGATATACCCGATGATTGGGTATGCCCCATCTGCGGAGTAGGCAAAGACCAATTCTCCGTAGTAGAGTAAATGGTTAGACTTTAGACTTTTGGCTTAGACTTTAGTCATCAGCCAATATATCAAAGTCTTTAGCCAATATATCAAAATGAATAAGAAATCCTCTTACCAGAAGGTAAGAGGATTTCTATTTGTAATACAAAAGCTTAAAAATATAAGGCTACTGTTTATATTTCAAAGGTTCCTGACCATAATTCAATGCTCCGAGAGGTTCAACTAAATATTGTGTGGATTGTTTTTATAATAAGGAGTCTGAAACCCACCATCATATCGTGGAAAATGACGAATCAAGTATAAGGATGGGGAAGTGACTAACGAAAAATAGAGCTAAAGAATTTATGGAAAACACAAAGCCAACAAAGAAAGTGGCGTCACAGGTTGTGGATATCATGGCCAACGCCGGAGTCAAGAATCTTTACGCCATAACAGGCGACAGTCTGAATGCATTGACAGACGCCATCTCAAAGGATGGGAGAATAAAATTCATACACATGCGTCATGAGGAATCGGCAGCGTTTGCAGCGAGTGCGGAAGCGCAGCTTACAGGCCGTCTGGCCGCGTGTGCCGGCAGCAGCGGACCGGGACACGTGCATCTGATCAATGGTCTTTATGATGCCCAGCGTTCTGATGCTCCGGTACTTGCAATAGCTTCCACATGTGCCACCTCAGTGTTCGGCACAGGGTATTTTCAGGAGACCAATCCTACTCTGCTCTTCTCCAATTGCAGTGTCTATAACGAAATGGCCACAACCCCGGCACAGGTGCCCGTGATGCTTCATGGAGCCATGCAGGCAGCCATCTCGCGTGGAGGCGTTGGTGTGATGGGCCTGCCGGCAGATGTCACGACTCTGGATGCTGCCGAAGATGCAGCTTCAGTACTTCCCAGTTATACTGAAAGGAAACCGGAAGCAAGTGCACAAGAGATAAAGGAAGCCGCCGATATAATAAACAAGGCACAAAATGTGGCCATCTTCGCCGGCATGGGTGCATCCGGGGCAGCGGATAAAGTGAAGGAACTGTCAGAGAAACTCAACGCACCCGTCATCACCACCTACAAATCCCAGATGGAACTGACCCGCGACATGCCTAATTATGTTGGACATATGGGCTATTTAGGTATGTGGTCGGCCGAGGATGCCGTAGCCAAGGCAGATGCCGTGATAATTCTCGGCACCAATTTCCCGTATCCGGGATTTTTCCCCGCTGACAAGAGAGCCATACAAGTGGATGTAAGGGCCGAGAGACTCGGCAAGCGTGCCAACCTGAATCTTGGAATACGCGCAGATGCGGGTTTATTCATCGATGCCCTGCTTCCTGCAATCGAGGCAAAAAAAGAGAGAACATTCCTCGATCAGGCTTTGAAAGATTGGGCAGTAATAAAAGAAAAAATGCAGATACCCGTCAAGAATCCGGGAAAGCCTGGAAGCATCCGACCGGAATATATGATCTCCCTTCTTGACAAATTGGCAGCCGACGATTGCATAGTCAGCGTAGATACCGGCATGAACAATCTCTGGACGAGCCACTATCTGACAGCGGGACGCGACCGCAAGATGATTGGTTCATTCATGCACGGATCCATGGCCAACGCAATGCCGATGGCCATAGGAGCGGCGGTGAGCTGCCCGGGTAGACAGGTGATCTCCATATCAGGAGATGGGGGTCTTGCAATGCTTATGGGAGAACTCCTTACAATAGCCCAGTATAAGCTTCCCGTGAAATTACTTGTAGCGGATAACCGTGCACTGGCATTCGTGAAGTGGGAGATGGAACTCGCAGGCTACGCTCCGAGTGAGGTCAATCTTGAGAATCCAGACTTCGCCGAAATGACTAAATGCATGGGGTTCCACTCAGAGACAGTTAAGGATCCTGCGGAACTTGAAGATGCCATGAAAAGATGGCTCGCAGCCGACGGACCTGCCCTTCTGTCCGTGATGACCGACACGGATGCTGCCTCATTCACATTCAGCCGGGAGCTTATGGAGAAAGCTTCGGCCGGCAATGCGGTCAGCAATTTCATGGTGCCGGGAGCAGTATGATTACAGGATTTTAGCTTGACATAATGACAATTTGAAATATTTACATTTTGACGTAATGACAATTTGACATATTGACATTTTGACAAAATGATCTATTGACAAAATGACAAATTTACAAAATGACTTTAAAACCTAAAAGGACAGGCGGGAAATTTCCCGCCTGTCCCTTTTCTATTTTGCTGAATTGGAGTAACTCAGGATTGGGAAGGGTGCAGAATCTTTATTTCAGCACGTTGCCATCGCTGAATGCCTGTCCCACTTTCTTGCCGAGGGCAATGTAGCCATGATGCACAGGATCAAAAGTGATGATCTGCATTTTCTCCACATCAGGATTGCCATCTTCCGCAAGATAATTTTCATCGCAAAGGATATTCACGATCTCAGCAATGAGATAGAAACCGGATTCAGAATCATAAAGACGTTCCTTTACACGGCATTCCATCGTCATAGGGAATACTGAGAAAACCGGTGCGTTAACGTGTTCTGCCTTATAGGAATCCCACCCTGCATGGGCAATCTTATCATGCACATTCCTTCCACTCACGATTCCGACATAATCGGCAGCAATGAGCGTATTGACAGTAGCGAATGCGAGAGTAAACTCTCCATTGGCCTTTAGATTGTCGGTAGTGGCATGAGAGCCAAGAGAAATCATGATTTCCTTTGCGTCCCACTGGCCACCCCAGGCAGCATTCATAGCATTCGGAGTGCCGTCGGCATCATAAGTGCCGATTATAAGCACAGGTTGAGGAAGCAGCCAAGGCTTCGCTGTGAAATTTTTCATAATTCAAGAAGAAAAAAGTTTGTGTTATAAATATGAGTACTATAACTATATAACAGATGGAATAAGACTGAGGTTTCCAACTATCAGATTGAGGTATCCAATTATTGAGTCACAGTGGCTCGGGGAGTTCTTCAGGGAGATGTGTGGATAACCAGGCCTCGCGAAGAAGAGAGTCGGTATGGAGGCGTTCAGGGGTAGGCCAGTAACCACACTCAGGACACCAATGGCCGCCAAGTGCCACCAAGGCCGGGGAAGCCTCGAACTCATGGCCGGCTCCACATCGCCATTTAAGCCGAGTTGAAAGATCACCAATCTTCATTGAATCAGCGAGACATTCCCCTCCCCTTCTTTCTGCAACCGCCTTCATATCGTCAATAGTGAGAGTCCGTGGAGAACGTTTACGGTCATATCCAATATCGAGGAGCGCAGCATCCTTCTCTTCGTCGGCTCCACGGGGAGCAATTGCCTCTTTCCATGACTTTGGGAGCGAAAGAGGTCCGAAGAATACATCAAGTTTAGGGTCTCCATTTTTACGCCACCACAAGGTGCCCATTTTCTTTCTTGAGGCTACCTGCTTCATTCCAAACTTTATCAGGGTAGCCGGAACGAAAGTAGCCAGACGGAAGAAACCAGGCAGAGAGTCGCTCATCCTCTTGAAGTAATCTTCGGGCGATTCATAAGCGCGGAAAGGGAGCAGATTTTGAAGAAGATCCGCCGACCAATACCAGACACCATGGAAATTTCTCAGAGCAAACCAGTCGGCCTCAAAAACTTTCTCCGGAGGGGGACATGAAAGAGCCTTGAGCAGAAGCGACTCAAACTCATAATTTGTGAGACGATAGTCCTTGCCACTGCCGATATCGAAGAATCGAGACCATACTTCGTCAGGGACGTCAGGCCGACAGACAGCTTCCATCAGCCGGGCCGAATCCTCCACTGTGGCCCATTCCAACACTCCATTGATGGGTACATGGAAAGAGATAGGATCGGTGCCATTGAAAAGAAGTGCAGGCGAGAGTATACCCGACTGCCTGAAACTTACCCACCGCTTTATTCCCGATTCAACCACGATGCGTTCGGCCTCAATCTTCGAGAGGGCATACATGTCATGCAAGGCAGGATTCATAGGGTCTCCCGGACCGGCCCAGTGATGAGGGACAGCCCGCGGGCCATACTGCGCCACCGATCCGATATATACCAAAGCAGTGGAGTCCTCCTGTTCATTTCTTTTGATAGCCTCCACTATATTGCGAGCAGCCCCTACGTTTACTTTCATAGTCTGCTCGGGATGCCAGTCAGCTTGAGGCGAAACCATACCCCCGATATGGAGCACTACATCTGTGTCCTTCACAAGTCTTGAAACACTTTCACCATCAAGAAGATCACCCCATATAACCTCCACATTGTCAAGGTTATTTATCTCCTTAAGTTTCTTCCTGTTTTTAGCGGAATCCCTTACTAACAGACGGAGGGAATAACGGTCAGGATACTTAAGAAGTTCCATTAGGGAAGCAAAACCCATGGTGCCGGTAGAGCCCGTGATGGCTATTTTTCTTCTTAATCGGGTGTTTGACTGGTGTTGATTCATTTTTGAAAAAAGCTGCTGCTTTAATTGGAGTTATTTGGCATTAATGCAATGCAAAGTTATAAATTTTTCATTAGAGATTTGGATTAAATCAGCGAAACTACTAATTTTGAAGTAAAATTTAGCCCTGGTAAACCGCCCTCAATTTCTTCTTAACCATGTGAAGTAGATGAGTGTCAGTGGCTATAGCTCAAAATAAATTATAAGGAAAGAAAAGTAATGAGAAAAAGATTGAATAAGGTGATATGGTTGGGATTGGCATTGATGTCACTGTTATTCTCACCCCTGAAGGCAGAACAGACATTTGAGGTTGGGAATGGCACCTTTCTGCTTGATGGAGAGCCCTTCGTGGTAAAGGCAGCGGAACTTCACTATCCCAGGATTCCGGAACAATATTGGGAACAACGTATCCAGATGTGTAAGGCACTCGGGATGAACACTATATGCCTATACGTATTCTGGAACTTCCACGAACAGCAGCCTGGTGAATATGATTTTTCCGGAGACAAAGACCTTAGAAAGTTCATTCAGCTTTGTCAGGACAACGATATGAAGGTCATTCTTCGTCCAGGCCCATATGTATGCGCAGAATGGGAGATGGGAGGCCTCCCTTGGTGGCTTCTGAAAGAAGAGGATATCCTTCTTCGTGAGAACGATCCACGATTTATGGAGCGAGTGGATAATTTTCAGGCTAAGGTGGCGGAACAAGTGGCCGACCTTACAATCGACAAGGGAGGTCCCATCCTTATGATACAGGTGGAGAATGAGTATGGGTCGTACGGAAAGGACAAGCCTTATGTTTCGGCCATCCGTGATATCCTTAGGAAATATTATGGAGAAGATGTGGCTATGTTTCAGTGTGACTGGGAATCAAACTTCCTTGACAACGGCCTTGACGATCTGATATGGACCATGAACTTCGGCACGGGAGCCAACATTGACCAACAATTCCGTAGGTTGAAGGAAGAACGTCCCGACTCTCCATTGATGTGCTCCGAATTCTGGAGCGGATGGTTTGATAAGTGGGGTGCAAACCATGAGACGCGTCCTGCATCGGAGATGACGGCCGGAATAGACGAGATGCTGTCAAAAGGGATCTCATTCAGTCTCTACATGACCCACGGAGGCACCAATTGGGGCCATTGGGCCGGAGCAAATTCGCCAGGATTCGCTCCTGACGTCACCAGTTACGACTATGATGCGCCAATAAATGAATACGGCCGTCCCACGGAAAAGTATTTCCTCCTACGCCAGACCATGGAGCGACATAATGACGGCAAACCATTGCCTGAACTTCCTGACACAATCCCAACCATCAGCATCAATCGCTTTGCAATGACGGAAGTGGCACCTCTCCTCTCCAATCTGCCAGTGCCTCAACTTACCGAAGAACCTCTGTCAATGGAGAAATTCGACCAGGGTTTCGGAAGCATACTTTACCGGACCACCATTCCGGCTCATAAGCATACGAGTGTCCTCTCTATTGACGAGGCCCACGATTACGCGCGTATATTCCTTAACGGGAAATACATCGGAAGTCTTGACCGCAGGAAGGGAGAAAAAGAACTCATTCTTCCAGAGATGGATGAAGAGTCAACACTTGATATCCTTGTAGAGGCCATGGGAAGGATAAACTTCGGACGAGCCATTAAAGATTTCAAAGGGATAGTAGGGAAAGTGACATTGACAAATGACGGTCAAGAAAAAGAATTGAAGGGTTGGGAAACATATTGCCTGCCCGATGAAGAAGGCTTCTATTCATCGATGGATTTCTTACCTATTGAAAACGTCAGCAGGAATAAAGATGGAAGATTTCCGGAAGGCGTCTATCGAGGCCACTTCCGTTTGGATACCATCGGCGACACCTTCCTCAATTTTGAAAACTGGGGTAAAGGACTCGTCTACGTCAACGGGCATCCTTTAGGAAGAATTTGGGAGATCGGGCCGCAGCAAACACTGTATACACCCGGTTGTTGGTTACGTGAGGGAGATAACGAAATAATGATATTCGACATCATCGGACCGCGCATTCCCGAAACAGAAGGTCTCCGCGCCCCGATCCTTGACCGTCTGAATATCAACGACACAGCCAAAGATATGACACTATACTCCAAGCTCGAGCAACTGCAACCGGTGGCTGAAGGGAAATTTGGGGAAGGCAATGGCTGGCAGACAGTGAAATTCGATAGTCAGGCTTCCGGCCGGTATCTTGCCATCCAGGCTCTTGACGCCATCGACGGAGGAGATATTGCAGCCATTGCCGAACTCTATCTTCTGGATGAGCAGGGCAACCGGCTCTCACGGGAAAGCTGGAGAGCCCTCTTTGCAGACAGTGAGGACACTGACGGCGCAAACCTTACAGCCGACAAGACCTTCGACCTGCAGGAATCGACAAGCTGGACCACAGCTCCGGGCGTTCCCTACCCGCATACCCTCATCATCGATCTTGGAGCTGAGACAACTGCAGATTCGTTGCAGTACCTTCCCAGAATGGAGAAGGAAGTGCCCGGAGGCGTGAAACACTACCGTATTTTTTTGTTTTAATTAAGGAAGGTGTCATTGACTTTTCTTCCAAAGAAAACCTTGTATAGGATCCTAATTAGAGAGTCTAAGGAAAAGTCATTGAGAATCCTCTTAAAAAACGAAAATATGGAAATTACAGACGCAAGGATAGAAGATGCTCCATTTATTGCTGATGCCATTATGTCGGCGGTAGGCAAGGAGATATGTGAAGGAATAGCCGGAGATGAGCATAATCTTGAGGATGTGAAAGGAATTTTCACTCGACTGGCTTCCATGAAGGGAGATGAAAGTCAGTATAGTTATGAGAATACACGCATAGCCTTAGATGATAAAGGAGAGTTGATGGGTGCTTGTGTCAGCTACGATGGCGGGAATTTAAAAAAACTTCGACTCAGTTTCTTTGCTGAAGCAAAGAAGACACTTGGATGGAAGCTGACAGAAAAAGAGATAGAGAGTGTGCCCCCCGAGACTACTCCAGATGAATTTTATCTTGATACATTGGCTGTATTGCCTGAATTTCGAAAACGTGGGGTAGGCAAAGCCCTCATAGAAGATGCTGCCGAAAGAGCACGAAACCACAGATTGCCTCTGGGACTGCTTGTGGAAAAAGAAAATGAAAGGGCGCGGAGACTGTATGACTCAGTCGGATTCCGTTTCGTCAATGAACGCCCCTTCGCCGGAGTGGAAATGAACCACCTCCAGCTTAATTAGGCATCATTCTAAATATTAGAATTCTGGATCCAATTCTCAAGGCCATAATTCATTACAATTCCCAGGCCATAAAGAGGAAGTAACTCCTTAGATAAAGTAACTCCCGGCTTGACCCAAGTCATGCCGGGAGTTTGCGTGATATAAATTGTAAGCTTTCCGAGTTATTGATGTGGATTAGGATTAAAATTGCGATTTTCCAAAAATCTGAAGTATCTAAAATATGAGGGATATAAAAAATCTAACTGTATTAAAGACAACGCAGGGACAGGAAGGTTTATTGTACCAATGAACAATTTTTTCTTCCCAATCAACAATTTTATCAAAAAAAGATCATAAGATAAAGGAAGATAGGGGAATAGACCATGGTGAGTAAGACTCATACAGCATAGTGAGTAAGACTCATACAATATGAGGAGAATGAGAAACGTTACAACTAAGGCTCTGCTCCCCAAAATTGCGCTCACTGCGTTGACATTTTTGAGGAACAGAGCCTTAATGTATATGAAGAAAAAATGGGTAAGACAATAAAGAATAGTTTTCCACTTGGAGGTCTTGCATGCGCCGCCTGCGCTGCAAGGGTTGAAAAACTTCTTAATGCAGCGGAAGGGGTGAGCGAAGCCGGTGTCAATTTCGCCACCTCCACAGCCAATGTGACCTACGATCCGGCGTTGGTCACTCCTGAAGAACTTCAAAAGATAGTGCGGGATGGAGGTTATGACCTTCTTCTTGAGGAATATGCGAAGGCCAACGCCGAAAAACTTGAGGAAGAGCAACGCCAGAAATATCTCAGTCTTAAGAAGCGCACCATCTGGGCAATCCTGCTGTCGCTTCCGGTGATGATAATAGGCATGTTTTTCATGCATATGCCATATGCCGACCTTATAATGTTTCTTTTCTCAACACCGGTTGTATTCTGTCTCGGGCGACAGTTTTTTATAGGGGCTTGGAAGCAGGCACGACACGGCACAGCGAATATGGACACTCTCGTGGCGCTCAGCACCGGGATTGCATGGCTCTTCAGTGTTGCCACAATGTTGTTCCCCGGATGGTGGAGATCCCACGGAGTGGAACCTCACGTCTATTTCGAGGCATCATCCGTAATCATTGCCTTCATCCTTCTGGGCCGGCTTCTCGAGGGGAGGGCCCGTGCGAGTACTTCGGCAGCCGTAAGAAAACTTATGGGACTGCGTCCCAAGACGGTGCAGATAGTGAGGGCAGATGGTCAGACGGAGGAAGTGGAAATTGAACGGCTTCTTCCAGGCGACACGGTGGCAGTCCGTCCCGGCGAACGCATTGCCGTGGATGGCGAAGTATTGGAAGGAAATTCTTATGTCGATGAGTCGATGTTGAGCGGCGAACCGATTCCTGTTGAAAAACAGACGGGATCTAAAGTCTATGCAGGCACAATCAATGGTACGGGTGCCTTCCGCTTCAAGGCAGACAAGGTTGGAGAAGACACGCTGCTTGCAAAGATCATACGCATGGTACAGGATGCGCAGGGGAGCAAAGCCCCCGTGCAGAAACTTGTAGACAGAATTGCTGCAATCTTTGTGCCTGTGATCATCTCCATCTCCCTCCTCTCATTCGTATGCTGGATGTTTTTCGCCCATGAGGGTGCTTTCTCCCATGGTTTGCTTGCAGCAGTTACGGTGCTTATAATTGCATGTCCGTGTGCCTTGGGACTTGCCACTCCTACCGCAATCATGGTTGGAGTCGGAAAAGGTGCCGAGTCAGGGGTACTCATTAAGGATGCTGAATCCCTTGAGATAGCTCCAAAGATCAATGCCATAGTGCTCGACAAGACCGGGACAATCACTACCGGTCATCCTGCCGTGACCACTACCTTCATACTTCAACCCGGGCAAGATGAAACCTCCATCCTCTTAGCTCTTGAGAAAGCCTCCGAGCATCCTCTTGCCATAGCCATCACGGATTATTATGAGAAGCTTACTCCCGTAAAGCTCGAATCATTTGAGAGCGTTACCGGCCGGGGAGTGAAAGGAACTTACAAAGGGAAAGAATATTTTGCCGGCAACCGTCGGATGATGGAGGAGAACGGCATCCGAATGAGCGATGAAGAGATTAAAAAGGCTGAGCAGATGGCGTCTGATGGCAACTCTCTGGTCTGGTTTGCCACGCGGGAAGGAATAATCTCGATAACAGGCATCTCTGACCCAATAAAGGAGGGATCAGCATCGGCTGTAGCCGAACTTGAGAAGATGGGAATTGAAGTCCATATGCTTACCGGCGACAACCGGGCGACGGCAGAAAGCATAGCACGAAAAGCCGGAATCTCCCATGTTGAGGCCGAAGTCCTTCCTCAGGATAAAGTTGCTTTTATAGAGAAATTGCAGAAGAGCGGTAAGAGAATCGGGATGGTCGGCGACGGCATCAATGACAGTGCCGCGCTTGCAGTTGCTGATCTCAGCATAGCGATGGGCACCGGGAGCGACATAGCGATAGAGGTAGCCAAGATGACGATAGTATCAGGTGATTTACGAAAGTTACCCACTGCCATTCGCCTCTCAAAGGCAACGGTTAGGACTATCCGACAGAATCTTTTCTGGGCTTTCATCTACAACATAATCGGCGTGCCGGTAGCAGCCGGAGTTCTTTACCCCTTCACCGGTTTTCTTCTCAATCCTATGATAGCCGGGGCGGCGATGGCCTTCAGCAGCGTCAGTGTGGTCAGCAATAGCCTGCTGCTTAGGATGAAGAAAATAGCTTGAGAATTAGGAATGAGGAATTAGGAATGAGGAATTAGGAATGAGGAATTAGGAGGGAGGAATTAGGTGGAGTAATTAGGAATTTTTAGAGGATACAAGGGAGGACGCCTTCACCTTCGACAAACCGGCTGACGCTCATAAAGAAGGGCCGCGGCATACCGCGGCCCTTCAAATTACTAATTCCTCAGTTCTAATTTTTCTAATTCCTCAGTTCTAATTTTTCTAATTCCTCAGTTCTAATTTTTCTAATTCCT
>CAZPQD010000002.1:0-28947 GCA_964588625.1 uncultured Sangeribacter sp. | reverse complement strand
CACTCCTGATTATTTTGCGGTTTTGCGCATCAGGTGCTTGGTGGCTTCGATGAGCTGGGCGTCGTAGCCTCGCTCAAGTTCATCGGGGGAGTTGTAGACCTCTATGTCGGGATTGAGCTGCTGGTTTTCGAGAGCATTCCCGTTGAGGTCGAGAGAAGTCACCTGGGGGATTCCGAATGTGATGGCAGGATTTATCTGGTTCTCCCACCATACGGCTGTCATCGTGCCCGGAACAGGAGCACCGACGAGTTCACCGATGCCAAGAGTCTTGTAAGTGTAAGGCGAACCGTGGGCATCGCTGTAATTTCCTTCGCAAACGAGCATGACGGAAGGTTTGGTCCATTGAGAGAATGGTTCATGACCTATCCACTGGCCACGGGGTGAGAAATTCACATACTCCTTGCCACTGAGAAGCACTGCAAGGTCGTTGTGTAACCATCCGCCGCCATTGTAGCGGGTATCGACCACAATAGCATCGCAATTGCGGTATTTGCCAAGGATTCGTTCGTAGATGGTGCGGAAGCTTTGTGAATCCATACCCTTGACGTGGACGTAGCCCACTCTGCCTCCGGATACTGAATCCACTACCCTTTCGTTGTTTTCAACCCAACGCTCGTAAGCAAGCTGACGGAGAGCACCGGCTGAAATGGGCTTCACCTTGGAAGTCACTTCCTTGCCATCGCCCTTACGGATCTTGAGAGTGACGGGACGTCCGGCTTTTCCCTCGAGCATGGAAGAGAAGGAGGCATCAGGATGGATAGGTTTGCCGTCGATAGCCAGGATAATATCGCCAGGCTGCACATTCGCATTCTTACGCGAGAGCGGGCCG
The DNA here is from genome assembly GCA_964588625.1 of uncultured Sangeribacter sp. Taxonomy (GTDB): domain Bacteria; phylum Bacteroidota; class Bacteroidia; order Bacteroidales; family Muribaculaceae; genus Lepagella. The sequence continues at coordinate 28,118 of CAZPQD010000002.1, read as the reverse complement.
CGAGGCACAATGCCCGACACCTTCACACCATCGCCATGATAGGAATCATCGAAATAGGCACCTAAGTCGGCCACCTGCAGGTCGGCGCCACTCACTGAAGCCTTTGCACCGGTATGGGATGCATTGAGCTCACCGAGAATCTCACTGAGCAGATCGGAGAAATCTCGGTCGTTGGAGATATAGGGGAGGAAACGGCGGTAATGGTCGCCATAATATTCCCAATCCACACCATGCAGCGAGGGGTCATAGAACTTATCATTCACCTGACGCAGCATATGCGAATACATATACTCGCGTTCGGCAGAGGGATGACGGTCATAGTCTGCCTCGAACACCACCGGTTCCGAGCTCCTGGAGGCAAGATTGAATTTGGCCACGCCTCCCTCGGTAAGGATAAAGAGATTCTCACCCTTGGCGTCCGGCTCCATGGCATACACACCCTTTATGAGGCTTGAAGTCTCATCCTTCTTAAGATCATGGAGATAAAGATTGAGGTCGCCCGTGGGATCCTGCGCTATGTAGTAGAGCTTCGAACCGTCGGAATTGAGGAAATAGTCAGCAAGCAAAGTTGAGACATCCGTAAGTCGGGCTGTACGGTATCTACGGTCGGCGAAATCAGGATTGAAGGTCTTTTCCTTCTTCTCGGCCTCCTTTTTGTCAGCCTTCTTATCCTTCTTTCCCTTCTTATCTTTCTTATCTTTCTTATCCTTAGAATCCTTTGCGTCGCTTTCCTCCTTTTCAGCCTTCTCAGCCTTTTCGAGCAGGGAAGCTTCCTCCTCGGTCATCAGGAATCTATCCCATGCCTCGCCGTCGAGAGCCATTAAGACAACGTCATCCTGATTACCCCAGGAACCCTGGCTCTTCATGCCATACTTGGAAGTGGTGAAAGTGGCAGCCTTGCCGTTGAGGGCCCATTTGGGGTTGCCATTGGCGAAACCAGACTCCGATAGATTCACCACCTTGGAACCATCAGCCTTCACGGCGGCCACATCCATATTGTTCCATCCGCCTTCACCGATATAGGTGATGAGGAGCCATTCACTGTCAGGACTCCACGTGAAGGGGATATCACCATCCTGATAGGAATAATTGAACTTACCCGGAAGGGCAGTCACTACCTTCTTGGAATCCACATCGATGACACGCAGTTCGTTGCGGTTTTCAAGGAAAGCCACTTTTTTGCCATCGGGGGAGAACACCGGCTGCTGAGCGGAAGTAGAGCACTTATAGAGCGGTTCCTCCGTGATTTCCGAAGCATAGGCAAACTGAGACTCCTCCGGATTGGAGATTTTGGCACGGTAAAGCTGCCAGTAGCCGTCGCGGTCGCTGTCATAGACGAGCGACTTTCCATCAGGGGAGAAAGAGACACTACGCTCCTGATCGGGGGTGTCGGTGATTCGGCGCGTTGTCTTATACTTCGCATCCGTCACATAGATATCTCCACGTAAGACTATGGCCACTTCATTACCGGAGGGAGAGACGGCATAGTTGCTGGCTCCGCTATTGACGATACGCTTCACAAGATCATTGTCGAAAATATCAGCATCGATCTCCACTTCGAGTTTCTGAGGAGTACCACCGGGAGCAAGTGTATAGATTTCGCCATCCCATGAGAATGCAAGAGTACCGTCGTCGGCGGCAGAGAGCATTCTTACAGGATGTTTCTCAAAGAATGTGAGCTGCTGTTTGCCAGAGCCGTCAGTATTCCGTCGATACACGTTGAGTGTGCCATCCTCCTCACTCACGTAGAAGAACGTGTTCTCATCCGGACCCCATACGGGATACATGTCATGGCCGTTGAAGTCCGTGAGTTTAGTGAACTTTCCATTCTCGCTCAGCCAGACGTCATAAGTGCCGGAAGAGCGTTCATGCTTGCGGAAGAAATTTTCATAACCCTTTTTGTCGGCATAAAGCATCTTTCCGGAAGGAGAGACAGATAGGGCCGTCATAGGCACCGACATCAGCAGCCGAGGACGAGGATTATCGACACGCAGGTCGATCACATAAGGGAGAGGGAAACCGAAAGGACCAACTGCCGAATTTTCACCCGGGATACCTGCAGAGAAGAAGACGAGGGTCTCATTGTCAATGAAGGCGGCGGGAGTTTCCGCACCGCTGTCGGAAGTAAGACGTCGGGGCGTGCCTCCCTTTGCATCCATGATGAATACGTCGTCCGAACCGAGGCGGCTACTTCGGAAAGCGATCTTGGATCCATCCGGGCTCCAAATCGGAGCAGAATCATACGCGCCGCCCGAGGTTAAGCGGCGGGATTCGCCTCCAGATGTGGGGACTGTGTAAATGTCGCCCTTATAAGTGAAGGCTACAGTCTTTCCATCGGGAGATATCCTCGTGTCGCGCAGCCAGAGAGGAGTCTCGGCAATCGCCGGCCCCGCTATTGCGGCAGACAGGAGGAAAGATGTCAGGAATCTTTTCATAACTGTATCATGATATTTTTTCGGGAAATGGGTGTCAATCCCAACTCCCTACGAGGTTTCATCGGGCAAAAGTATGAAATCTTTTTTTGCAGAGAGATATGGTTAGACGAAAAAAAGACAGAGGGTTTTAAAAAATATTATTATTTTTGCAGTTACATAAGAAATGCCCGCAATAATCCAAAGCCAGAAATAGCTCGGGCATTGACAAATAACCATACAAAGACTCAAAAGAAAAAGAATATGAAATATGTTGGCGCTCACGTGGGGGTGAAGGATGGAGTTAGCAATGCTCCTCTCGAGGCCAAAGCGATAGGTGCAAAGGCGTTCGCACTCTTCACGGCCAATCCTCAGCGATGGCATTCAAAACCTATAAATGAGGAAGAGAGGGAGCTTTTCAAGCAAAACTGCAGTCTGGGAGGCTATACACCCGACGTCATACTTCCGCATGATTCTTTCCTCATCAATCTCGGGAGTCCGGATGCTGAGAAGCTTGAGAAATCCCGCAAGGCCTTCTACGAGGAGATGGACCGCTGCATGCAGTTAGGATTGACGATGCTCAATTTCCATCCCGGAAGTCATCTCAAGGAGCTCTCGGAAGAGGAATGCCTCGACAGGATAGCGGAATCCATCAACATGGCCCTCGACAGGTCGGAAGGTGTGACAGCCGTGATCGAGAACACTGCCGGACAAGGCTCCAACTTAGGTTACAGCTTCAGCCAGATAGCCCGTATAATCGACCATGTCAACGATAAAAGTCGTGTGGGAGTATGCATAGACACCTGCCATGCCTATTCAGCAGGGTATGACCTCGCCACAGAAGAAGGCTACTCAGCCACATGGGAAGAGTTCGACCGTCTCATCGGAAGCACTTATCTGCGTGCACTCCATCTCAACGACGATCTGAAACCGCTCGGTTCGAGAATCGACCGCCACGCAAGCATCGGTGCAGGCACTATCGGAGAGGATTTCTTCCGCCGCCTGATGAATGATCCTCGTTTTGACGGCATACCCATCATCCTCGAGACGCCCGAACCGGAACTCTGGCCTCAGGAGATAGCTTCCCTTTACGGCTATATCTCCGATTGATCCCGGATGTTTTATACAGCCGATTGATCCCGGATGATTATACAGCACCTTTTTGACAAAGCAATACAATTCTGAGAAAACACGACAACAACTTAAAATCTATATAACGATATGAAACGCAAACCGGACTTGAGTTTCTGGAAACTATGGAATCTGAGTTTTGGATTCTTTGGAGTGCAGATTGCATATGCGCTTCAGAGCGCAAATGTGTCGAGAATCTTCACCACCATCGGAGCCGACCCTCATGACCTCAGCTATTTCTGGATTCTCCCTCCCCTTATGGGCCTCATCGTCCAGCCCATCGTAGGAATCATGAGCGACCGCACATGGAATCGTTTCGGTCGCCGACTCCCCTATCTCATTCTCGGCGCACTGATAGCCGTAATCGTGATGTGTATGCTTCCCAACTCAGGAAGTCTGAATCTCAGCGTATCGAGTGCCATTCTTTTCGGCCTCGTAGCCCTCATGCTTCTCGACACATCAATCAACATGGCCATGCAGCCTTTCAAGATGCTTGTGGGAGATATGGTCAATGAAGAGCAGAAGGCTAAGGCCTATTCCATCCAGAGCTTCCTCTGCAACGCCGGTTCGGTGATGGGTTATATCTTTCCATTCCTCCTCGGATGGTTTGGCATACGCAACGTGGCAGAGAGTGGAGTTGTGCCACCGACGGTGATATGGTCGTTCTATCTCGGTGCTGCAATACTCCTCATATGTGTGGTGTATTCCCTCGTAAAGATTAAGGAATGGCCTCCCCACGTATATCGCGAGTATAACGGAGGCGACGAGCAGAAGACAGATTCTCCCAAACAGAGCAGCAACGTCTTCAAGCTTCTCAAGAACGCGCCCTCCACATTCTGGAGCGTGGGTGTAGTGCAGTTCTTCTGCTGGTTTGCTTTCCTATTCCTATGGACATATGCCACCAACACCGTGGCGCACAACGCATTTGACACGCCGGAGACGCAGACCATCACAGGGGTAAACATTGACGGCAAAACATACTCTGCGAATTATGTGTTGCTCAATGACACCACCCTCATCCTCGACCATGGCCATGTGGCAGGAGCCGAAGGCGGTTCATTATCCACTGATGATGCCTCTGCCATTCTTGCAGACGCACCCGTTCCCTCCAAACTCACGTTCGCATCCATAGCAGTAGCCGACAAGGATGGCGGATATACGGTTGAGGATGCTGAGACAGTAGATGTTGCAGATCCGCGCAGCTGTACATACGAGACCAAGACAGTACTCGATGCCTCCACCTCTGAATATAATGATGCCGGCAACTGGCTCGGTCTTCTCTATGCAGTGCAGGCAATCGGATCCGTGATATGGGCTGTGGTGCTTCCTCGATTCAAGAGCAAGAAGCTCAGCTATTCACTCTCGCTCATCTTAGGCGCGGCAGGTTTCATCATGTTTGCGTTCGTGACATCGAAATGGGTGCTTTTCCTTGCCTTCATACTCATCGGCTGTGGCTGGGCGGCAATGCTGGCATGGCCCTTTACTATACTCACCAACTCCCTTAAGGGAGGCAACATCGGTGCATATCTCGGTCTATTCAACTGCACCATCTGCCTGCCTCAGATTGTTGCCGCGCTTGCCGGAGGCTGGATTCTCTCCCTCATGAGCACTCCCGGCAAAGTGGCTCCAGAATATCTCATGATGCTCGTGGCCGGAATCATGATAGCCTTAGGTGCTGTAGCCGTTTTCTTCATCAAGGAAGGAAAAGAAGGTGAGCCTGTGGAAGAACATATTCCTGAAAGTGATACCCTTTAAGGGAAGTCTCACTAAGACAGAAGTGAAATTTAAAGGAAGCCTTACCGAGAGAAAACTTTAACCCTCCGGTGAGACACTCAAAAAATGCTTGTCTAAACAATAGAGCGACGGGAAACGTTAGATAAATGAACGGGGTCCCGAGGGGCATTCCCTCGGGACCCTCAATATTATCAAACTATCTACATTAAGAAAAACAAAAATGGCAAACAAGAGAGAGTTCAAGAAATATGTAGAGGCCGTAGGCGCCTCTATCGTGGAGGAGATGATGGAGAGCTACTACACAGTGAAGGATGCTGACAAGGAAGCTATTGAGAAAGCCATCGCCCGAGTGCTCGGTGCGACCGCTGCTGCCAAGAGCAATGCCAACGTATTCTTTGACCGCGGCATGAAATCCTTCGACAATCATCAGGACTATACAAAAGCTAAGGAAGCTTTCTTCACCTCCCTCTTCAAGAGAATCTCCAAGGACTTCACCGATGAGGTGAACGGCGCGCTGAAAGATTTCAACGGTGCGCTCCCCGAGAGTGTGAAAGCAGAGCAGAAGGCTGCCGTAAACTGAAAGAGAGATGAATATCTGGGGCATCGCACTTAAACTCGCAGGCTGGACCACAGAAATCACGGCTCCCCGCCGTGAAAAGTGTGTCATCTGCGTTGCGCCCCACACTTCCAACTGGGATTTCCCGTTGGGACTCGCTGCATACAAATCATTGGGAAGGGAAGCCAACTTTCTTATGAAGAAATTCTGGTTTTTCTTCCCTTTGAAGTATCTGCTCAGGCATCTGGGAGGAATCCCCGTGGAACGCAATCCTCACGGTTTCTCCCTCACCGAGGAAGTGATCCGCTTATTCAAGGAAAGAAGCTACATGAACCTGGCCGTTACGCCAGAGGGGACAAGAAGCCGCACGGAAACTTGGCGAACAGGATTTCTTCGGATTGCCTATGGAGCCGGAGTGCCACTCCAACTCGGAGTAATCGATTATCCTCACAAGAGGATTATAATACGCGATGAGCTTCAACTCACCGGCGACATTGAAGCCGACATGAAAGCCGTAAGAGATTATTACTCCCAATGGAAAGATGCAGCCCTCTATCCTGACAAATTCGCTTAATGCGATAAAGAGCGAAAGATAGCTAAGATAAAATAGCTAAGATAAAAAGAAGGATAGATTCTGCCTGAAAAAGAATACCAAAGAACCAACCACCCAATTACAAAACGACGACGTGCTTAGTAATGAACTGAAGGTATGCATGTTTCCGATGGAAATAGCATGGAACGACAAAGAAAAGAATTTCACCATTCTTGAGCAGGCACTCGAGAAGATGCATCCGGAGACAGATCTCATCATTCTTCCCGAGACCTTCTCCACAGGTTTTCCCTCGGGAGAAGATAAAGAAACAGTCCGGGAGATGGCCGAGCGCAACACTCAGGAGAGTGTGGAACGCCTGAAGAAACTGGCGTCGCGTCATAATGTGGCGATTGCCGGCAGTTTCATAGCCAACTCAGGAGGTTCGCTCTATAACCGGGCCTTCTTCATCGAGCCCTCCGGCGAGGAGACTTTTGCCGACAAGCGTCATCTCTTCACGATGGCCGGCGAGGATAAAGTGTTCTCACCCGGATTCGACCGTCTGTCGGTGCGCTACCGCGGATGGAACATAGCGATGATCGTATGCTACGATATCCGTTTCCCGGCCTGGTGCCGCAACCGCAATAATGAATACGACCTTCTGATAGCAGTGGCCAACTGGCCCGACGTCAGGGTTGATGCCTGGAACAAACTTCTGTTTGCACGAGCCATAGAGAATGAGGCCTACGTATGCGGAGTGGATTGCAAAGGAACAGACCCGAAGGATTTCCACTACGACGGCAGCAGCATGGCAATCGATTTCAAAGGGAAGGAGATCACGGCGGCAGTGCCAGAGACAGGTCTGCTCTATGCCACCCTCTCAAAAGAGAAGCTTGATCGATTCCGCGAAAAGTTTCCCGCATGGAAAGATGCAGACAAATTTTCAATAGAAAAATAAAAATATTTTTTTGCGATGTATTTTGTGAGTGAGGGAGTTTTGACGCTCAGTCTTCCTTTCAAAAAGCAAGCATAACAGAAACAGAATGCCAGAGAATCCGAGCATTCGGATTTTCCTTAAAAGGGAAAGAAAAGGGTTTCTTCAAAAAAAATCGGGGAAGGCCGGAACTATTTTGCCAACGTCTTGTTATAAGAATGTTCTTAAACTTCTAAAAACAACACAGCAATGGCAACTAAAGAATCTTTCAAATCTCGTCTGCTCGGTCTTCAGGGCAATCTGTTGAGTTTCGCATATCAGCTTACAACTAATCGTGAGGCTGCACAAGATCTGCTGCAGGACACCACCCTTAAAGCTCTTGACAATGAAGATAAATATGTCGACAATGTCAATTTCAAAGGTTGGATGTTCACTATCATGCGTAATATCTTCATCAATAACTATCGCCAGACTGTAAGGAAAGCCACAGTTATTGACCAGACCGAAGATCTTTACCATCTGAATATCTCCCAGGACAGCGGATTGAGCACACCCGAAGGTTCGTTTGCCGTAAAGGAAATCAGCGAGACACTCAATTCATTCTCAGATGAGTTCCGTGTGCCCTTCAATCTCTACGTAGCCGGCTACAAATATCATGAGATCGCTGAGAAGATGGGTCTTCCCCTCGGCACTGTAAAGAGCCGCATCTTCTTCGCCCGCAAGCGTCTGCGCGAACAGCTGAAAGATTATCAATACTAAGAAATTATATTTATCAAAGATAAAAGAGGGAGCCTTTCGATTGAAAGGCTCCCTCTTTTTGGCCCGGATGGGAATTAGCTCATATTATTTGAGTGCTGAAAGTGCTTTGGAGACGATCTGATCGGGGGTCAGACCGCAAGCTTTCTGAAGCTCGGAATAGTTGTAGCGGTTGAGGAATTTCTTGGGCAGACCGAGATTAATCACCTTTACTGGAGACTCTCCGAGGTAGGAAGCCACTTTCTGACCATAGCCTCCGTCAATGATACCGTCTTCGGCAGTGATTACAACCTTGTAGTCCTTGAGGGTGTCAAGAGTGGCGGTGTCGAGCACTGACAATTCACGCGGATTGATGAGGGTAGCCTCTATCCCCTGCTCAGCAAGCTGACCAGCTGCCAGTGACATATAGGGGAACATTGCGCCGGCACCAATGAGCGCCACTTTCCTATCCTTACCCTCATTGACAATATCATAGTTAGGCTTGGAATAATCGTCGAGAATCGTAATCTCCTTGTTGGAGACAGCTACCGAACCCGGCAGACGTACAATCACGGGTTTCTCCGTCTGCTTCACCGACCAGTCGAGCATTGCCTCAAACTCCTCCCTGCAGGTAGGGGCAAGGAAAAGGAGATCGGGAATATTCGAGAGAAGTGCAATGTCGAAGAACCCGAGGTGAGTCTCGTCGTTCATGCCGAACATCGAACCATAGAACACCACGAAAGTTGCGGCCTGCTTGTTGAGCGCAATATCCTGACTGAACTGGTCGTAGGCCCTCTGAAGGAAACTGCTGACGAAACCCACAACCGGGCGGAGACCGCCTTTTGCCATTCCGCTTGCCACATCCACTGCGGCTTGCTCTGCGATGCCGACATCCACAAACTGTTTTCCAGCCTGCTGACGCTTTGCCCTGTCGAATCCTATGGCTCCGGGAGTACCGGCGGTAATGGTCATCACCTTCCGGTCATTCTTCATCATGCGGAGCATCTTATCAGCGAAGAGATCGCCATAATCGAGCGGTTCATCTTCCGAGCCACCACGCAATTCTCCGGTCTTAGGATCAAACGGACCGGAATAGTGGAATTTCTCCTTATCCTCCACGGCAGGTTTGAATCCGAGTCCCTTGATGGTGTTCAAATGAACCACTACAGGATAACCGATATTCTTGACAGACCGGAACATTTCAATAAGGCGTTCAATATCGTTTCCATATTTCAGATAGCGATAGGCGTAACCCATGGAGCGGAAAAGATTGGGTTCGCCCTCTCCGTCGGTATTTCGGAGCATACGGAGGTCGGCATATATGCCGCCATGATTCTCTGCGATGCTCATCTGGTTGTCGTTGACCACGACAATGAAATTGGAACCCAATGTGGCGCCATAGTCGAGACCTTCAAAAGCTACGCCTCCGCTCAGCGAACCATCGCCAATGACAGCAACAACGTTTTCCTTGTCACCCTTGACATCGCGGGCTTTCGCAAGGCCGGCGGCCAATGCCACAGAAGAGGAAGTATGTCCGAGGGAGAACAGGTCATAGGGACTCTCGCCAGGGTTGGTGTAGCCGGTGACATCGTCATAGTGGGCAGGATCGAGAAAAGCCCGCACGCGTCCCGTCAGCATCTTATGGGGATAAGTCTGGTGAGAGACGTCAAAGACTATCTTATCCTGAGGGGTGTCGAAAACGTAGTGAAGGGCTATCACGGCCTCCACCATACCGAGATTGGGACCAACATGGCCACCATGGACTGAAAGTTTCTCAATGAGCGCAGCCCGCATTTCAGCAGCAAGCTGTTTAAGCTCCTCCATCGACATATTCTTGATGTCGGCAGGAGACTTTATCTCCGAGAGATTGATATCTGTTTTTTCCATTATAATGATTTGATTGTTGGCTATCGAAGGGGAAGGTTATGTTCCACTCCCCTCTTATAGAACAATCAAATCATGATATGGGTCAAACCGCATCAGCCGAATAGGCTGATACAGGTAAAATTGGTAGCTTTTCCCTCAAAAATGTTAAGGAAGGGGATGAAGCAGAACACGGGAATTATAACAGGGAAATTGGAGCCGAAGAATTAGTGCAATCTAAAGATTAGAGTAGTGAAAGAAGGTGCATTCTAAAAATTAGAGCAGTGAAAGAAGGTGACGTGTAAGCTTATCGGCCACTTCTTTCATAGGAATTTCATAAGAAATATCCTCGGCATCCTGAGTGACGTTGGTGTGCTTTAGTTCAAGTCGCATCGATGTCACTCCCTTATCTACGAATCCACAAGGATTGATGAGCGAAAAACCGCTCATATCCGTATTTACATTGAGCGCAAGACCATGCATCGTCACAAACCGGCTGCATTTCACTCCCAAAGCGCATATCTTCCTTTCGGAAGGAGTGTTCACATCGATCCAAACTCCGGAAGCACCCTCCACTCTCCGGCCGTCAATTCCATATTCAGCGATAGTACGGATTACGGCCTCTTCGAGAGTATGCACATAATCCTTAACCCCGAGATGATGGGCCTCAAGGTCGATAAGGGGATAAACCACAAGCTGACCCGGTCCATGATAGGTGATGTCGCCACCGCGTTCAATGTCATATACTGATATCCCCTGACGTGCCAGTGATTCCCTGGAGAAAAGGAGATTCTCCTTATGTGCATGGCGTCCGAGTGTAATCACCGGATTATGTTCCACCACAAAGATCGTCTCTTCACCCGCAGGCATACCGAAATGCTTCTTGTCCGTCATGCTGTGAAAGACGTCGCGTTGCAAGGCAAGCATCGTGGCATAATCCACTCTTCCTGTATCGATTACCCGTACCGGTATTTCAGGATGTAGTCCGTAAGAGGAGGAAGAGGACACGAATTGAGGATCAGTGAACATGTTTTTCTGCATGATAACTTGAGCGAACCATCGGGGCGCTCTCAATGTGACGGAAACCCTTCTTTCGACCGATCTCACCATATTCGGCAAATGTCTCCGGAGTGACATATTCCTGAAGCTGGAAATGATCTTTGGTAGGCTGCAGGTACTGTCCTATAGTCATCACCTCGCAACCGGCATCCAGCAAGTCGTCCATAGTCTCGAGAATCTCCTCACGGGTCTCACCGAGACCGAGCATAATACCGCTCTTGCTCCTTATTCCGCTTTTGGCAATGTGGGCGATCACCTTGAGGGATGTGTCATAAGTGGCGAAGCATCGCACGTCAGGAGTGAGTCGGCGCACAGTCTCCAGGTTATGACTGATGACTTCCGGCTTCTCAGCTATCACCATATCAACGAGTTCGAGCCTTCCTTGGAAATCGGGAATCAGCACCTCCATAGTGACACCCGGACACTCCTTCTTGAGGGCCCGGATCATATCGGCCCAATGGGAGGCTCCCAGATCGGGGAGATCGTCGCGGTCTACTGAAGTAATGACCACATGGCGCAACCCGAGTTCCTTAACCGACTTGACAATATCGTCGATCTCACGACGGTCGAGAGCCGAGGGGCGACCGGTAGCCACATTGCAGAAGCGGCAGCTTCTGGTGCAGACATTTCCCCCTATCATGAATGTGGCAGTGCCGTTGCCCCAGCATTCTCCACGGTTGGGACACATGCCGGAGCTGCAGATGGTATGAAGATGCTTCTCATTGAGAAGACCCACAACCTGACTTGTCTTGAACCCACGAGGCAGCTTTATTTTAAGCCATTCCGGTTTGCGGCGGAAGTCAGGGGAGATTTTTTCAGTCTTATCGGGAGAGGATTTTTGTGCTTTGTCAGTCGTCACTGTAGTATCAGACATTGGTGTTGTTAATAATTCAATTGAAAAGATGAGAAGAGAGTGAAAAAAGAGCGTGAAGTGAGCGTGAAGTGAGTGAGGAGAGAGAAAGTGCGAATAAAGAAATACTTAGCGGTGGAGACACATATTGGGATCTGAATCTATCACCTCCACACGTTTTACGATCCAATCCTTCATCTCCAGCACACTTGAGTCGAAAGTTTCTGTGGTGTAAACATTGCGGTCAAGGGGCCACAGCTCACCATTCTGGAGAGCAGACACGCGGATCATCGCGGCATAATAGTCAATGTAGGCCATCACTTGTGGATAGATCTCCTGTTTGAAGAAGTTCCAACGGGTCTTGAAGGCCTTCTTGAACTCAGGAGTCTTCACTATGTCGAAGAAGAAATTCATACCGGCATAGAAGGATTCGAGAAGAAATCTATCCGGTGGATTGATAAAATTGAATCCCCAGTCGAAATCCCATACCGGTCCCATTGTATACTTCTCCCCTATCTTTTCCTTAAAGAGATAAGTACTTTTGGGCCATGAGATCTCCCTGTTGCCTGTGAAGAGATACACGAGAATATAATCCACCATGGCATCAACATCAAACTCGTCATACCATCTTCCTTCCTCCACAGCCTTCTCCATCCTCACGAAGTCGGCTTTCCATATCTCAAAGCGGTCAGAGGCAGAGATGGTGGTGTCATCTTCCTCAAGCTCGAAGAAGTCAGGATCCTTAACCTGCACCTTCAGCTTATACACCGGAGTCTCGAATTTGAAATCCTCGTCGTAGGAAGTATCGATCTCCCAGAGGATTCCGGAGGTCTCGTCAATGTCGACGCTTCCGCCGGTGATTCCGATCTTCTCTGTCAGCTGATACGAGCCCTTGTAGATTCCATTGAAGATGATATTGACAGGAATTGAATGATTTGTGAAGGGCATATCGAGCAGCTGGGCAACGCGGAAAGCCACGGCATTGCGCATCTGCGTATTGTCGATGTGATTGGCTATGAGTGCATAGCTCTTTGCCTTCGGAAGTCCGAAAAGGGAAATCTTCTTATCGAACTTGAGGCGGTAAGGTTTCTTGGGATAAGACCAAGTGGAGTTACCACGGCCGCGAATATTGACGGCCACACCCTCAATGTCGTCATATCGGCCATAACAATCGGCATTGAAAGTGGCCTTCAGATAATCCTTCTTACTGGTGATCTCCTCCACAAATTCATCTGTATCGATCCGCAATGTGGGAACATTGGTGGTGAAGGCATATTCAAGGATGGAATCCAGCTCAAAAGACTGGCAACCGCCGCCAACACGCAGAACGTCAAGAGTCACGAATGTCTCCTGAGGCACACTGTCGCCCTCTTCGGAGCCTGCGGCATGATAGCGGCTGTAGCGCACACTTTCAAGGCTGTCGGTCGGAATGAGGCTTACCCTTTTGGCCCTTCCATCCTGACGGAATATCGTCAGGAAGTCGGAGGCAGCCATGTTTAAGCCACCGAATGCAATCAGGGAGGATGCTAAAGCAAATGTAAATTTCTTCTTCATGGCCGCACATTAACTTTTAAGGAGACACCCCCCGCGTTCACAATATATATACCGTCACCAAGTGCGGAGAAGGAAGACAACGGGAGCGACACGTCTTCTCCCAACATAACGGATTGAAGCTTTACCCCCGAAACGGAATATACGTCAGCAGGAGTGCCAGAAGGGAATCCCGAAAAATGCAGTTCGCTGCCCGAGAGGGATATGGAGGGGGATACAGTGTCAGAGCCAACAGAAGCGACTCCGGTGGATATATTGTTGACAGCTTCACGTCCGTGGCTCAGTGAGACTACATCCGCAAATGACAATTCATAGTCGACGCCGAAGTCGGAGATGAGGATGGAACGCTCAGTCACCTCCACAGCGAGTGTCTCAGAAAGATTGAGCACAATCGGAGCACCCTCCCGAAGATTCACCACGAGACTTTTCCATCCCGAGGCAGCCTTGGCAGGAAGCAAGGAGCAAAAAAGGATTATGACGATTAATAGAAATCTCATTTCATGAAATGTTAGGATGTCATGATTGACGAGTGCAAAGTTAAGAAAAATCGGTCGATAAATCTATATCGGTTAACTTTTTTTCACTACCGCCACATGCGTGGTCAGCTTTCCAAAATCAAAAATTTTTATTACTTTTGCAGCATAAACCTACATTGAAATGAAGATCAGGACATTACTGAGCGGTGCGATGCTGCCGCTGGTCGCTTTCTCAGCTTTTGGCTGGGGACAGAAAGGTCATGACACAGTGGCCTTCATTGCCGAAAACCATCTCACACCCACTGCGAAGGCAGCCGTAGACAGTCTTCTTGACGGAAAGTCGATAGTATATTGGGCCAATTGGCTCGACAACGCCTCCCATACTCCGGAATACGCCTATTCCAAGACCTGGCACTATAAGAACATAGATGCGGATATGACTTTTGAGGAAGCTCCGGAGATTAAGGAGGGAAATATAGTTCAGGCGATCGAGGAACAGGTGGCCGTGCTTGCCGATCCTGCCGCCGACCGAGAAAAGAAGCAGTTGGCGCTCAAGATGGTGGTGCATCTGGTGGGCGACATCCATCAACCGATGCATATGGGCCATGCGTCCGACCGCGGAGGCAACTCCTGGCACGTGAAATATTTCAACCGCGACAACAATCTTCATTCCGTCTGGGACAGTTCGTTGCCTGAGAGTGCCCATAAATGGAGCTACACAGAGTGGCAGCAGCAGATCGACAGGGTGCTTCCTGAGGAGGAATACGGCATACTGCTTGGCGGAACTCCCGCATCGTGGGGTAAGGAGACATTCGAGATCTGCAGCGAAATCTATGACAAGACACCGCAAGACACCAACATAAGCTATGACTACATAGCCGAATGGACTCCGACCATTGAGCGTCAGTTCCTCAAGGGAGGGTTGCGTCTGGCCGATGTGCTCAATGACATCTTTGATCCGCAGTACGTCGGCGTCAACGGTTTTGTCGGCAAATGAAACCTGACAGCGACAAATACCCGCCGCTGAATCTGCCGGCGGCTCCATTGCGCTTTGAGCAGGAGGAGGGACGCCTGAAGGTATATGATCCCCTGCGTGGAAAGTATGTGGCGCTCACTCCCGAGGAATATGTCCGCCAGCATTTCACGTCATATCTTCGCACCGATCTCCACTTCCCCGCCTCCCTCATGGCAAATGAAGTGGGAATAGAGGTGAACGGCACAAAGCGCCGTTGCGACACCATCGTTTTCCGTCCCGACGGTACACGGTTGATGGTGGTGGAATACAAGGCTCCCGGTGTGCAGGTGACGCAGGATACGTTCGATCAGATCGTACGCTACAACATGACGCTCAAGGCAAAGTATCTTGTGGTCAGCAATGGGCTGCGCCATTACTGCTGCATCATCGACTATAATTCCCACAGCTATCAGTTTATCCCCAATATCCCTGACTACAATGAAATCCGTCGGGTCCATTCAGAAAACTGAAAAATCAGAAATGCAGGAAGAATCTCCCTATAATTATCTCGAGGGGCTCAATGAGCAACAGCGTGCGGCTGTGGTCTACAATGAAGGCCCCGAACTTGTGATAGCCGGTGCCGGCTCGGGCAAGACACGTGTGCTGACATATAAGATAGTAGACTTGATACGCCATGGCTTTGAGCCTTGGCGCATCCTTGCTTTGACATTCACCAACAAGGCAGCCCGCGAGATGAAGGAACGCATCAAGGGGATTGTAGGCGAGAAGACAGCATCGCGCCTCTGGATGGGCACATTCCACTCCATTTTCCTCCGTATCCTCCGCCGGCACGCCGAGGAGATAGGCTATAAGCCCGGTTTCACCATCTATGACACCTCCGACTCACGTTCGCTTCTGAAGTCAATTGTGAAGGAGTATGGGCTCGATGAGAAGCAATACAAACCGGCCACCATCGCCAACATCATCTCAAATGCGAAGAATGAGCTTACGATGCCTGACCAGTATATTCTCAGCAGGCAGCATACCGACGCTGACCGCCACGCCAAACGCCCACTTACCGGTAAGATATATGAGGAATATGTGAGACGTTGCCGGCAGGCAAATGCCATGGACTTCGACGATATCCTTGTGCAGATGAACCTGCTTCTGCGCGACCATCCCGATATCCGCAGGCATTATCAGGAGTATTTCCGATACATCCTTGTGGATGAGTATCAGGACACCAATTTCGCCCAACACCTGATAATCACTCAGCTTGCCGGAGATGATCAGCGTTTCTGCCTCGTAGGCGACGACGCACAGAGCATTTATTCATTCCGGGGAGCCAATATCGGAAACATCCTGTCGCTACAGAAGCGATACCCTGACCTCAAGACCTTCAAGCTTGAACGCAACTACCGGTCGACACAGAATATTGTAAATGCCGCCGGCAGCCTGATTGAAAAGAACCAGAGTCAGATGCGCAAGAACGTCTATAGTGAAAATGCAGTGGGCAATCCTATAGAAGTGGTGAAGGCGTTCAGCGATATGGAGGAGGCCTATCTTGTGGCAAACATGCTTACCAACACCAGACTCACCTTCCACGATTCTTATGAAGACTACGCCATCCTCTACCGCACCAACGCGCAGTCGCGACTCCTCGAGGAATCACTACGCAAACGCAACATTCCTTACCGGATTTACGGAGGATTGTCATTCTATCAGCGCAAGGAGGTGAAGGATGCCATATGCTATTTCCGGCTATCCATCAATCCTGACGATAATGAGGCGTTGAAACGCATCATCAATTATCCTGCCCGAGGTATCGGTGAGACTACGATGAAGAAACTCCAGGCAGCAGCTTCAAAGGCAGAGGTCAGCATATGGAATGTGCTCAACCGTCTTGATGAGGTGGAGACCGGTGTCAACTCCGGCACAAGAAAGAAGCTTGAATCCTTCCGCGATATGATTCAGGCCTTCATTGACGACAACAACAACGGAGCCGACGCCTATTCCCTCGGCCAGCTCATCTACAACCGCACCGGGATACTTGCGCGGTTGGCCCATGACAATACTCCGGAGAGCATAAGCCGGCAGGAGAACCTCTCGGAGATGCTTGCGGCCTTGAAGGAATTTGTGCAGATGCGGCGAGAAGCTGGTGAGGAAGATGTCAGCATGCAGGCATTCCTTTCGGAGGTCATGCTTGCCACTGACCAGGATAACTCCGACGAGACAGAGGGTCCGAAGGTGACACTGATGACGGTGCATGCAGCCAAAGGTCTGGAGTTCAGCCACATCATAGTGACCGGTGTGGAGGAGGAACTATTCCCCTCTTCCATGAGTATGGATTCACTTGCGCAGGTGGAGGAGGAGCGCAGGCTGTTATATGTAGCCATCACAAGAGCCAAGCTTACGTGTGTGCTTACGCATGCAGGTTCACGATTCCGCAACGGGCAGACAGTACTGACTCGTCCGTCGCGTTTCATAGGTGAGATAAGTCCTAAGTATCTTGATCTCAAGCATTCCGGTGGAAGCACCAAACCCTCTTCCGGGTTTATAGACCCAACGGAATCCTACCGGAAAATGGCTTCCTCCTCGTTCTCCGGAAGAAGCTATACCGGCGGAAGCTTCTCCTCGCGTAAGAAGAGCTATGACCGGACCGGCATTCCGATCTCTTCCGGGTTCAATCCGGGGAAGAGAGGAGCTTCAAACCCAGCCGCGTCAGGAAGCTATGGCCATCTGACACCAGCGGATCTCAAACCGGGAGCCACAGTGTCGCATGAGAAGCTCGGAACGGGAGAAGTGGTAAGCCTCGGGGAGCTCAGTGGCGAACCGACAGT
The DNA here is from genome assembly GCA_964588625.1 of uncultured Sangeribacter sp. GTDB lineage: Bacteria > Bacteroidota > Bacteroidia > Bacteroidales > Muribaculaceae > Lepagella. The sequence goes on along the minus strand of CAZPQD010000002.1, from coordinate 10,494 downwards.
CATCATCAATTTCCAACAATTCGGTGAGAAGAAACTGCTGCTTAAATTTGCGAAGCTGAGAGTGGAGGAATGATGATTAGGAATTAGGAATTAGGAATTAGGAATAAATGGAAAATAGAGAGATGGAAAATAAAATGATGGATAAGGGAGAGGAGGGGATGAAGCTGCCTACGCCTTATTATATTGTGTATGAGGAAAGGCTGCGCGATAATATGCGGAAGTTAAAGGGTGTGGCTGAGGAGGCCGGTATCAAAATTATAATGGCTTTCAAGGCTAATGCGCTTTGGAAGACGTTTCCCATCATCAGGGAATATTTCTCTGCTTCCACAGCGAGTTCGCTGAATGAGATGAAACTGTCTCTGGAATATCTGGGCAATGATGTGCATGCTTATTGCCCGGTGTATACGGACAGTACTTTTCCTGAATTTCTTCAGGGTTGCTCACACATCACTTTCAATTCCATCGCTCAATATGAGAAGTTTCGGGAGGCCATAGAGCTTCATAACTCGCTGACCGGCAACCGCAAGGTGAGCGCCGGACTCCGAGTCAATCCACAATGCTCGGTAATCGAGACAGATATCTACAATCCATGCCTGCCAGGGTCAAGATTCGGCGAAATGCCGGAGGCTGTGGCTGACGGGCTGCCTGCGGGAATAGAAGGGTTGCATTTCCATGCCCTTTGCGAATCATCGAGTGAGGATCTTGAGAAAATGCTTGAAGCTTTCCGGAGTCAGTTCGGTCACTTGTTGCCAAGCGTAAAATGGCTCAACATGGGTGGAGGCCATCTTATCACCCGGAAGGATTACAACACCGGTCTCTTCATCAAACTCATGAGAGAGCTGAAGGAGGAATATCCTCATCTTGAGATCATCATAGAGCCAGGTAGTGCCTTTACCTGGCAGACAGGTGATCTGGAAGTGACGGTTCTCGATGTGGTGGAGAACAGCGGAGTACGCACAGCCATCATTGATGCTTCCTTCGCCTGCCATATGCCGGATTGCCTGGAAATGCCTTACCGTCCGGCCATTGCCCAGGCGTTGCCTGATGATGCCGAGGGGGCGTATGAGTACCGTCTGGGTGGCAATTCCTGCCTGAGCGGTGACTTTGTGGGTACTTGGAAATTCAGCCGACCGCTGAAGCCCGGTGATCGGCTGACGCTACTTGACATGAACCACTATACCACAGTGAAGACCAACATGTTCAACGGCATTGACCATCCTTCAATCTATCTGCAGCCGGAACAGGGAGACCCTATTCTTCTTCGAAAATACACCTACGACGACTACCGACGCAGGATGGACTAATGGAGGAATTAGGAATGAGGAATTAGGAATGAGGAATTAGGAATGAGGAATGAGGAATTAGGAATTATAGCGTATTAGATGAATAAAAAAGGATACATTTGACCGTATCCTTTTTTATTCGCTTCCTAACTATTTAATTCAGATCCTTTTTAAAGGATCTTATTCATTTATATAAGGATATAATCATTGATTTTAATGACCCTATTCATTGATGAGAATTAAAAGGGAGAAGAATTAGAAGGCGATGCGGCCTTTTTTGGCTTGGTCCACCATCTTTTTGCCTGGAACGAGGTAGATCTCAAGGCGGCGGTTGCTGTCGCGATTTCCCATCGAGTCGTTGGCAAAGAGCGGCATATCATCGCCCATGGCGTATGAGAAGAGGTAGCGGGTGTCACTTCCCGAATGCTCAAACCAGTCGAAAACGGCATTCACGCGTTCTTCCGTGAGAGTGTCACGATAGGCAGCAGAACCGGTGTTGTCAGTGTGCATGACGAGCATCACCCTATACATGTCGGGATCCTTGAGGTAACGGCGAATCGGACTAAGATATTCAGCAGCGCCGTGTTTCAGTTCAGTATCGTTGGGCGCGAAGAGAAGATGGGCAGGAATAGTGATGAGAAGCACCTCCTTATTTCGGTAGGCCTCCACAGTGCATTCCCCCTTTGGATTGTACTTGCCATTGAGCAGTCGAGTCTTTCCCTCCTTGGTCTGGAACTGCTGGATGAGTTCCGAACCCTTTCCAACATCCACAGAGTTGAGCATCTCCAAGAAAGACATATCGTCGAGCGAAGTGTCACGCTGTCCCTGCACCGGCTTTTCAGCCGACGCGGATGCAACGCATATCGCCACGCTACCGAGGAGCAGGGCCAGGCGCTTAGATAAAATCTTCCAGACTCTGCTCATAATCAAGTTCTCCTTTTACAACAAGAGGAATATCCTTGGGATCCATCACGAACTCCTCGTCATTCTTCAATTGCTTCTCCACATACTGGATAAGCTTATCGATGTCGAGCTCCTCCTCTTCTGTGATTTCAGCATTGAGCGAGAGCAGACCCTCCTTCTCATAATAATCCCATATGATATCCACGACGTAGAGTATTTCATCGTCGGTCCAGCTTTCATTGACCTCGTCAGTGAGTTCTTTGCGAATGAAAGCTACACATTTATCTTCGTCATAAATCAGATTGTCAGCCATAATTCCAGTGTTTTTAATATTAGACATAAAGAATCTTCAAACGATTAATCTATCAATCCTCATCTGAATTGACTGACTCCGTTTTTGAAGAGTTAAGGTCAATAAGGCCCTGAGGCACAGCAGTGAAGACAGTAGCATTGTCATCATCAACAGAGAGGATGAAATCATCGACAGCCGGGATGAGTAGCTCGCCGCCGTCAGGAGTATCCACCACCAAAAGGGCATTCTCCGTGGAGTCGTCGATATGCGACAGCACTCCCAATTCTCCGAGAGTCTCATCGATTACCCGGTAGCCCTCCATATCCTCAGCTATGCGGTATTCCTCGCCGATAAATTCAGAAAGGCTCTCCCTGCCCGCGTAGATGGCCTTGTTGACGAATTGTCTTGCACTTTCTTCTGAGTCCACACCGTCAAGCTTTATCAGGAAAGAAGAGGCACCCTTCGGTCTCACCGTATCCAGATAGAAGGGCACCATGATGCCATCCATATCCACTATCAACGGATTCTCCTCCTCAAAATATTCAGGGTCTATGTCCAGAAGGGCGTTCAATTCACCTTTCAACGCATGAGTGCGCTGAAATTTTCCTACCGGCAGAAGATCATCTTTCTCAATCATAACTAAAAAATATCAATCAGTATAATTCCTACTGGCAGTCATCTTTCAACCTTCGGACTTATCTAAAGAATTACCCGAAAGAGGTATTACCAACGACTGTCAGTCATCAATTCTAATGATATTTGCGCCCAAACTGTTCAGGCGTTCATCGATTTTCTCATAGCCACGGTCGATCTGGTCGATATTCTGGATACGGCTCTTCCCCTTTGCACCGAGTGCGGCGATAAGCATGGCGACTCCGGCACGTATATCAGGGGAAATCATATCAGTGCCGCTCAGGGAGTTGAATTTACCCGAACCGATAACGGCAGCGCGGTGAGGGTCGCAGAGGATGATGCGGGCACCCATATCGATAAGCTTATCCACGAAGAAAAGGCGGCTCTCAAACATCTTCTGATGAATCAACACACTTCCGCACGCCTGAGTGGCAACCACGAGGAAGATACTGAGCAAGTCGGGCGAAAGTCCGGGCCAGGGAGCATCGGCAAAAGTCATGATGGACCCATCGATGAATGTCTCGATCTGATAGATTTTCTCCTGATTGATTCGAATGTCATCACCGATGATCTCCAGATTCACGCCAAGACGGCGGAAAGCGTCCGGCATCGGGCCCAGGTCGTCGACAGAGACATCCTTGAGGGTTAGGTCAGAACCCGTCATGGCAGCGATGCCGATGAAACTGCCAACTTCAATCATGTCAGGGAGCATAGTGTGGTCGGCACTCCCAAGACTCTCGACACCCGTGATTCGGAGGAGGTTGGAACCGATTCCATCAATTTTGGCACCCATCCTGACGAGCATCTTGCAAAGCTGCTGGATATAAGGTTCGCAAGCCGCGTTGTAGATGGTGGTCTGACCCTTAGCCAGCACAGCTGCCATGATGAGATTGGCGGTGCCCGTCACCGAGGCTTCGTCGAGGAGTATATACGTACCATGCAGACCATTCTTGGCCGTGATATGATATATCTTGTTTTCCCAATCATAGCGGAAATCGGCTCCGAGCTTCTGCAATCCGAGGAAATGTGTGTCAAGTCGGCGGCGGCCAATCTTGTCGCCACCCGGTTTGGGGAGCACAGCCTGACCGAAACGGGCCACGAGCGGACCTATGATCATCACCGACCCACGCAGCGACTGTGCCTTGCGGCTGAATTTCTCAGTGCGGATATAGCTGATGTCAATGTCGTCGGCCTGAAACTCGCACTCCGAGTCAGAAAGAAACTTCACCTTCACACCCATCTCCTGGAGCAGGGCTATGAGATTACGCACGTCGGAGATGCGGGGTATGTTTCTGATGACCACCTTCTCCGGAGTGAGCAACGTGGCGCATATGACTTCCAATGCCTCATTCTTGGCACCCTGCGGCCTGATCTCTCCTTGCAGCTTATGGCCGCCTTCCACTATGAACGAACTCATTTTCTTTTCTTTTTTCTGACTTTCTGAATCTGCGTCTCAAACTCGGGATAATCCTTCAGCGGATAAGAGGCCGGATCAAGGTCGATGGCCCCTTCGGTGAATACAGCCAGGTCGTGGAGCACACGCGCATCCGTAGCCGACATGGGATTGTTGATGACCAACAGCTTCTTCATATGATTGGCAACCATGGCTACAGCCACATCCTTTTCAGGACTATTCTCCATCTCCGCCACCTTTCGGGCCATTATCTCAATCGTACGGCCATAATGGCGCATCCCGGGATTGCCCGAAGCATACGGTAGCGGTGCGTGCTCCGCGAGTGCGGGAGGTTCTGTGGCCACTCCCTCAGGCCAGTCGATGTCGAGCTTGAAACCGGAGATGATGTTGAGATGATCCCACAGTTTCTTACGGTCGCCGCCGGGTCCGATGTTGCCGGGAGCGATTGTTGCCATTGTGTCCACAATGGACGCAGCACATACATTGCGCTTCTCCCGGTCCTCAATCGTCAGGCAATGAGCCACCATGTCCTGGATATGGCGTCCATATTCCGACAGCACAAGCCTGTCGATTCCCGTGTTGTAGGGAATCATATGTATATCCTTATTTTCTTCTATCATTTTTCTTGTGTCGTTAATCATGTTTCTTCAAGGAGTTCAAACACCCCCGGCAGAACGGGTCGCAGATTTTTTCTTAGCTTCCTCCAGCACCTTGTTCTTCCCCACTGTGGCCTGATATTCCTTAAGGTATTCAGGCACAGAGTAAGCCAAATCGAGAAAGTCGTTCTCACGGAAGGCCTTTTCCGAGAGAGCCGTCATATCCTTGGCCAAAGGCCGGAGACCCTTGATGAAGTGGGCATTGGGAGAAGTGATGACATCCGTGAGTTTCTCCGAACCATCGCCCATGAGCCATACCTGCCGTCCCGAATCAAAAAGATCGCTCCATGAATCGGAGTCCACGACAACAGCTCGCGGACCATCGAGAGCATTCAAGGCAAAATCATAGGCTGCCGCATACACCTCCATCCTCCTGGCATCAAGCATCGGGAGAAGGATCTCCTCGCCGGTCCAGGGAAGATTGCGGAACATAGCCTTTACAGCCAGAATCTTCAGAGTCGGGATACCGATCAGCGGCAGACCGAGCGAGAAAGCGAGTCCCTTCGCGAGCGACAGACCGATACGGAGTCCCGTGTAGGAGCCCGGTCCGATACTGACTGCTACTGCATCAAGTTGCTCCCCCTTTCGGTGCAGCTCCTTCATGCACTCCTCCACGAAAGGAGCAAGCACCTCAGCGTGCTTCATCCCCTCGTCATTGTCGAGCTGGAACTCCACCATCCCATCCTTTGTCAAGGCCACCGAACAGATGTGTCCGGAAGTCTCTATATTAAGTATGACTGCCATTCAATAGTCTTATAAATTTTCAAGAATTGAGTCAAAGTTTTTACCTAAAATTTCCCGTTCCTGCTTAACGTATTCAGCAGCAGCGCGCATGCAGCGCTGACCGTCGATTGCTGCGGAGACAATGCCGCCGGCATAACCGGCTCCCTCACCCGCCGGGAAAAGTCCTTTGATTTCCGTGTGAGAGAGGGTTTCCGGGTCGCGGGGAATCCTCACCGGACTTGAAGTGCGGGATTCCAGACCCACCACCACTGCTTCCGGAGTCAAAAACCCACGGCACTTGCGGTCGAAATCGCGGAAGCCCTGCTGCAACCTCCTGCTGACGAATTCCGGCAAGAGAAGGTCGACGCGTTCCGGATGCATTCCTGCCGGGTAACTCCCCTTCGGCAAAGCTTCGGAAGGCCGGCCTGCCACAAAGTCGGTCATCAGCTGGGCGGGAGCGTTCAAGCTGTCTTGAGCGGCCTTGAAAAAACGGCGCTCCACATCCTCCTGCAGATACATTAGCTGCAGCGCACCATATTTCTCATATTCCGGGAAGTCTCCGGGGCGTATCTCCACCACCATACCGGAATTAGCCCAACGTCCGGCACGCGCGGAGGCCGACATACCGTTGACCACAAATTCACCAGGAGCTGAAGCAGCCGGCACAATGACACCTCCCGGACACATGCAGAAGGAATAGACTCCCCTTCCGTCGGCCTGCGTCACAAAATTATAATCAGCTGCCGGAAGATATTTACCGCGCCCTTCGGGAGAATGATACTGCAGACGGTCGATGAGACTCTGAGGATGCTCAAGCCTGACCCCCATTGCAAAACCCTTGGCTTCGAGAGTTACCCCGGAATCATTCAACATCCGGTAGACATCACGTGCGGAATGGCCTGTAGCCAGCACTACGGGCCCGAAATATTCCTTGCCGTCGGAAGTTCTGGCTCCAATCACGATTCCATCTTTGATTATTACGGAAGAAACGTGAGTGGAGAAATGCACTTCGCCACCACAGTCGATGATGGTCTGCCGGATATTGCGGATCACGTCCGGAAGGCGGTCGCTGCCTATATGCGGGTGTGCATCGATGAGCACCGACTCCGAGGCGCCATGCTGATGTAGGAGCTGGAGCACACGGCGCACGTCACCGCGCTTCTTGCTGCGGGTGTAAAGCTTGCCGTCGCTGTATGCCCCCGCCCCACCCTCGCCGAAGCAATAGTTCGATTCAGGGTCCACCTTTCCCTCACGGCTAATACGGGCAATGTCGATGCGACGCGTGTCGACATCCTTCCCACGCTCAAGCACGATGGGACGCATCCCGCAGGCAATAGCCTCGAGGGCTGCGAAAAGTCCGGCAGGTCCGGCTCCTACAACGATCACCTGCGGAGCGTCGGCCGGGATTGGAGCAAAAGTTTCCGCTTCGTAGGCAGCCTCCGGCAACTGCTCATCGCCCAAGGCCACCCCCACGGTCAGCGACATCATCACACGGCGTTGGCGGGCGTCCACCGAACGACGCAGTATCCTCCATCCGTTGATGTCGGAGACCTTTACTCCGAGATGTCGAGCCACTTCCCCAGCCAACAGATCGGGGATGGCCGCTGTCTTGGGCGAAACACGTAATGAAACTTCCTGCATATTTTATCCTGTAGATATAATTTGCAAAAGTAACTAAATTTTCTGAGACAGCCAATTTATTTTAAATAGAGGTGCTTATTCTGAATTTGTCTCAATTTATCCCGGATTTGCCGATGAGGGATTTTTTTATTAATTTTGCAATCATCCGTAGCAGCCGAGAGAAACCAAAGCTTTCGGAATTAGTGATAAGCTTACGGAATAAGGATAATTATGAAAGCTACTGACGCTGACACCTTGATAGGATTTCTTTTCGATCTTGACGGAGTGCTGATCGACAGTGAGGAACAATACACCCGTATATGGGAGGAGATTGACGACTGCTTTCCCACGGGAGTGGAAAGCTTCGCCCACGTCATCAAAGGCACTACCCTTGACAATATTCTCTCCACTTATTATCCCGATGCCGGGACGCAATTGAAAGTGAGGGATATGCTTGCACTCAAGGAAGGGTGCATGGTCTACGGCTATACAAGCGGAGCCGCCGAGTTGCTTCAGGCCATTTCCGACCGTGGGGAGCGAGCCGTGCTCGTGACGAGCAGCAACCGTGACAAGATGGCGATTCTCCGCAGGCAGTTGCCGGAGATGGAGAGCCGGTTTGTGGAGATCATCACCGGCGACCGCGTGAGCCATTCCAAGCCACACCCGGAAGGTTATCTGATGGGAGCAGGCATCACCGGTGCGCACCCGCGCAACTGTGTGGTGTTTGAAGACTCCATGCAGGGGGTGAAGGCCGGTCATGCGGCAGGATGCTACGTTGTGGGCGTGGCCGGCACATATCCCGCCGACAGACTCGCCGAATATTCCGACACTACCGTCAGGAGCCTTGCGGAAATCGACCTTGACAAGCTCATCAACCTCCTGAGATCACGATGAATGAGATTGCGATGAACGGCAATATACCATTGGCAGAACGTCTGCGGCCTACGAGCCTTGACAACTACATCGGGCAACAGCACCTGGTAGGACCTGACGGTATCGTGAGGCGGATGATCGAGACAGGCCATATCAACTCCTTCATACTCTGGGGACCTCCCGGGGTAGGAAAGACCACACTCGCAAAGATAATAGCAAAATCCACCGACGCCTCGTTCCATACGCTGAGTGCCGTGACTTCCGGCGTGAAAGATGTAAGGGAAGTGCTCGACCGCTGCAAGGCAGAAGCCAATGGCCTTTTCGGCGGCGGAGCGCGCCCTATCCTCTTCATAGATGAGATCCACCGCTTCAACAAGGCGCAGCAGGACTCACTGCTTGGGGCAGTTGAGCAGGGAATAGTGACGTTAATCGGTGCCACTACAGAGAATCCCTCCTTTGAAGTGATAAGGCCGTTGCTTTCGCGTGCGCAGGTTTACACACTCAAACCCCTCGACAAAGAAGACCTTGAGCATTTGCTTGAAAGAGCCCTTAAGGAAGATCCGATCCTGAAGAAAAGGAAATTCGAGATAGAAAGCACTTCCGCACTCTTCCGCTACGCCGGTGGAGATGCGCGCAAGTTGCTCAATATCCTTGACCTTATAGAGCAATCTACGCCTGCCGGAGAGGTTGTAAAGATAGATGATGAGACAGTGGCCCACCGTCTGCAGGAGAATCCCGCGGCCTACGACCGGAACGGCGAGATGCACTACGACATCATCTCCGCCTTCATCAAGTCGGTGAGGGGGAGCGATCCCGACGCAGCTGTCTATTGGTTGGCGAGGATGGTGGAAGGTGGTGAGGACCCTGCTTTCATAGCCCGGAGGCTCGTGATCCTTGCTGCCGAGGATATTGGATTGGCGAATCCAAACGCATTGCTTCTTGCCAACGCCACATTCGACGCCCTGCAGAAGATAGGATGGCCCGAGGGAAGGATCGTGCTCTCCGAATGCACCATCTACCTGGCCACGTCGGCCAAGAGCAACAGTGCCTACAAAGCCATCGGAGCCGCCCAGCAGAAAGTGAGGGAGACAGGCAACCTGCCCGTGCCGCTTCATCTGCGCAACGCCCCGACGAAGCTAATGAAAGAGTTAGGGTATGGCGAAGGCTATAAATACGCCCACGACTACGAAGGCAACTACGTAGAGCAGCAGTTCCTTCCCGACGCGCTTGCAGGCACCCGATTCTGGCAGGCCGGCGACAATCCCTCCGAAGCACGCATGGATGAGACGCAGAGGCGCAGACACGGCGGAAACAGATGAAAAATCCCCGATAAATTGCGAAAACAACCGAATATTCCGAAGAAACGTCAAAATATGAGTTGGAAACGTCAAAATATTTTGGGGAATCAAATAAAAGGACTAAATTTGCGGTAATTTTTCGAACCTACATAAAACTAAACGAAAAATCATGAAAAAGCACAATTTCTATGCTGGCCCCTCGATTCTGAGCCAGTACACCATCAAGAATACTGCCGACGCAGTGCTGAACTTCGCTGACATGGGTCTTTCGATCCTCGAGATCTCCCACCGCAGCAAGCAGTTCCAGGCAGTGGTCGACGAGGCCGTGGCCCTCGTGAAAGAGCTTCTCAACGTGCCCGAGGGCTACAGCGTACTCTTCCTCGGCGGCGGTGCCAGCCTCCAGTTCGCTATGGCTCCGATGAACTTCCTCAACAAGAAGGCTGCATATCTCGACACAGGCGTATGGGCAAACAAGGCCATCAAGGAAGCCAAGCTCTTCGGCGAGGTTGACGTAGTAGCTTCCTCCAAGGACAAGAACTACAACTACATTCCGAAGGACTACACAGTGCCTGCTGACGTTGACTACTTCCACTACACTTCCAACAATACCATCTACGGAACAGAAATCCGCAAGGATCCCGAGGTGCCCGTACGCATGATCTGCGACATGAGCTCCGACATCTTCTCTCGTCCGGTAGACGTAAGCAAATATGACCTCATCTATGCAGGTGCACAGAAGAACCTTGCTCCCTCAGGCGTAACAATCTGTATCGTTAAGGACGACGCACTTGGCCACGTT
>CAZPQD010000001.1:4019-74573 GCA_964588625.1 uncultured Sangeribacter sp. | reverse complement strand
GATTGGAGGATCTGCAGGTGTTCCGTCCCGACGAGTTCGTAAAATCACTCTTCGGGGATGCCATATAATAATCCGGCCCTACAATTTTGTTTTTGGGAAGAGAGACTTAATTTACCATAACTGCGATAATGGGTTACAGAAAGAATCACATTGACATAATCTCAATGGGTTGCTCCAAGAATCTGGTGGATTCCGAGCGACTTCTGAGGCGGCTTGAATCGAAGGGATACAGCACTTCCCATGACCCGGAGACGCCGGATGGAGAATATGTCGTGGTTAATACCTGCGGCTTCATCAATGATGCCAAGGAGGAGTCGATCCAGCTTATCCTTGAACTTGAGGAGTTGAAAGCCTCCGGAGCGATCGGCAATCTCATCGTGATGGGATGCCTGTCAGAGCGTTATATGTCGGAGCTGAAGGCCGAGATTGAAGGTGTCGACCGCTGGTATGGCAAATTCAATTGGAAAGACTTCATCGAGACTCTACCCGACAGAAGCTCAGAGACTACCCCGAAGGAATGGGAAAGAACCCTCACCACACCACCCTATTCTACCTACCTCAAAGTATCCGAGGGTTGCAACCGGATGTGTGCGTTCTGCGCAATTCCACTTATCACAGGAAGACACAAGTCGCGCCCTATTGAAGAGATATTGGAGGAGACACGTACGCTTGTAGCCGAAGGAGTGACGGAGTTCAACGTCATCGCCCAGGATTTATCCAGCTACGGACTTGACCTTTACGGTGAGCACCGGATAGCGGAACTCATAGACAGGATGGCCGACATTCCCGGTGTGGAGTGGATAAGGCTCCATTATGCTTATCCGGCCGATTTCCCGATGGAACTTCTCGATGTGATTGCACGTCGCGAAAATGTCTGCAAATATCTTGACATTGCGTTGCAGCATATCTCTGACAAGGTGCTCTCCAATATGCGGCGGCATATTACCAAAGAGGAGACCCTCAATCTGCTTCAGGAGATACGCCGTCGTGTGCCGGAAATAAAGATACGCACCACACTCATGACCGGATTCCCGGGCGAGGATGAAGAGGCTTTCGAGGAGTTGAAGGAATTTGTACGCACCCAGCGGTTTGAGCGTATGGGAGCCTTCGCCTACAGTGAGGAGAACGACACCTATGCTGCCCGCCATTTTGAAGATTCCATTCCTGAGGAAGTGAAGCAGCAACGTCTCGATGAGTTGATGGAGATTCAGGAAGGGATTTCCGAAGAGCTGAATTCCAGGATGATCGGACAGGAAGTGAAGGTTCTTGTAGAGAGATTCGAGGATGATGACACAGCCGTGGGCAGGACCCAATGGGATTCCCCGGAGGTAGACCCCGAAATACTCGTAGCTTTGCCCGAAGATGCAGATGTGGCCGAGGGTGATTATATCCTCGCCAAGGTCACGGAAGCATATCCCTTTGAACTTGCCGGGGATTATATCCGCACAATCAGCACACAATCATAAGTATTCAACTATTAGACACTATAAACAGATGAGCTATACAATGAATTACAACTCCAAAAGCGCATCTGACATTATAAGGGAACTGGCCAAGGCCACCGCCTGCCGGTTCTCTTTTTTTTGTTGCCGCTTGCCGGATGCCGACCGACATATAATTGCATACGCGTCCGAACAAACTGCGGATGGCAGGCTCAGACCGGGACTGGTGATGGCATCCTTTTACAACGATCCCGCCCAACGGCTCATATTCTGTAAAGAGAAGATGAACGAAGGAGAAATGGGTATTGATTTACGGTCTCTCTCCACACCATATTTTCCTTTTCCCGTGGAATCCACTTCTGAAAATGCCCATATAAAGTATGTGAGCAGCATCATCGGAAGATTACGTAAACGCAAAGCAGAGGGTCTGGCGTGCAAGACCGTGGCGGCAAAAGTAAAACGGGTGGAGAGTACCAATTCTCCCGAAGCTATATATATGCGCCTGTGTGAGGCGTATCCTTCTGTATTCACCTTCTATGTAAATGATCCACGAAGCGGTATATGGTTGGGAGCTTCCCCCGAGTTGCTACTGCGGATAAGAGGAAGAAGAATCACAACAATGGCACTTGCGGGGACACGTCCGGCAGACAGCGAAGGAGAGTGGGACAGTAAGAACCGAGAGGAGCAGGCTATAGTGGCCCGTTTCATTGCCGATAACCTTGAGAAAGAATGCACCAGGGTGGATATAGGAAAGGTTTATACCCGCAAGGCCAGACCGGTGGAACACCTCTGCTGCGACATCTATGCGGAATTGCCGGGGAACCCCGATGTAGATTCAAAACTTGAGATATTGGATGAAATACTAAGTTCCCTATCCCCCACTCCGGCACTATGTGGATTTCCTTCTAAAGAAGCCTTCGCCGATATAAAGGAACTGGAAGGTTTCGAGAGAGGCTATTACGGAGGCTACTTAGGCGTAATAGCCGAGAATGGCGATTGCGATATTTTCGCAAACCTACGCAGCATGCGTCTCGAAGAAGGATACGCAGCCCTATTTGCCGGAGGAGGGATAATGCCCGAAAGCGACCCGGCCGCAGAATGGGAAGAGACAGAAAGAAAAGCCTCCACACTCCTGAGATATTTGTAAATTTACAATTTTAGATATTTTTAAATTTACAAAAAATGGCTAATTTTGCATATTCCCTGCAGGGTGGTTCCGAAATGATATTGGAAGGCTGCTGCAAGGGGATGAGCAGAAAAGAAGTTTTTGATATATGTCATGGACAATTGACGGAATCCTGGAACGCATCGGATTCGCACGTGAAAACAGTATTGGTATAGCACTTAGCGGCGGCGGTGCGAAAGGATTCTCACACATAGGTGTGCTAAAGGCTCTCGAGCAGTTTGACATGAAGCCTAGTATCGTAGCCGGGGTTTCAGCCGGCAGTATCGCGGCTGTGCTTTATGCTTCCGGACTCACCACCGATGAGATGATTGAATGTTTTGCCGATGGCAAGAAATTCCAGGATTTCACCGAATGGGCCATTCCCAAGGAAGGTTTCATGAAACTCAAACGATTCTCAAAATTGCTTGAGTCATGGCTGCCTGTGCAACGACTTGAGGAGCTTAAACTCCCGACTGTTGTGTGTGCCACTGATTTCGACCATGGCAAAAGTGTGGGCTGGTCGAAGGGTGAGATAGTGCCCAGAGTTGTGGCATCCTGCAGTATTCCGATTGTATTCACACCGGTGGTGATCAATGGCGTTCATTACGTGGATGGCGGTGTGCTACGCAATCTTCCGGCTTGGGCTATACGCGACTGTTGTTCGACACTTGTGGCCAGCAATTGCTCACCGCTCAACCGCACATACAATTACAAGGACTCTTTGCTTGACATTGCGATGCGCAGTTATCATCTCATGTCGAAAGCAAACATGCTTCAGGATATAAGAATGTGTGACATTGTGATCTCCCCTCCTGCCCTTTCCACTATGGGCACTTTCGACATGACTTCGCTCCGCAAGGCGGCAGCACTCGGGTATGATGCAGCTTGCAGGGTGCTGGAGGAATACTGTAAGTGATTAGGAATTAGGAATTAGGCTTTAGATTTTAGGCTTTAGATTTAAGATTTTAGGCGTTAAGGTATTTTGGGATGGGGATGGATGAAACTTTATATTTAGATGAAAAAAGACGATCGACCGATAATATATCAGGTTTTTCCGCGCATTTTCACCAATAAGTGTGAGAACCCTGTAAGACACGGTTCGCTGGCTGAAAATGGCAGTGGAAAGATGAGCGATTATACTCCGGCTCTCCTTAAGGAGATTGCAGGACTTGGAGTCAATATGATTTGGTTTACGGGTATAATTGAACATGCCACGAAAAGCAAGTTTGATGGTCTGCCCTCTCAGAATCCCAACGTAGTGAAGGGAGAAGCCGGTTCGCCGTACGCCATATGCGATTATTATGATGTGGATCCAGCATTAGCTGATGACGTCAAAAGCCGCATGAAGGAGTTTGAAAATCTCGTGAAGAGAGTTCATAAGGCCGGAATGAAGATGATCCTTGACTTTGTCCCCAACCATACCGCACGAGAGTATAGAAGCGATATGGCTCCCGAAGGTGTGAAGGATTTTGGTGCCGACGACGACAAGACAAAGTTTTTCGAGGCCGACAACAATTATTATTATATCCCGAATCAGAAGTTTTCGCCTTCCATTCCCCTTGACAAGGAGGGAGATCAGCCGTATAATGAGTTTCCATCAAAGGCTACAGGCAACGACTGCTTCAATGCTTTCTGCGGAGAGTATGACTGGTATGAGACCGTAAAACTCAATTACGGACTCGACTACGGCGACCGCAGCGAACACTTCCATCCTATCCCAGACACTTGGAAAAAGATGCTCGACATTCTTCTCTATTGGTGTGGGAAAGGGATCGACGGATTCCGATGCGACATGGTGTTTATGGTGCCACTCCCCTTCTGGCATTGGGTAATTCAGCAAGTCAAGGCGAGATACCCCGAAGTTATCTTTATCGGGGAAATATATGACGTGGCTCTCTACCGTCCTTTCCTCGACTACGGATGCTTTGACTATCTATATGACAAGGTGAATCTCTACGATACACTCGTATCCATAGAGCGTCATAATCATTCAGCAGCCAGACTGACACAGTGCTGGCAGACAGTTGACGGCATCGGCGACAGGATGCTCAATTTTCTTGAGAATCATGATGAGGTGAGGTTTGCATCAAAAGCATTTGCTTCGGATCCCATGCGGGTGGTGCCCTATCTTACAGTAACGGCCTTTATCTCAAAGGGTCCCGTGATGATCTATTACGGACAGGAGCTCGGCGAGCCGGCAAAGGACAATGAGGGATTTGCCGGCGACAATGACCGATCCACAATTTTCGATTATTGGAGCTATGACACGATGAGGCGCTGGTATGCCGACGGTAAGCATTTCGGCAAAAATTCAAACTCATCCGAACTTTGGCTGAGAGATTTCTACAGAAGAGTACTCACCCTCTGTAATGATGATGAGGCACTTCGCGAAGGAAACTTCTTCGACTTGATGTACGTAAATCTTGAGAATCCAAACTTTGATCCTCACAGTCAGTATGCCTTTTTGCGTTACACTGCAGATGAGATAGTGCTTGTGGTAGTCAATTTCGACCGAAAAGAAAGAGAGGTCCGTATCAATATTCCCGACCTTGCATTTGATATGTCAGGCCTTGAAGAGGGTAAGCGGGAGTCTAAGGAGCTTCTATTCGGAGACGAGCTGGAGGTGGAAGTCTTAAGAAACGAACCTTTGAGAATAAAGATTGGTGGATCGGGAGCAGTAGCACTATGCCTCCAAAAAAAGGAAGAAAAAGCTTCGTCCGGTAAGAAAAAACAAGGAAAGGTCAAAAAAAGCTTGCCGGAAGGTTGAGTAATAGAAAATGATTGAGTAATTTTGTGAAGCAATTAATATTCTATCTTTATCATGAGTAATTCATTACCCCCCATCAAGGTGTTCGCAGGCTCCAAAAGCCAGTATCTTGGTGAGTCAATCTGTAAGGATCTTGGCATAGAACTCGGCAAAATGAAAGTGGAGCGCTTCGCCGACGGCGAGTTCGAGGTAGGTTTCGAAGAGTCTATCCGCGGTGCTGAGGTTTATCTCGTACAGTCCACATTCCCCAGCAGCGATAACCTCATGGAGCTACTCCTGATGGTAGACGCAGCCAAAAGAGCTTCAGCCGGCAAGATCATCGCAGTGCTCCCCTACTTCGGTTGGGCACGTCAGGACCGCAAGGACAAGCCGAGAGTATCCATCGCCGCCAAGCTTGTGGCCGACCTTCTGAGTGTTGCAGGCATCGACCGTCTGATCACAATGGACCTCCATGCCGACCAGATTCAGGGCTTCTTCAACGTTCCCGTAGATCATCTCTACGCCTCTTCTATCTTTATCCCCTGGATTGAGGGTCTTCACCTCAAGGATATGGTGATCGCCTCTCCTGACGTAGGCGGTGCGAAACGTGCCAACTCCTATGCAAAATATTTCGATGTGCCTTTGGTACTCTGCCATAAGACCCGTGCTAAAGCCAACGTGGTAGACAAGATGACAGTCATCGGCGACGTCGAGGGGAAGAACGTGATACTCGTTGACGACATTGTAGACACTGCAGGCACCATCACCAAGGCAGCCGACCTTCTCATGGAGTTCGGTGCAAAGAGCGTACGCGCCCTTGCCAGCCACGCTGTGATGAGCGATCCCGCCACCGACCGTGTTAAAGCCAGTGGACTCACCCAGATCATCTTCACCGACTCCATCCCCTACCTTAAGGAGAACGAGAAAGCAGTGGTGCTCCCCGTGGCCAAGCTCTTCGCTGACACAATCCGCCGAATCCACAACAACCAGAGCATTTCTTCCCAGTACCTCTTCAAGTAAGACTCATACCTCTCAACTGAGGAATATTTCATACGATACAGCAACGACATCCGCGTCATTTCGTGGATGTCGTTCTGTTTTATTATAGTATGAACAATCAAAGTATTCTTACAAGCTTTTTCTGTGTTTGTCGCAAGGCGCTCTTTAGGCCGGGAGAAAGGGATTGGAGGGAAAGCAACTCAAGGTGCTGATTGAGTTCGGTCAGGAGTTCCGGGTAATGACGGCAGATTTTTAAAGCGATGTGAATACAATTGGCGCGGACCGCGTAGGGTTCGCACTCAGAATTGATCTTTGACAGACAGAAATCAAGAAAGTCAGAGCGCAAGTCTTCTGCTTCATACTCAAGCCGACGAAGCAACTGCAACAAAATCCGCTTAGGTGTAGGCTCCTGCTGCTCAAGGACAGCGTCAATCAGAGCATTCCTATTCTCCCCCAACCATACATTTTCCGACTCATCCAAATGCGTCAACACCCACAGTGCATTATTGGCACTTCTCCCCTTTGCAGACAAAGCAGACACCAGAAGCCTACTCTTGAAAGCCGGGTCTTCCCCCGCCCTTCTTGCAAGTTCCTTTACATCCGAAATCGACAACCGATCCGAAATCTCCTTCTCCTGTATCATAGGTCAGTCTTTTCCGACATGATTAGTTTCATCCAACAACTGTTTAGAAAATCTCACATATACGTATAGTGACAGCAATAGAAATTGCAGCCCCGGATGGGCTGAACTTCGGTAAACCGGGTACGAAGTGCCCGGCCTTAGCTCTCTATTATATCCTCTCATCCCTGAGCGCAGCTCGGGGATGAGAGGATTGTTCTATTTGTGAAGTAGACAAAAAAATATAGCTTCTACTTTCCAAAGATTCCTGACCCACCACAAAGCCATCACAAATCATGCACATTTCTATTCGATTCTCATGAAAATCCGGCTGAATATGCACGCTAAAATCATGAGAACAAGAATAAGCAGAAATCACTAAGATTCGCGAAAACTTCTTGATTGTCAATAAGATAAATAAAAAATCAGTTGACACTAATGGAAGTATCAACTGATTTAAAATAGAGGTTGTGGAGCATACCAGACTCGAACTGGTCACCTCTTGACTGCCAGTCAAACGCTCTAGCCAGATGAGCTAATGCCCCAGTCAGTAACAAGTGTTCCTTGTTTACGCTGCAAAATTACAACTTATTTTTTACTCCACAAAATTTTTCAGCAATTATTTTTGAGAAAAATTGATTAAAGCAATCTATTTAACTGATTATCAGTCTTGTAAACAACATCAGCTTATTTTGTGCACGAACATTGTTAGAAGCATTGCAGAATTTCTTAACTGAGTTAATATTATGAGTTTGATTGATTTAGTGTTTTGATTTGATGCTGCAGGCTTCAGGTCCTAAACATACTACGGGGTATTCCGGATGACGCTTGAACCATGCTACAGCATAGGAGCAGGTTGCAGCTATTTTGTTACCTTCCGAGAGGATTTTGTCTGCGGCGAGTTTTACGAGTTCGGCGGCAACACCCTGACCTCTGAGGGATGGGTCTACGAAGGTATGGTTGATTGTTGAGACACCGTCGTGGGAGGGGAAGGTAACTTCTGCAACTATGTTTCCGGCCTTATCTTCGGCATAGATGCGGTCTTTTTCTGTGATGTATTCCATAGTGTCTTGAGATTAATGTTTTTGTATAAAACGGAAATTAGGATGGGTTGGTTTGATGTTAGGAAAGAGGGACACCCCGTCAACAGCGCAAGCGCTGTTGACGGGGTGTCTAAAAATAATTGTTATTGGTGTATCGAGCCGGGCACTTCGTACCCGGTTTACCAAGGTTTTAGCCCCTCCGGGGCTCCCTTCCCGGTAAAGATGAATGTTGTCCTGGAAGGGTACTTCGTACCCGGTTACCAAGGTTTTAGCCCCTCCGGGGCTCCCTCCCCGGTAAAGATGAAGTTATCTTGGAAGGGCACTTCGTACCCGGTTTACCGAGGTTCAGCCCCGCCGGGGCTCCCTCCCCGGTAAAGATATTACCAGATGATTACGCGCTCGGATTCGGGACGATACATCTTCTGGCCCTCGGTGATGTTGAATGCATCGAAGAAGGGCTGGATGTTGCGAAGCGAAACGTTTACACGGAGATTTCCGAGGGAGTGTACATCGCCTGTAGTGAGCGAACGGATTTCCTCGTCGCGGATATTCTGTGCCCAGAGGTTGGCGAAATTCATGTAGAATACCTGTGCGGGTGTGAAGCCATCGATAAGGGCCTCTGCGCTGTTGACATCGACACCTTTCTTTGCCTGAGAGTCGAGGAACGCTGTGTAGGCAACGCGAAGGCCACCCTGGTCGGCGATGTTCTCGCCGAGAGTGTACTCACCATTGGCATGAAGACCGGGAAGTACCTCTACTTCGTTGAACTGCTCTACAAGGCCTTTGGTAAGATTGTCGAAGCTTGCCTTATCCTCAGCAGTCCACCAGTTGATCATGTTGCCATCCTTATCGAAGTTGCAGCCCTGGTCGTCAAATCCGTGGGTAAGCTCATGACCGATTACAACGCCGATACCGCCATAGTTCTCAGCATCGGAGGCGTTGGGATCAAAGAACGGAGCCTGAAGAATACCGGCGGGGAATACGATCTCATTGTTGAGAGGATTGTAGTAAGCGTTGATTGTCTGCGGAGTCATTCCCCATTCAGTGCGGTCAACGGGTTTACCCCACTTGGAGAGGTATTCATCATTTACCCACATCTGAACGTTATGCACGTTGTCCCAGTAGGAAAGTTCCGGAGAGATTTCCATTGAGGAGTAATCCTTCCACTTGTCGGGATAACCGATCTTTACAGTGATGGCGTTGAGCTTGCTGAGAGCCTGCACCTTAGTGTCGTCGCTCATCCAGGGGAGATGCATGATATGTTTTGCGAGGGCATTACGGAGATTCTCCACAAGACCTTCCATATATTTCTTGGAGCTTTCGGGGAAGTATTCGGCTACATAGAGCTCACCAAGAGCCTCGCCGAGGCTTCCTTCCACTACACCCTGCACACGCTTCCAGCGGGGACGCATCTGCTCCACGCCGCTCATAACCTTGCTGAACTCAAAGGAAGTATTGGCGAAATCGTCGCTGAGATAAGGAGCGGCACTTGATACGTATTCCCAGAGATAGAGATCCTTGAGCTCACGGTCAGTAAGAGTGCTAAAGAGCTTAGCGCCCTGTTCGATGGTGTTGGGAGTAGTCAGGATTACACCCTCGGGATCGATACCCATAGTAGTGTTGAAGAACTTCTTCCAGTTGATTGAGGGATAAGCTGCCTGAAGCTGCTCCATGGTGCGAGGGTTATACTGAGCCTGCATGTTGCGGGATTCCTCCTTGGTCCATGTGGAGTCGGCAAGAAGAGTCTCGATCTTCATGACATTCTTGGCGATTCTCTGGGCATCCTTCTTCGAATAACCGGCATTCATCATCTGGCCGACGATAAGCTTGTTGTAAGCCTCGCGGATCTCCTTGTTGCGCTTGTCATTTTTCAGATAATAGTCGCGGTCACCGAGGGTGATGGGAGCACCGGCCACATACATGGCGAGTTCCTGGCTGTTCATCATGTCGTTCATCGGACCGGCAGAGATCAGCGGCGATCCATAATACTTGTGCATCCAGTAGAAAAGATCCTCCATGCCATCGCGGGATGTGTTCTCGATTTTGGCGAGGTCGGCCTTGATAGGTTCTGCACCAAGCTGATTGCGGCGAATGGAGTCCATACCGCTCTTGTAGAGAGTGGCTACCTTGAATGCGGTGGTGCCGGGCTGATGGTTGGACGTGGCGAGCCCGTCGATGATACGCTGAAGGCGGTGCTGGCTGGAGTCAGAGAGCACATTGAATGAACCATAGCGCGCATACTCGGGAGTAAGGGGGTTGGCTTCCATCCATCCCTTGTTGACGTGGGTGTAGAAGTCCTCGCCAGCCGGAGTAGTCTTGTCAATACCGGAAGCATTGAGGCTCTTCAGATGCTCGGCACCGGCGCTGAGGGCGAGCCCTCCGGCGAGTGTGAGCATAAGCAGATTTTTTGTCAGTCTCATGGTTGAGTCAGTAAATTAATTATAGTGGTTAAAAGTATGTTCTAAGGCTTTAGGCGTTAGGTTTTAGGTTTTAGGCGTTAGGCTTTAGGCTTTAGGGCAGACCTAATACCTTCACAGCCTAATTCCTACTCTTCCTTCTCCTCCTTGAAGTCATTGGGGTCAGGGCGATATTCGAGGATATCGCCGGGTTGGCAATCGAGTTGATGGCAAATACTCATCAGTGTTGAGAATCTGATAGCCTTCGCCTTCCCGGTCTTCAGGATGGAGAGATTGGAGGGTGTGATGTTCATACGCTCCGCAAGCTCTCCAAGGGAGATCTTACGGCGTGCCATCATCACATCTAAATTTACTACAATCGGCATCTTAATTCGTGGGTTTTATCCGGTTGGTAACCTATCAGAAACATCAAACTGTGAGTCTCACTTCCTCCTCAAGACTTATTCCGCGGCTCCATATCTGAGCCACAAGAAGGGCAAGCAGACCGATAAGGAGATTGCTCCATGGGAGAGTCCAATAGGCGGATACGGCATATCCTTCAAGCGAAAGACCGAGTGCACTCACCATATATTCACCGGCCAGTCCTGTAACGAGATTGAGTACAGAAATGGCTATAAGATAGAAAGAAACAGCCCTGAGCAACTTAACATTGGCTTGGACGAAGATCTTTCCCTTATTGATATTGATGATGAATTTCACAAATTTAATGACAAGAAGCACAAGGCATACAAGCGAAAGGACGTAGCACCCACCCGAGAGCCATATGGGAGTGGTGGGAATACGTTCCTTATCTGCCAGAATCGATGCACGCTTCACCACCACCGGGATGCGTCTTCCATCATCAAAAGTGATTGTATCCTTCGGGAAGAGCATCATTTCGGCAGAAGGCTCGAAATAAACTTCCAGGGCTTGCATTTCTACTGAAGGGACATTCCTGTCATCAGCCATCTCATAACCCATGCGAAAACCCTCCGTGAAACTTGCACCCAAATAATAGGCGGGAAGAAGCACCGAAACCGAAAGGATTCCGATGATTAATATGCAAAGCAGATTGATTGAGGTTCTTTTCATTTGCGTTCAAATAGGTATATGAGGGCACAGTTTCACTTGCACCCCATTTTTTCATTGCGCAAAGTTAATGATTATATTCGGAATTGCAAAAAATATTTATTGAAAATCAATAATCCTAATTTCACTCCCTCAATCATTCATTTTTTATCAGACTTCTTTTCTTCGCTCTCCAATGTTTCCGATTCATCCTGCTTTGCCGCAGTGGAAGCGGGAAGAAGCGGATTCTTTTTACGTTTGCGCAGGAAAGTGAAGGGATTGTCGAAATCTTTTCTGTAAGTGATGCCTATACCTTGGGTTGTAAGGGAGGATTTGAGATAATAATTCTGGTCATTGAAATGATTGTAGGCCTTCAGACGCAGATTTCCAGTACGGTTTAGCAGATATTCAATATCAAAGTCTCCGATAAACGTAGTGGAAGAAGCAGAGCGGTCGCGATAACCGAAATTGCCGTTGAGAAGCAACCGATTATTGAGCAGACGGGAGGAAAGGGCAAGATCCATCTCGAAATCAGAGAAGTCACCCTTGTCTGAGCGGAAAGATGGTGCAAGGGTCACTTTATCCGTAAGCTGACCCATAATTCTCGAAAGCTGCGATGAGAGAGTGGAGGAAGCAACGGAGGCCAATTCTCCTCCATTTCCGGAATTAGTCATATATTCCGGGGTATAGAAACGGTTGAGGGCGAGCAGGTAGAGCACCTGACGATTCATCATATCATCAGTGGAGATGATGCTCTTCACCTTACGTGCCACGTCGGAAGTAAGGGTCGGCAGTTCGATATCAAAAGAGATGTCAGGATGATCCATCTCTCCTGATATGGCGAGCATGGCATCAACCGGAACATTTGTACGGTTGAGTTCCGGATCGTAGGAAAAACTTTCATCGAGGTCAGAGAGATTTGTGTTGACCCTATATGCCGCCATAATGTCGAGATTGGCATGGAGAGGATTGCCATTGAAGGAGATGGAACTTCCGGGACGGATGGAGAAATCTCTCAGGATGAGATCCTGAAGGGTGAAATTATACTTTCCTTCAGCAAGGGTATATTTTCCATACATAGAAAGATTGTCAGATTCCGAATCATATGAAATCTGCATGGGGCCGTCTCCGCGTGCAGTGATTTTATCGCCTGCCTGTGGATCCATTACGATGGTAAGCAGTGCGTCCGGAGTAATGTTGCCAAAGAGATTGAGCGAAAAGAGCGAGGGTATGTTCATCTCCTCCTCAATCTTTTTCTGGAACGATTTAACAATGTCGGGCACTGTATCGACGGGAGCCGGAGTGTTGGCTTCCTTTTTTCGGTCGGAGAATGTGAGGAAGTTATATTCACCCACTTCCTGCTCATCTGAAATTACGAATGTAAAGTTGGATTCAGGAGCAGTAGCCATCTCAACGTCGATGGCTACGCCTCCAGGCCAGCCTCGAAGCACACCACCACCATTGCCGAAGATACGTCCGTACCAGACGGGATTGATGGAAGCATTAGTGTCATAACAAAGCAGACGGTCGGCATCGCTGATCTTGAACTCAAAACGAGGTTCATGGAAATAATTGTGAGTCAGCCATCCAGACAAAACGGCGGTATGACCATAGCAATCGCGAAGGATAAAGCCGGGAATGTCAATCCTGCCGGGGTCAATACTTACGGAATCTGTGCCATGATAATAAACGTTGGTATAATCCACCTTCATACCGACGGAGTCAGCGAAAAGACGGCCTTGCAGATCGATGTCATGGAAATTTCCATAAAGATTGGCCCAACCGGATGCACGTCCTCCAACGTCGGATGTGAAAGCCGACATGAAGGGCTTCAGGAAACCTACATTGACCTTATCGGCATTTATCTGGAAATTGAGAGAATCGGCTCCAAGCCATATACCACCGTCGATGGTAGCTACCCTTCTGGAATCTGAAAGGATATCGGCCTTAATCTCCACCTCCTTCTCATCGTTCACCCAACGCGAGCGTATAACTCCATCACCAATCACACAATCATTGTAGCTTAAATTCTTGACTTCGAGCGTCTTGGTGGAAGCTACGGGAGAAGTTGTGAAAACTCCCGATGCACCGAGTTCACCAGTGGCTATGCCTCCGAATGTGACATAATTGATATTGAGGGTATCAAAAATAAAACCAAGGTCGATGTCGGCGAGGGAAATATCTACTGCATCCAATTCTGAATCGGAAGCCACACCGGATATGCTTATGAACTGATTGTCATGCCAGAGTCTGAAATCACTGACTTCAATCCGCTTTCCGGAATACATGATTGAAGCCTCACCTATATCCCAATCAGCTCCACTGAGTGTGAATTTAGTCGGGTTGATCTTCATATCAAATTCCCTACGGCCATCAAGCATGTGTCTCTGATTCTTGAGCGAAAGAGAGAGAAGACCAGAGAACCCCTTCATCTTCTCAATGGTCCAGCCAATGTCGGCCTTGAGGTTACCTCCTGATGATGTCACGTCAAGATCAAGTTCCGCGTCACCTTTTTTTGACGGATAAAGGGTATGCAGACGCAAAAGACCCGCAGAGGACATTCCGTCAATATCTGCAGTGAGGTAAGTCTCCCTCACCAATTTGTCGCGTCCCTGCTGCAGATAAGGCATATCCAGTTTCAAGGAAGCTGTCATGGAAGCCATGTCAAAACTTCCCTCTATGGGTGTAGGAACAAGTATTCTCACCGGCACATTGAAGAATTCGAGCAGACGGTCGCAAGGACGCAGCATAACTGAGAACTCCCCCCAGGACTTCATGTCCACTCCGGATATTGGAGTGACAAACCCCGGGATGACGTGCGACAAGGCATTCCGAAACTCTCCTAACAATGATGACAGGCGGAAATCGCCCTTCATGGAGGCATCAATGAAATCAGAACTTATTTTTATGGATTTTTCAGAGTCAGAAACCATCGAGAGATCCACTCCGAGAGATGCGAGAGAGACAGAACCCTTAGGTCCATCGCCGGCGAAAGAGAGGTTTGAAGCATCAAGAGTGCCAAGCAAATTGTCGGGAGAATTACCGGAGAAATCCCCATTGAAGCTTCCCGACACAACATAACCGGGATATTGGGGGAGCAGTCCGAACATTCCGGGAACAAACCTCTCGATATTTGAGGAGAACGAAATATGGGAGTCTGCACCGGCTAAAGTAATATCCGCCATCATATCAATCGCGGCATCAGGATCTTCCGACTCTACATTAGCAGAGATATGGTTACCATTCTTTGCAACTGAAGCTGTCACCCCAGAGAACTCATTGCCACGAAATGATAGGGAATGCAGACTTATGGCACCCTCTCCATCAATTATGGATTTGCCAATTCTTCCGGAAGCATCGGCCTCAAACGATGCCGGCCCAAATCCGGATTTGCTTAGGATTCTTCCCAATTCAATATCCTCTGCAATGACAGAAGCTTTGAAACCGACAGCCTGCTTATTCCTGAGGTCCGCATCGCCCACCAGATGAATGGCACCTATGGGAGAAGACAAGTCAATCTCACCAGAGGCGGTGTGCAAAGAAGCGTCATAAGACCCGGAGGAAAGAATCTTGACATAACCTGACTCGGAAAGTATATTATCCGCCAATTCCGGAAGATGTGTGAAAAGCGCAACATTATCCCTGATAAATGAAGAGGCAGCATTGAGTTTCATAGACTCCACATTCAAGAGTCCTTTATCCTTGAAATCCAACAGAGCGTGTGCCTGTCCTGATAACTCGAGGAGCAAGTCGTCGGTAGACTCCGTACGAATGGAAAGACGGTCGGCATTTATGCCGGAAAGATTACCGGAAAGTTGTGCGGAGACAAGCAGAGGAAACCGACAAGAAGTGAGCTGAGGCAACAGCCACGCAAAATCACTTGGAGTCAGCCTTGAATCAACCGTTGTGAACTGCAGCTGTCCCGAACGCAGGGTTTCTCCTATTTTGGGGAAGGAGTCAAAAGTAAGGGAAAAATCTGCGGGACGTATATCCGATCCGGGGAGCTTAAGGATAAAATCAGCTACGGAGATGGACTGTGGTGTTATATGGGCTTTAAAGGAAAGCGTACGGATATCGAGTCCGGCTGGTCCGGAGAGGGAGAGCCTTCGGAGGTCGATCTTGTAATCATCATTGCTGAGACGTGGAAGGTCGACATCAGCTTTCAGATCCCTCACATATAGATGATTGAAATCTATCTTTCCTTTCTCGCCCAACGGCAACCACTCCTTATCGAAACTTGCATTGCACCTGCGAATTACGACACTGTGAAGAGCAAGGTCAAAACGTGTGGGAGGTTTGTTTTTATCCTTGGAAGCAAATGCATCTATCAGAAACTGGATATTCAGAGGCTTGTCAGGCTGAGCTTGTGAAACCCTGATGTCAACTCCAACAAGTTCGGCATAGGTAATGACGATCTGCTGACGGAATATAAGACGGGAGAGATCAATTCCCGCTCCTGTCTTCTCAACCGACAGGCAAATCCTCCCCGATTGGTCCTTGACGTCAAGACCCCTTACCACAGCCTCATTGAAAGGAGAGATCTCAATTCTATCGATTGACACTTCCGACTT
This sequence comes from uncultured Sangeribacter sp., assembly GCA_964588625.1. Classification (GTDB taxonomy): domain Bacteria; phylum Bacteroidota; class Bacteroidia; order Bacteroidales; family Muribaculaceae; genus Lepagella. Next base: position 58,524 of record CAZPQD010000001.1, on the reverse strand, counting down.
CACAAGAGCCGAGAGTTCTCTTTCGGCAATGACGGTGATTTTATTTTGGACAAAAGGGAGGGAAAGGGCGACGTAAAGAAACAGGTATATAGCCGCAATCAGGCTGATTGCAGTGAAGATAATGCTCCGGAGGATTCTATATATATTTCTTGCAGTCGACATCTGGGATGCAAAATTAGTAATAAATTTTAGGAGTGGAAAAAAATTACTATCTTTGCAGATAATATCTGTTGAAACGATATTGAAAGATGAGTGTAACTATCCTTGGAATAGAATCCTCGTGCGATGACACGTCGGCGGCCGTGGTGGTCGACGGAATAATCAGGAGCAACGTGCTTGCCTCTCAGAAGGTTCATGAAATGTATGGCGGTGTGGTGCCGGAGTTGGCGTCGCGGTCTCACCAGCAGAATATTGTGCCTGTTGTGAGTGAGGCTTTGCGTCAGGCTGGGATCCAGCCGGCGGATGTGGATGCTGTGGCGTGTACTCGCGGGCCTGGATTGCCGGGTTCGCTGCATGTAGGTCTTTCGTTCGCAAAGGGGATGGCAGTGGGACTTAATGTTCCTCTTATTGACGTCAATCATCTCCATGCCCACATGCTTGCACAGTTCATACGCAAGGAGCAAGGAGATGAAGTGCCTGAATTTCCCTTCATGTGCCTGCTTATTTCCGGAGGGAATACACAAATAGTGCTTGTAAGGTCCACATCCGATATGGAGATAATCGGCCGGACAATCGATGACGCAGCGGGAGAGGCATTCGACAAATGCGCAAAGGCAATGGGACTCCCCTATCCCGGAGGTCCTCATATCGACCGGCTCTCTACGGAAGGCAATCCGAAAGCGTTCACTTTTGCCAAGCCACATATCCAGGGTCTTGACTGTTCGTTCAGCGGATTGAAGACATCCTTCCTCTACACGCTGCGCGATGGACTCAAGGAAGATCCGGAATTCATTGAAAAGCGCAAGGCCGATTTAGCCGCCTCATTGCAGCACACGATAATCAGTATCCTGCTTGACAAGCTATCGCAAGCTGTGAAAGAGCATCCTGTGGCTCACTTGGCAATCGGAGGCGGGGTATCAGCAAATTCCGGCGTGAGGAATGCAGTGGCAGAATTTTGTCGCAAGCGAGGTATAAAGGCTTGGATACCTGAGCGCGTTTTCACTACAGACAATGCTGCGATGGTGACTACGGCCGGATATTTCAAATATCTTGACAAAGAGTTCTGCGACCTCTCCTTGCCTCCATTTACCAAAATCAAGGTTTAAATCCTTTCTTTACCGATATAAACTATCACATTATAAGCATCCTCTCCCCTGCAAGTATATGAATTATTATGGAACAGAACGATAATAATACAGGCAATTATAAAGAGACGCGCCACGTCGTCATTTATGGCTACACAAAGCAGGAGTTGGCAAAGGTCATGAGACATTTTGAAAACCAACTGCCTGAATTTGTAAGGATTACGATAGTTTCATCAAATCTTGTGACGAAAATCACCCTTACAGGTGTAAACTCCGGCTTGGAACTCCTGCGTTTCAAGATGAATAAATATCAGCAGGATCTTAAGGGAATATTCTCGGAGGAGGTTGTGACCACAGAAGACAAGAGCGTGGGAAGAGTGCTCGGCGAACTGCTAAGGGAGCGCGAGCTTACTGTGGCGTGCGCAGAAAGCTGCACTGGGGGAAACCTGGCACATAGGATCACGCAGGCTCCTGGGTCTTCCGCCTATTTTCTTGGAAGTGTAGTAAGTTATTCCAATGATGTTAAGGCAGAGGTACTGAAGGTTTCGCGACGTGACATCGACAGATATGGAGCTGTCAGCAAGCAGGTGGCGGAAGCTATGGCTCTTGGAGTATCAAAGCTCATGCGTTCGGATTGTGCCATTTCCACCACCGGAATCGCCGGCCCGGATGGAGGCACGAAACTCAAACCCGTGGGCACGGTCTGGATATCTGTTAAATACAACGATCAGATAGTGTGCGAGTGCCTTCATTTTCAGGGTACACGCAATGAAGTGATCGAGAGTGCCACCAATCATGGTATGGTGATGCTCATCAACCTGCTCCGCAACTCCTACGTCATGCAGGAGGATTTCAATGATGAGTGAAAGAAAACCTATTGACATGATGTCATATTGACAGTCTGTCATTTTACAATTTGACACATTGGCATCATGACAGAAATAAGACTCATCCTCAGAAGCGGCAGGTGCTTCTGAGGATGAGTCTTATTCAGGGGATTGCGAAGCCGGCTTGCGACGTCGATGATAATATCTTCGCTTCTTTTTTGCAGGAGCGGAAGGAGCACGATCAGAAGATGCGTGAGTGTCAGCAGCTTGAGTCTGAGTGGAGGGAGCTGCAGGAGCGGAAGTGACGGGAGTGTCAGCGATGGAGGCATCAGTTTTTTTAACCGATGATTTAGAACCGGTCCTTTTTGATTTATTTCCTCTTCCACGGTTTCGCGTGCGCCCTCCGTTTTTACCACTGCGCGGAGAATCCGTCCGGTATGAGGGTCCATCTTCCATTCCATCAGGAAGTGGGTTCTTCTCCACTTCTTTCTCAAGCAGACGCTCGATATTGCGGAAGTTGCGCATATCCTTTGGATTGACAAAAGTAATGGCGCTTCCTTCACGGTCTGCTCGGGCAGTACGTCCGATTCGATGCACATAATCCTCAGCCTCACGGGGCACATCATAATTGATAACGAGTTCTATATCGTCGATATCAATGCCTCGTGCCATAATGTCAGTGGCCACAAGTACGTTTACTTGTCCTGCCTTGAATTTCAAGATCACGTCCTCACGCTTATTCTGGTCAAGGTCAGAATGCATCTCCGCCACCTTCACGTTCTTCTGTCGTAGGGCTCGTGTCAGTTCCTTCACCTTCAGCTTCGAACCGGCAAAGATAATGACCTTGTTGTATTTATCCCTCTCGAATATTTTGAGGATGATGGGGAGTTTCTGTCCGTCGTAGCAGATATAGGCTGATTGTTTTATCTTGTCGGCAGGCTTGGAGACTGCAATCTTAATCTCAGCGGGATCCTTAAGCACACTGTTGGCAAGTTGCTGGATTTTCGGAGGCATAGTGGCTGAGAAAAGGAGTGTCTGTCTCTCCTTAGGGAGGCGTCCGATTATCTGCATGATGTCGTCCATAAAACCCATGTCGAGCATTCTGTCGGCCTCATCAAGGATAAAGAAACCAACCTTTGAAAGGTCAACATATCCCATGCTTAGGTGAGCCAACAGCCTGCCGGGCGTAGCCACCACGACATCCACACCCTGTTTCAGGCTCTTGCGTTGCTGTTCGTAGGTGCCTCCATCGGTACCACCATAAATTGCCACACTCGAGACCGGCAAGAAATAAGAGAAGCCCTGCATCTGCTGGTCGATCTGCATGGCGAGTTCACGCGTGGGAGCCATAACGACGCAGTTGACAGTATCAGTGGGCCAACCTTCCGACACGAGTTTTTCTATCACGGGTAGCAGGTAGGCAGCTGTCTTACCAGTACCTGTCTGTGCAACTGCTATAAGATCGCGACCTTCAAGCACCGGTGGAATGGCTTTCTCCTGAATAGGAGTGCACTCATCGAAGTGCATATCGTAGAGTGCATCGAGAAGATCGTCGTTAGAGAGTAATTCTTCAAATTTCATAGGTTGTCATCCGAATTTGGAAATCTTTCTGAGTTGTGGCTCGTCAAGGATGGTTATTTTTCTGCCGTCGACCACAATCAGACGTTCCTCGGCAAAAGTTGTAAGCGTACGAATTGCGTTAGCCGTAGTCATATTGGAAAGATTCGCAAGATCCTCCCGACTCATAAAAATCTTGAGGGTGGCCGCATCATCCTCAAGTCCATAATTGTCGGCAAGAAGGAGGATAGACTCAGCGAGACGTCCGCGGATGTGTTTCTGTGTGAGATTTACGATCTTAGTGTCAGAACCGCCAAGATTTTTAGAAAGCTCGCTTATGAAGAACATGGCGAGGTCATTGTTAGACTTAATGAGCTGTTCCACAAGTTGCATGTGGATGCATCCGATCTCGGAAGCCTCGAAAGCAGAAGCTGAAGAGACGTAAGGTTCGCGGGCGAAGTAGGCCCGATAGCCGAAATATTGCACCGGGCGATAGAGGCGGAGAATCTGCACTCTGTCACCCACGCCACTCTTATACATCTTCACCTTACCCTTGAGCAGACACCAGAGATATTCCGGTTCCTCATGCTCGGCATAGATAATCTGATTTTTCTTGAAACGCTGGATACGGAAATTATCGGCAACAAGATGCTTTTCTTCCGGACGGAGCTTACTCCAGAGATCCTGCATTCCATGATTCATCACATGTTCTAAAGTCTTCTTGATCATTACAAGAATTTTTTACCTGCATAATTTATAGCCGCCTGATAAATGAGTTAGCGCCAGTGATACGCAAAATTTTTCGAGTCGGAGAGAAAGAGAGCTGCGGCCTTAAATGAAATTACGTTACAAAATTACTAATAAAATCCCATCCGTGAAAATATTAGGGTAGATTCCACCAAAAATGTCATGAAGTCAGATTTTTATTCTGTTTTATGGGTTATCAATCGCACTTATCATCCTTGCAAGTAGTTTTTTGAGCACTCGTCGGTCGAGCTTCCCGGAACGGGTTGCTGGGAGTGAGGAGAATGAGGATAGAGAAGAGTCAGAAGTTTGAGAAGAAAGAGAGCTAAGGTACGAGAGAGAAAGAATACACTTGGGATGTTTCCATTTCGGGAGTATCAGTTTTGGCATTGCTGCCTTAACGATGGACACATCTGAATCGGAAGGAACAATGGCAATGGCTTTTTCACCCCATTTCTCATCTGGAATTGAGGAGATTACCACCGGAATGCCGGCAACCCGCGTCAGGGCTTCCTCAACCTCCAATGGATTGAGTTTTTTCCCTCCAGTGATTATAACATCATCAATCCTTCCCGTAATATAGAAACCTCCATCAGGTGAGAGTGTGGCCAGGTCGTTGGTGACGACAATTGAGGTTTCAGCAGGTGATTCATCTGATGAATGCTCCTTTTTGTCAGACGACTTGCAAAAGGGCGAGTTTGGAATAGCTATATTCAGACATCCACGGAAATCAATCGAGATCTTCACCCAAGGCAAGGGATAAAAAGGGAGAGGAATTCCGTTAGTGATTTTTCTCAGGGCAATGTGGGATGCAGTCTCCGTCATACCGTAGGTTTCGTAGCAATTCAGTCCGGAATCTGCTATTCTTTTCCTTAATTCAGGATTTATGGCACTTCCACCTATGATGATATTCTTGATATTTGGCAGTGATGAAACATTCTCCAGAATATGGATCATCTGGGAAGGCACCACAGCAAGCAGATCAATCTCCTCAGATGGATGGAGTGTCGAAAGGGGATGGTTGGACGGAGTTTCGGCTGTAAATATACCATCTGCCATCAGGGCACGCACAAGCATCATCTTGCCACCGATGAAATCGGCAGCCACGCAACTGTGAAAACGAGCTCCCTTTCCGAGAGCAAAGAAATCATTTGTGGCTCCGGCACTTATTCGCATCAATGTCTTTGGGAGTCGTATTTCTTTCGGAGTACCCGTAGAACCGGAAGTATGTGCCAAAATAAAATCTTCTCCACTCTCCCACTCTTCTCGAAATTCTTCAAACGTCATTATTGCTACAGTCTTATCTTATGCCTTAAAATTACCGGATATAAAGTACTTTGCAAAGACACACATTATCCACGCCAATCGAGATCGGCAAATTGGGAGTAATCGAGTTGCGAATCTGGTAAAAAGTGTAGTCGGTCGGAATCGAGTGCTATCGGAGTAGAGAAGTTGTTGGTGAATAGAGCACCCGTGCCAAGACCTTGCGGACCCTTCACTCCCAACATGGCAGTCCACTGGGCAATGGCATTTAGTCCGATGTTTGATTCAAGTGCCGATGTCACCCACCAGCCGGCATTGACTTTCCCTGCAAGCTGAATCCATTCCAACGCACCTTGAAACCCTCCGCAAAGGGCAGGTTTGAGGATGATGTAAGCCGGACGGATGGTCTGCAGGAGTTTTTCCTTCGACTCAGCCTCATATACACCTATCAATTCCTCGTCAAGAGCCACCGGCACCGGCGAATTTCGACAAATAGCCCCCATCTCTTCCGCTCTGCCGGCAGGAATGGGTTGCTCTATGCTGTGAACATCAAATTTGGAAAGTACCTCGAGCCTTGACATCACATTTTCCGAAGTAAATCCACCATTGGCATCCACACGTATCATAAGTTCTTTTTCCGGGTATTCCGTGCGTATGGCTGAAAGCAACTCCACTTCCTTTTCCCAGTCGATGGCTCCTATCTTCACCTTGATGCACCGGAAACCCGCCTCCACCTTTTGATGCAATCTGCCGAGCATTTCATCAAGAGAACCCATCCACACGAGTCCGTTGATCTCAATCTCGCTCTTTCCTTCAGTGAATTTCGTAGGGAAATATATTCCTCGGCAACCGTTGGCAAAGTCATTGATTGCCTGCTCAAATCCAAATTGAATTGAAGAATGAGCAGAAAGATCGGTAGGACGCCCAAGGGCTACATTGGCCACAAGTTCAAGAAGCTTGATCTCATAACCCCCTCCAGCTTCAGGCGACAGCCCTTCGAATACTGCTGCTTCTCCAATTCCGAAGCGTGTGGGATCAGATTCATCGTATAACTTGATCAGACAGGTGAGTTTCTCATTAAGAATCCCGCGGGAAGTGCCCGCAGGACTCTTAAATTTGAGAACGTAAGGAGCATAAGCGAGCCTCATTGAATCAAGGGAATTTGGGGAACTGTTCGAAATTCGGATCACGCTTCTCAAGGAAAGCATTCTTCCCTTCCTGCGCCTCCTCCATGAGATAATACATGAGTGTAGCATCGCCGGCAAACTCCATAAGCCCATGCTGGCCGTCAAGTTCGGCATTGAGGGCACGCTTGATCATTCTGATGGCGAGCGGAGAACGCTTGAGAATGGTGCGACACCACTCCACAGTGGTCTCCTCCAGTTTTTCGAAGGGCACAACTTCATTGACCATTCCCATTTCGAGGGCTTCCTTAGCCGTATACTGTTTGCAGAGAAACCATATCTCACGAGCTTTCTTCTGGCCCACGCATCGGGCGAGATAGCTTGATCCGAAACCAGCGTCGAAGCTTCCCACCTTCGGGCCAGTCTGACCGAAACGTGCATTCTCCGAAGCGATGGAGAGGTCGCACACCACCTGAAGCACATTTCCACCACCGATGCTGTAGCCATTGACCATGGCGATCACCGGTTTGGGTATTGACCGTATAGCCTTGTGAAGTTCAAGAACATTAAGGCGCGGTGTGCCGTCAGCGTCGATGTAGCCTCCGAGCCCTTTCACATTCTGATCGCCTCCTGAGCAAAAAGCCTTGTCGCCAGCTCCGGTGAGGATGATGACTCCAATATCTGTGCGCTCGCGGCAGATACGCATGGCATCAAGCATCTCGGCATTGGTGAGAGGACGGAAGGCATTGTAGACCTTCGGACGGTTGATGGTGATCTTGGCTATTCCTTCGAATTGCTCAAAGATAATGTCAGTGTATTCCTTGATTGGTTTCCAGTTGAACATACGTAATATTGTTACAAGTGTTGAGTTACAAATGGTTGGTCGGAGAGAGGAAGTCGCGGAGAAGGGAGGCGGAGAGTTCGGCGGGCGTCTTTACTTCAAGTATCGTCTTTCCCCCTTTCTCGTTGAAGAAGTGCGGAAGAAGACTTTTGAGCGAATCGACAGATTCGGCCTTCATATACTCCCATCCGAAAGCCTTGGAAACTGCCTCGATGTCTATACAAGGGTCCGCACAGAAATATTTCTCGCGGATCTCAGAGGAAGGAATTGAAACAGTTGTGGGTATGAAGCGGAAAATACCGCCTCCGGCATTGGAGATTACCACAATTCTCATCCTTTCAGGCGTTTCTTTCAATTGGAGAGCTCCAATATCATATGCAAAACTCATGTCGCCGGTGATAAGTACTGTCAATCCATTCTTATAAATCAGACTTCCTCCAATGGCAGTGGAAGTGCTTCCGTCGATTCCGCTAACTCCCCTATTGCAGAATGAGGCATGGGGAAGTTTGAGAGAATAAATCTGGGCGTAGCGAACGCTTGTTCCGTTGCTTAGGAAAAGATTAGCATTTTCAGGCAGAGCTCCAAGGATAATCCCATAAGCCTTCAAATCCGACCATGGAGTGCTTTCCGACAGCTTCTTTACTGTGGCGGCAGCTTCCTTTCGTGCTTTAAACCAAGCGTAATCAAATTCCAACCGCTTTGGGAGGGAAGAAGAATCATAATATTGCTTTGCTATAAGTTTCTTCATATTACCCTGGAGCTGCGTAAAGAAATATTCAGGGGAAGTCTCTATGCGAAGACTCAAAGACATGAAGCAATCTACTGTAGTATGCTGTGCTCCGATGGCCCAGTGCTCCACTCCATTGAGCGAACGGATATATTCCTTGATTTTTCTCGAAACTATGGCACCACCAGTAGAGATTACTATGTCGGGCCGATAATCCTCTCCGTACACCTCCCGATGGCGTGCGAGCACAGTATCTATACAACCGCATTCAGGTCTCAGATGCAGATTGGCAAGAGTCTCAGCCATCACCACAACCCCCGGCAATTTGGTAAGTGAAACCATTGCCTTATTGAGTCGTGAGGAAGGAGACATGAAACCAGCTATGATCATCACTTTGCTCTCAAGAGCCTTCCTGGCAAGTTGCTCCATCATGACGCGGTCAATGGACGAATGGTCACCTATCATCCGAATTATGCGTGCCTCCTCCCTTTCAGAATCACTCTTCACAATTCCCAATGGATCTGCAAGACGCACATTAATATGCACCGGTCCCTTCCTTGCCGACATTGCCTCAATCATGGCATCATTCACAACGCGGTTGGTGAGCCAGAGACGTTCCTTCTCCGGATCAGGGAGAGCCGCTATATCGTAGCTTCTCTTTATGAAATGGGCGAAGGCTCCTGGTTGGCGAATAGTCTGTGAATCGTCCTGATCAATCCATTGCTCGGGACGGTCGGCTGATATGACGATCAACGGCAATCCCTGATAATAAGCTTCGGCCACAGCCGGAGCGTAGTTGAGCAAAGCCGTGCCGGAAGTACAGATTAGAGCCACCGGATTCTGAGACACCTGGGCCAGGCCAAGAGCCATGAAGGCCGCGGAACGTTCGTCGATGACAACGTGCGTCTTAAACCTCTCCCGGGATGATACAGCAAGAAGAAGAGGTGTATTGCGGGAGCCCGGCGAACAGACAACATGGATTACCCCATGCTCCAGCAATACGTCGGCAATCATTCGGCAGGAACGGTTGGCTGTGTCTATGAAGGCAGACTGTAATGAATCTTTTTCTGTTTCCATCATTCAATTTCAGAAAATTCCATCAGAAATTCACGACATCTTCTGCGTATGGTAACCGAGAAGGAAGGCCGAGGCATCCATCCTGCGTTTACCGGCCGGCTGCAGCGATAGAACCTCCACTACCCCATCGGCACTTTTCACTAAAAGCCGGCGAGAATCCCTGACAACATCTCCGGGAAGCAATTTGCTCCATTCCGCATTCAACTCCTCAGCAGGCAACACTCGGGTCTCATAAATCTTAAGATCAGCCTCTGTGCCGTTGTCAAGTTTCATGACAGTCCAGGCCGCAGGATAGGGAGAGAGTCCCCTTACCTTATTATGGATGTTGACTGAAGAGTCATTCCAATCTATGCGGCAAGTCTCCTTAAAGATTTTAGGAGCAGGCACAAACTCACCTTCCGGCTGCGGTTGAGTCGAAACAGAGCCATCCTCAATCGCCTTGACAGTGGCAGAAGTCATGTCAGCACCAAGGGTCATCAATCGGTCGTAGAGCGTACCAACATTATCTTCAGGTAGAATATCCACCTCTCTTTGCGCAATGATCTCGCCTGTGTCAATCTCATGGGAGAGAAAGAAGGTAGTAACCCCGCTTTTGGTATCTCCATTGATGATGGCCCAGTTGATGGGAGCTGCTCCACGGTAGCGTGGTAGCAACGAGGCGTGAAGATTAAACGTCCCCTTCGGTGGCATTCCCCATACCACTTCCGGCATCATACGGAAAGCGATTACAACAAAAAGATCGGCATTGATCTCGCGCAGTGTATCCAAAAATTGCGGGTCACGCAGTTTCTCAGGCTGAAGAACAGGCAATCCATGAGCCACAGCACATTTTTTCACATCGCTTTCAATTATCTTATGCTGGCGTCCTCCACGTTTGTCGGGCATGGTCACTACAGCTGCTACATCGTGGCCATCGGCTATAAGGCGCTCCAGAGAAGGAACGGCAAATTCGGGAGTACCGAAGAATACTATTTTCATGAAATAAAGTAATTATTTTTTGAAAGAAGGGGTTATCAATCATCCGTGTAATGACGCAACACACGGCGGTAAGAATTGAAAATCTTTGATTTGGAGACGAATCCCACGTAATGACCTTCAGGATCGACTACGGGAAGATTCCAAGCATTGGTCTTGTCGAACGTCTCCATCACAGTCTCCATGGAGTCAGTGGTGAGCACACGGGCCGGAGGCATCGACATGAATCGGGTGACGTGCATCTTTCTGTAAAGATCCGTGCGGAACATAATGTTGCGAATCTCATCAAGGAGCACAATACCCTTCAGCATCCCTTCGGAATCCACAACTGGGAAGAGATTACGGCTTGAAGTTGCGATTATATCCACCACCTCCTTAAGTGTCATATCCGGATGCACAGCCTTGCAATCGTGTTCGATAACATTGTCAACCTTCAGAAGCGTCAGGACAGCCTTATCCTTCTCATGAGTCAGAAGGTCGCCGGCCATGGCCAGTCGTTTTGTGTAGATGCTGTAAGGCTCGAATATCCTGATGGTCATATATGCGATGGAGGAGACAATCAGCAGAGGGAGGAATAGGTTGTAGCCTCCAGTCATCTCAGCTGTAAGGAAGATTGCCATAAGAGGAGCGTGCATGACTCCACTCATCAATCCCGCCATACCCATCAAAGCAAAATTCTTATTGGAGAGTTCAATGGGAGTGTCAAGATTATTGAGAACAAAAGCAAAGAGGAAGCCGCATAAAGCCCCGACGAAAAGTGATGGAGCGAATGTGCCTCCAACGCCTCCGGCACCATTTGTGGCCGAAGTGGCGAAAGCCTTCATTAGGAGTACCGCCGCAATAAAAAGGGCAATGAACCATACGTTATCGCGGTCAACGTAGAAGAATGTACCGTTGACCACAGCCTGCGGATCGCCCTCCAGCAGATTATTGATGGCGCCGTATCCTTCACCGTAGAGGGGAGGGAACACGAAAATCAGCAGAGCCATCAGTGCGCCACCAAAAGAAATCTTAAGCCATCGTTTGCTGATTCTTCCGAAAATTCCTTCCATCCATATCATCACACGTGTGAAATAAAGGGAAACGAATCCGCATAGTATGCCGAGAAGAATAACGTAAGGTATCTTACTGGTGAGGAAAGGCTCACTTTGCGAGAAGAAGAACTCCGCATCGTAGCCCTCGAGAATATAAGCTACAGTCGCACCTGAAATCGAGGCTATGAGAAGAGGCATGACAGTTGCCCCTGTCAGGTCGATCATCAGTACCTCAAGAGTGAAAAGCATACCGGCAATAGGCGCACGGAATATACCGGCGATGCCGGCTGCCGCTCCGCAACCGACGAGAATCATCAACATGCGTGGAGAGAGCCTGAAAGCCTGCCCTACATTGGAGCCTATTGCAGCCCCGGTGAAGACTATCGGACCCTCGGCTCCCACCGAACCACCGAATCCTATCGTAATTGATGAAGCCACAAGTGAAGCATACATATTCTTCTTTTTCAGACGCGACTTTCGCCTTGAAATGGCATATAGCACCTTTGTGACGCCATGCGATATATTATCTTTCACCACATACTTCACAAAGAGCGTCACAAGCATGATGCCTATGAGCGGACACACAAGATAAACCCAGTTGGCAGTAGTGGCATTCAGATGCGAAGTGAGTAATGAGGAGATAAGATGTATAAGGTACTTCAGCAACTGGGCGGCGAACCCACAGATCACACCCACGAAAAGCGCGAGCATGATCATGAAATTCTTTTCCTTGACATGGCGTTCGCGCCACATCACCACCTTAAGCCACCATTCAGTGAATCTATTATGTCGTTCGGTATATGCCATTGGGTAATCTCAGCCGTGTTTAGTGTTTTATTTCAGACACCTCGCCCCGTCACCACAGTCTTTATGGTATGGATGAGAATCTTGAAATCAACGAGTGTAGACATGTTGGAGAGATAGATCAAATCAAATCTTGTGCGCTCCACCATCTGCTCAATTGTGGAGGCGTAGCCATATTTCACCATCCCCCATGAAGTGATGCCAGGGCGCACCTGACTCACAAGGGTATAGTAAGGAGCCTGTTTCACAATCTGCTCAATGAAACATTCACGTTCAGGGCGCGGCCCCACGAGGCTCATATCGCCCTTCAACACATTCCAGAATTGAGGGAGCTCATCCAGACGATATTTCCGCATTATGCGTCCCAGAGGTGTGATGCGAGGGTCGCCGTCGCTGGAAAGCATAGGTCCGGCAGCCTCAGCATCCTCATACATGGTGCGAAACTTATATATCCTGAAAGGACGTTTGCGATAACCCACCCTCTCCTGGGAATATATGACCGGACCCGGAGAACTTCTCTTCACGAGCAGGGCTATGATTGCAAGCGCCGGAGAAAGAAGAAGCAATGCCAAAGAAGAGAACATCACGTCAAGCAGACGTTTAGTATTCTTGGCAGACTCACTGATGGCAGGTGTTGCCAGATCGATGAACGGCTCGCCATAGATGTCCTGAAGACGGATAGCGGAAGTGACGTAAGAGAATGTATCCGGTGTGATCTTGATAGGCACATTGAGAGGGAAAAGGTCAGAAAGAAGTGAGAGCACTTTCTGCTCATCATGCCCGTCGGTAGAGATAAGTATCTGGTCAATCTTTCCATTCCGGCAAAGTTCCGGCAGCTCCTCCATGCTGAACTTAAGACGCTCATCGTTGACATCCCGTTCTCCGGGAATAGAGACGAAACCCACAATGTTATATCCCAACTTTGCGCTTGAACGCGCAAGCCGGTAAGCCGTCTCCCTCGCCATGCGCGAGTTTCCAACGACTATCGTATTGATGCTCCATCTGTGATTGGAGAATTTTTCGATGGCATTCTGTGTGATGACAAATCTTCCAAGATAAAGGAAAAAAAGGAGCAGCAGAAAGAGGACGAGCAACAATTCATAATTCACCATCCTTCGCCCTACAAGGTCGTCGGTCATCAACGCAAGATAAATAAGCAACGCCCCGAGCAACGAGGAGAAGACCGAAGTGACAAACTCCTGAAGCCGGGATTTTTCAAAAGGCCTGTTGTAATAACCGGAAAGCCAGTAGACTCCCAGCATTGCGAAGGGTATGATGATTTGTTCAAGAATAAGTTTTTGGGTGGTGAGATAATCGAAAAGATCGCTGACACCTCCCGTTTCATGGAGCGTGAAGAAACGATAGACATTGAATATGCAGAAAGCGACGGCTGTCGTCAGATAGTCGCATACCACATACTTTGTCCTCTGTATCTTGGGAGAAATCAACCGTCCTCTCATATCCTTATTCTCGGCAATTCATACACTTCATCTGATAACCTTTATGAGGCCTCCATCAGACACTTTGATGATTCCGCTCGGTTTAGCTTCTCCCTCCTCATCACGACGGGATTCAGCCACATAATCAACACCATTCAAAATCTCATCACTTATCTCGCTGAAAACTGCCGGAGCCGTCTGTCCACTGATATTGGCGGAAGTGGAGACAATCGGTCTGCGCAGACGCCTGCAGAGCTCACGTGAGAATTTTTCATGTGTAATCCTTACTCCTATGGACCCGTCGCCGGCTAACAGGGAGGGTGCGAGTCCCTTCCCCTTGTCGAAAACAATAGTCAAGGGATCTACGGCAACCTCGATTAGTTGCCAGGCCACTTCAGGAACGTCCTCTACAATCCGCTCAAGAGCTGCCTCATTGTCTACAAGCACTATCATCGACTTGGAATCGGCGCGTTTCTTGAGCTCGAATATCCTGCGGACAGCCTCTTCATTGGTGGCATCACATCCTATTCCCCATATCGTATCTGTGGGATAAAGGATTATGCCTCCCTTGCGAAGCACGTCAACAGCTTTCTTTATATCTTCTTCCATTGTGTTATATTCTTTTTTTGGCTCAATACCCAAGATCTTACACATTACCCAAGATCTTACATGAGAGAGCAAAAATATTTAACTGAGGGAGATCTGAATCTTACACTTTAAGAGAGTCAACTTCCTTCAACCACATTGCAGATACTGCATCTGATGGCATCCTCCAATCTCCTCGTGGCGAAAGGCATACGGATCCTACTTTCGGACCGTCAGGCATAGCAGAGCGCTTAAACTGCTGCGAGAAGAAACGACGGTAGAAAGTCCGTAGCCATTTCAGTATTGTCTCCTTATCGAAGCGACCCTCGAAGGCTCTTGTGGCAAGGAGAAAAATCTTGGAGGGAGAAAAGCCGTTGCGGAGAGTATGGAAAAGAAAGAAATCATGAAGATCGTAAGGGCCGACGAGATCCTCTGTCTTCTGTTCGATTGTCCCGTCAGGATTTGCCGGAATCAACTCCGGACTTATCGGGGTGTCAATAATATCCTGCAATAGGTTCCTTACTTTCTCGTCAGATTGAGAAGCATGCCAACTGACGAGATAACGCACCAAAGATTTAGGGATTGAAGCATTGACTCCATACATCGACATCTGGTCGCCATTATAGGTGCACCATCCGAGGGCAAGTTCCGAGAGATCGCCGGTGCCAATAACCATTCCACCCTCCTTGTTGGCAAGATCCATAAGAATCTGTGTCCTTTCTCTTGCCTGACCGTTTTCATAAGTAGCGTCATGCACGCTCTCATCTTGATGGATATCTCTGAAATGCAACCTCACAGCATCACCGATGGGAATTTCATGGCGCGTCACGCCGAGTTCTCCCATCAGATTCCAGGCGTTGTTGTGTGTGCGGTCGGTGGTGCCGAAGCCGGGCATTGTGACCGCTATTATATTCTCCCTCGGTATACTGAGCGAATCAAAGGCCTTCACCGTCACGAGCAAAGCCAATGTAGAGTCAAGGCCACCTGAAATTCCGATTATTGCCTTTCGGCATCCCGTGGCATCCAGCCTTCTCATCAATCCCCAGGACTGAATGGATGTTATTTCCTCACAACGGGCGGCAAGATTGTCGCTGTCTGAAGGAACAAATGGCGCAGGATTCACGTTCAGGTGCGCTTCATCAAAATCTCCAGTAGCCGGAGCGGGGACATTTATAGTCCGGAGAGGCATCAGTCTTTCAGCACCATCAAAGAATGTATTGTATTTCATGCGCTCATTACGGAGCAAATCAATGTCAACAGTGGCAGTCTCCAAAAATCCATGGGGCCGGAACCGAGGGGATGCGGCAATGATCGAACCGTCGGATGCAATGATGGCATTGCCGCAGAATGAAAGATCGGTGGAAGACTCTCCCCAACCGGCAGAGGCATAGGCGTAGACACAGCGGCATCTTGCACTCTGCTGGCTGATGAGAGAGAGAAGGTAATCATGTTTACCGATATTATCGTCAGATGCAGAAAGATTTAAGATAACCTCCGCTCCTTTCCGGCAAAGGTTTGAACTCGGCGGAACGGGCACCCAAAGGTCCTCACATATCTCTATTCCAACTTTTGCACCATTGATGTCAAAAAGAAGATCGGCGCCCACAGGAACCTTAGTTTCATCTTCACCGTAGATGGATAAGCCAATTAAGCCTTCAGCCGGCAGGAGACTGCCTGAAGCAAACCATCTTTTCTCGTAGAACTCCGCATAATTCGGTATGTGTATCTTGGGTACTATACCGGCTACTTTTCCTTTGGATATAACTGCTGCACAATTATAAAGCCTGCCATCAATCATCATTGGCAGACCTACTACCATTACAGGCAATTCCGGATTGCATGCCGAAGACCTAACGACCTCGCGTAGTCCCTCGATAGCTTTGTCAAGTAGAAAAGACTGATTGAAAAGATCCGCGCATGTATAGCCAGTTATAGAGAGCTCAGGGAAAAGAGCTATTGACGCACCTTCATCCCTTGCCTCAGCGGCCATTGACATAATAGCCCTGACATTGGCATCCACATCAGCCACTTTAACTTCCGGCACACAGGCTGCAATTCTTATAAATCCGTATTTGATGGCATCCTTTGAATTCATGGTAATATCATTACTTGAATTACAAAGTTAATAATTTTGAGTCAACCCGCAAAACACGGATGAAAAAAAAGAGGAGACCCCCGACCTCTCCAGTCGGGGATCTCCACAGATAAAGTTCGTTTTCAGGGATGTTATTGGCAAACAGACGCCTTAAATTCCTGTAATGACTTATAGGCCAAGGTCATTGATGTTGTTGATACGCACCACCCAATCATTGATGATGATTGAAACGCCGGCCCAAACATCGTCACCAGTGAGGATGAAGGCCATCTTCCAGCGGCTCTCACGGTCGAGGAATTCCTGATTATCCATCTTATCAAAATGGGAACTTTTGAGAAGCTCAAGCACCTTGATAAGGCTGATTTTTACAACCTCCTTGCCATCGGATGCACGTGTGATCCTAAGGCATGCCTTTGACTTATCCATCAGACGAGATACACTGAATTCTGCGAAGGTGACGTTTGTAGGTTCGCCACCGGGGAGCAGGCCAGCATCGGCATTTCCCTTAGTCCAGGGATAATAAGTGACGTTCTTGGTAGGAATCACATAATTGAGATAATTGAACCAAGTATTATCGTCGGTGATGGTGAAGATGAAATCCTTAGCGTTAGTAGGCTGACCATTGGCATTCGCAAGCAAGATGCGTATGTCGTTGGTATCCTTCATCATATATACAGTCTTCTCCACATATTTTGTAGATGTAGAGGGGATTGTCAGGTCGAGCCTTCCATAGAAAAGCGGATGAAGGTCGGTTCCGACATCAGTAGTTATAAGATTGTCGGGAAGATAGACCTTGAGGTCCTTCAAGAGGGTTTCGGAAGGATCCGAAGCAAATTTGAAGGAGGCGTTCTCGCAATCCATGCCGCCATAAGCGAGCAGTTTATAGTCGCCGGCCGGCAGTTCTATTTCCATACGCCAGTCTTCGTCGGAAGTTTCCGGTCTTGCCGCTGTCATGGTCTTGACATATTTGCCTTCCTTATCATATACAAGGACAGTGAGGCAATCCACCTGAGAAGGGAAGGCATTGGCATACTCCATATTATAGTCATAGACAAAACGGAGTCTTACCCCCTCCGGACATGGATCAAGGTCTTCCCATACGGATTCGCAGGATGTAAGGCCTACGGGCAATAGAGCCAGCAAAGCCAGAGCTGCGGTCTTAATTTTTTTCAGGATACTCATAATAAAAATGTAGAGTAAGGCTTCGCTCCGGGACAGGCAATTCGACTAATTAATAATTAATGCCAAAAGAAAAATGATGAAGAGAAGCCTAAGTAAATCTGAAAAATGGCGGGCGGTCAGAAGCCCCGTTGAAGGAGACGCAGAATGACCGCCCGCCAGTATTTAGAGAACAATTTAATTCTTTATCAGAATTCGATATTGTTGATTCGAACAACCCAGGGAAGCACCTCGACATTCACAGTCAGATAGACAGTGGAAGTCTCATCGGGAGTGTCCGGCTTCGGATCGTTGGGATCGTTCTCCGGGATACGGGGATGACCGAGAGTGAGGAGTTTTGTGAGGGCAAGCTTATAGACATTGTTGCGAACCACTGCGAACTCCATGGGGCCCATCACACTGTTCTCCATGTTGTCATTATGACGGTTCCAGTAGTAATAGTAGCAATAGTAGCCCCAGTGGCCAGCCTCATCCTGACTCGACTGATAAAGAGCGAATCCGGCACCTGTTGCAGCAGCCTTGAAATTCTTTCTTGCAGTCTGAGTGGCAGTCTGAGCATGAGTAGGATCTGACTTACGGGCATTCTCCCAAAGATGCCAGTAGTAGTCAGGTGAGTTGGGATTCTGAGCAAGATTATCAACAATTACAGTGCCATTTGCAAGCTTCTCGCTGCCGAAACCGCCGTTCTCACCGAACACAAGGACATAAAGGGGAGCGTGACGGTCGAGGTTGGTGAGGTCACCTGTCTCTTCATTAAAACCGGCCTCAGAAAGAGCGGCAGCGCGCACATTTTCCCATGTCACATAAAGAGTATTGCCTGCAAGGCTGTAAAGGATGGGGTCAGTATCGGGATTGTTATTGAGGGATACCTCATTACCTACACTTCCGGTGTCATATGTGAGAGACTGGTAAAGCATTCTCTCCCACTTGTCGCTTCCACTATCATTAAGCTTATCGGTGGGAAGCATGCGTGTCTTGAAGACAACGCCAGTGGACTGAGCGTTAACCTGCTTATCGGCAGGGGCAGGGATAGTATTCTCTGTCACGTAACGCCATACGCGATAATCCTGATCCTTATAGTTATCCTTGTTTCCACCCATTACTGTAGAGACATCATACCAATCCCAGTCAGCACCCTTGGAGGAAACAGTACCCATCTGAGAGAAGAAAGGATACTGGAAGTAAGTGGCGAAGTCTGTCTTGATAAGGTCATATTTGGCCTGAGCATAGCTGGAGACTACATAATTGCCGCCAGTACCATCAAACCAGGGCATCTCAGCACCGCAAAGAGCCCAGTTTGAATCTGTGGTCATGCGTCCGTTGTCGGATACTCGGCCAAGATAATACTCACTGTTGCACATGTTTGTGAGGGCGATTCTCTGAAGCTCGCAATTGACGATGACTTCGCCCTTTGTGTTCTTTACAACACCATAAGTGAAAGGCTGTCCCTTGACACCATTACCCATAGGCTTGCCCTCGGAATCGACCATCTGCGAACCGTCGCGGAAGTCAAAACGAGCAGCCATGCGCTCCACTGTCACAGCACCACGGTTGGTGAGGTTATCGACAGCATCCTCTGTTCCAGGCTGGTTGACACCGGAAAGATTGAAAGCGTTGGTCTCGCTGTCATATTTATTCCATTCAGTGATGTTTGAGGGGAGCTGACGTTCAGCGAGAAGGCTGTTGGTCATAGTGAATCCTCTGTTGGGTGAAGCACCCCAGATGCTGTTGGTGCTCTCATTGGCTTCATTGTAAACCCACTCGAGGTTTACCCAGTCAGTGCTTCCAACGTTCATGCCATCCTCTTCGGAAGTGCCATTGATCATGGCAACGAGAGAAGCGGGAGGATTACAGTAAACGAAGACATTGACGTTGCCTACGTTGGGGTCGCCCTTATGATTGTCATAATAGGTGGCGAGGGCTGTCTTGTCGAATTTGGCAATCGACTGATAGAAGGGATTGCCGGCGGAGATTGACTGAGTGATCTTGCCGTCGGCTGCCTCACCGCTGGCGTTCACATAAGCGGATCCGATGAAGCCATTGTCGGGGTCAGCAATGAGGATGAGTGCACCGTTGATAGCGTTCTCAGCATCTGTTCCGACTTCTACTCCGTCAGAACTGCTGTCAGGACCGTTGGTCTCGCTTCGGGTTCCTCTTGAAGGCGTGAGATTGACGGCCATGTATACACCGTCGCGGCCGACTCCCTTGTAGTCGTCCATCTCAGGGAGGTCGTTTGAGCAAGCTGCCAATGCAGGCAGTGCGAGAAGCGACCACAGGAATTTTGAATTTTTCATAAATGTGGTTTTATTGTTGTTGTTTCTTTGTCAAGTCGTTAGTGGTATGCCCAAAGTTTGTAAGTTTGCAAGAGGTTATAATGAAATCGTTTTGGTTTTATCTGCTCTCGATTAATCGTTAGTCATCCCTCTTGATTGGAATTGACGTGCAAAATTAATCAAATTTTTTATTTATCACAATATTTTCACCATTTGTTGGCAATCTTTTTTCACTTTCTCTTCATCTTTCAACTATCTGAAGGATGACTTTTTCTTCAAATCAACTTATACTTCATACTAACATATTGATAATCAGAATCAAAAGTCAGTAGGGCTTATTTCATACGATTGGATAGTAAAGAGCATCTCTGAAGAGGATGAATCCTTCATTGCAAAGAAATTTAAGACAATCGTCAAGACGTTGGGGAGCAACCCCGAGCGTTGAGGCTGCCATTTGATAGGAGATACCTTCCGGATGAGCTTCCACCAGTTTCATAAACGAGTCCATCAGTTCCTCCTCACGTTGCTGCCTGTTTCGGTTGG
This sequence comes from uncultured Sangeribacter sp., assembly GCA_964588625.1. Lineage (GTDB taxonomy): Bacteria > Bacteroidota > Bacteroidia > Bacteroidales > Muribaculaceae > Lepagella. The sequence goes on along the minus strand of CAZPQD010000001.1, from coordinate 38,193 downwards.
AGACGTTGTTTTCCCTGCAAACATCACAACTGTTGCAATTTCCCGGCTTCTCCTCCCCGAAGTATGCCAGCATCCTTGACACCCTGCAATCCTTTCCATTATATATATAGTCCACCATCGCCTCAACCCTCCGGCTGAGGATTGCCTTACGGTCTTCATAGACATTTCTGCCGATGATCAGATAACGTGGTTCCTCACGTGATGTGGGTATATATATATAAGGTGTGCGCTTCCGAGGCACATAGTGGATCACACCGGCCCTCGACAACTCAAGATAAGCCTCATATACCTCCTGAGGCGTCAACCCGGAAAGGGTGGCAACTTTCGGTTCGGAGATATAGGCATAGTCGATAAAGAGCCCGGTATAGGTGCGCAGGGTGCAGTCAAGCACCTTATTGGCATTCATGGTCAATCCTCTGACGTCATAAAGTTCCTCACGGCTCACCCGCATCGTCACCCTCGAGGCGTTCTCTGTCTCATCTATATATTCAAGGTATCCGGCTCTCGAGAGTATCCTCAAGGCAGCGAGACACTGTTTATCTTGCAGGCTGAATGTCCTGACAAATCCGTCGAAGTCAAATTCCTTCACCATATTATAGCCCTCCCCCACTGCAATGTTCAGGAAATTGAGCACACGCTCATAGACGGAAACTATATAGCTTCGCTCGGGAAAGGCTTCAGTGACGCGACGCCGCAGGAGCGCCTTGTCATTGCGCGAATAAAGGGCAACCGCAAAGCTTGCGAGGCCATCACGCCCTGCGCGACCAGCTTCCTGATAGTATTCCTCAAGCGAAGGGGGAAGATCGTAATGTATCACTGTTCGGACATCGGGTTTATCGATACCCATGCCGAAGGCGTTGGTGGCAACCATCACCCTGACACTCCCCTCCTGCCAGGCATTCTGACGCTCCTCCTTCACCTCAAACTGAAGACCGGCATGATAGAATGTAGCTTCAATACCGGCGTTGTTGAGGAAATCCGCTATCTCACGCGTACGTTTCCGGCTTCTCACATACACAATGGCACTCCCGCTTGTCCTTCCGAGAATATGGGCCACGTCGTTGATTTTAGCATCCGAATAGCGGACTATATAGCTGATGTTATGGCGGGCAAAACTTTTCCGATAGGCCTTATAACCCTTCCGGAATTCAAGATTGCGGCAGATGTCGGCCGCCACTTCCTTTGTGGCAGTAGCCGTAAGTGCCAATATAGGGGCTGAGGGTATCTCCTTACGGAGCACCTTGATGTTGAGATAGGCAGGACGGAAATCATAACCCCACTGTGAGATGCAATGAGCCTCATCCACCACAATAAGGGAAACGTTCATTCTCTTCAAATCGGCCACAAACCGTTCGTTGCGCAAACGTTCGGGGGAAATGTATAGAAAACGAGCTCTGCCGTTGGTGAGTCTTTCCCAGGCGATACGGTTTTCGGAAGTTGTCATTCCCGAATGCAGGTAGACAGCGTTGATACGGCGTTTGCGGAGAGCATCCACCTGATCCTTCATCAGGGAGATGAGGGGAGTTACAACGACGGTCAATCCCGGAAGTAGCAAACCCGGCACCTGGAAGGTAATCGACTTTCCCCCACCCGTTGGCATGAGTCCGAGAGTATCGTTGCCGGAAAGCACAGAGGTTATGATCTCCGTCTGAAGCGGACGGAAAGAATCATAACCCCAATACTTTTTCAGTATGTCATGAATTGAAAGGGAGTTCTTACTCATTATATATAAGGCAGCCTTTGGAAGAAAACGGAAACCTCATGCTTTTGAAGGAGACCTCAACATTCACTTCTCAGGAATCCGGATATCGCGTATCATGAGTTGGATGGCATCCGGACGATTGCTGTGCTTGCTCTGCTCGATAGTGTAGATGATGTCGATGGGCTTGTGGGCATGTATATGCTCGAAATAGGGAGCCATATTGAAAGCTATGGCATTGAGCACACGGCTCGTGCTGTTATCCTCAAGTTCAAGCTTTATATGTTCCATATTCTTACCCACGAGTTTGCTCGTGCCGAAATCGAAGACATTACGGGTGCAGAACACCGGTTTCTGGTTGCCTGGTCCGAAAGGGTTGAATTTCTTTAGATAGGCTATGAATTCCGGTGTGATCTCCGCAAACTCAATCACAGCATCTATCTCCTGCTGTGGGGAGAGCTGGTTGGGTTGTATATGATCCGACACATACTGCTCAAACCTGCGGGCAAACTCCGGAATGTTCTCCTCCTTGAGGGTAAGACCAACAGCATAGGTATGGCCTCCGAAATTCTCCAGAAGATCACGAGTGGAATTTACGGCAGAATAAATGTCAAAACCCTGCACCGACCGCGAGCTGCCTGTAGCCATACCGTTGGAATAAGTGAGAACAACGGCCGGTTTGTAATATAGCTCCGTAAGGCGTGAGGCTACAATACCGATTATGCCCTTATGCCAATCCTTGTTATAGACAACAATGGAGCGCTTGCCATGGATGATGTTGACATTTTTTTCAATCAAGGCATTAGCCTCCTCCGTGATACGCTTGTCAAGCTCCTTGCGGTCCTTGTTATATTGGTCGATGTCCTTACCCTTCTCATAAGCGTCATGAAGATCGCGGCAGACGAGCAGGTCGACAGCTTCTATGCCACTCTGCATCCTACCGGAAGCATTGATGCGCGGACCGATCTTGAAGATGACGTCAGATATGGTGATATCCTTATTTGTAAGCTTACAAAGACGGATGATGCTTCTCAAGCCCAGATTAGGGTTCGAGTTGAGGCGCTTCAATCCGTGGAAAGCCATCACACGGTTTTCTCCAACGATGGGGACAATATCAGCTGCGATACTGACAGCCGTAAGGTCAAGCAAGGATTCAAGTTCATTGTGATTGGTCAGTCCATTGCTCTGAGCAAATGCCTGCATGAACTTGAAGCCAACACCGCATCCGCTTAGGTGAGGACAGGGATAGGTTGAGTCCGGCATCTTTGGATTCAGAATAGCTACGGCTGGAGGCAACTGTTCGTCGGGAACATGATGGTCGCAGATAATGAAGTCTATACCCTTCTGCTTGGCATATTCTATCTCCTTGATGGCCTTGATGCCGCAGTCGAGTACGATGACGAGCTTCACATCATTTTCAGCAGCGTAATCAATGCTCTTGAGCGAAATTCCGTAGCCCTCCTCATAGCGGGTAGGGATGTAATATTCAATGTTGCTATAATAATTCTGCAGATACTTGTAGACGAGAGCCACGGCCGTGGTGCCGTCGACATCGTAATCTCCATAGATCATAATCCTCTCCTTCGAGCCCATGGCGCGGTTGAGTCTCTCCACAGCCTTATCCATGTCGGGCATCAGAAAAGGGTCGGGCATGTCGCTGATTGCCGGCGCAAAAAAAGAGTTAGCCTCCTCAGGCGACGTGACTCCACGCCTGATGAGCAACTCCGCCACGGCCTTCTGCCCCGAGCAGACAGGAAGCAAGGCGTCAGCCTGCTGTTGCTGCTGGAGAGTGAGGGGTTGATAATTCCATTTGCTTGTCATTATGTTGTGTCTTTATTTTCATAAGTTGGGAGGAGAGTAAGAGATGAGGAGAGTATGGATAAGAATCTGCGTCTTTTCCCTCAAATTTGCAAAGATAATAAAAAAAGTGGAAAAATGGAAGAGACGGAGGGGAGTTTTTTCATTCACGCATATGATTTTCTGAAAAAATTGATGGCGGTTTGTGGGATTCAGAAAAAATTCCTAATTTTGTAGCTTGAGCAGCGATATGTCTCCTCCCACCCGCCCGGAGGTTCATGGAAGCTATCCGGGGAAAGTCGCGGGCTCATAGCTAACAATTAGACAACATGCAAGGAGATGACAAAATTATTCCGATCAATATAGAATCGGAAATGAAAAGCGCCTACATCGACTATTCGATGTCGGTCATTGTGTCGCGAGCGCTCCCCGATGTCAGAGACGGCTTCAAGCCTGTTCACCGGCGCGTGCTGTTCGGAATGAACGAACTTGGCAACAGTTTTTCGGGAGACACAAAGAAATCCGCACGTGTGGTAGGTGAGGTGATGGGTAAGTATCACCCACACGGCGACTCGTCAATCTATCTCACAATGGTGCGCCTCGCTCAGGAATGGTCGTTGCGTTACCCTCTTGTTTTCGGCCAGGGAAACTTCGGTTCGATCGACGGTGACTCGCCGGCGGCCATGCGTTACACGGAGGTGAAGCTCGCACGCATGGGTGAGGAGATGCTTCAGGACCTTGACAAGGATACCGTGGACTTCGTCCCCAACTTCGACAACACCCTCACTGAGCCATCAGTGCTTCCCACGAGGATACCCAACCTTCTCGTGAACGGTGCTTCCGGTATAGCCGTGGGTATGGCCACCAATATGCCTCCCCACAACCTTACTGAAGCCCTCAACGCCTCCCTGGCCCTCATTGATAATCCCGATCTTGACGTGGAGGGTCTTATGGAATATGTCACCGCCCCCGACTTCCCGACAGGAGGTGAAATCTTCGGTACTGCCGGAGTGAAGGCCGCCTATGAGACGGGACGCGGTCGCATCGTGATCCGGGCAAAGGCGGAAATTGAATCCGATGGCAATCATGACCAGATAATTATCTCCGAGATACCTTACGGAGTCATAAAGAATGATCTCGTGAAGAGTATCGCCGACCTTGTGGAGGAGAAGAAGATAGATGGTATTTCCGATATCACCGACACTTCAGCCCGAGGCAAGATGCACATCGCAATTGACATCAAACGTGATGCCAATGCAAAGGTGATCCTCAACAAGCTCTATAAGATGACCCAGCTGCAGACTTCCTTCAGTGTGAACAATGTGGCTCTCGTCAATGGTCGTCCGAAGACCCTCAACCTCAAGGAACTCCTCCAGGCTTTCGTGGAACACCGCCATGAGATAGTGCTTCGCCGCACTCGCTATGAATTGCGTAAGGCCGAGGAACGCGCCCATATTCTAAAGGGCCTGATGATTGCCTGCGACAATATAGACGAAGTGATACATATCATCCGCTCTTCGCGAACCACTGAGGAAGCGCGCACTCGCCTGGCCGACCGCTTTGAGCTCGACGACGTGCAGACTCGCGCCATAGTGGAGATGCGTCTGCGCCAGCTCACCGGACTTGAGATGGATAAATTGCGCGGAGAGTATGATGAACTGATGAAACTCATCGCCTGGTACAACGAGATTCTATCCAACGACGAGACCTGCCGCAAGGTGATGAAAGATGAGATTATCGAGATCCGCGACAAATATGGCGATGAACGTCGCACCCGCGTGAATCCCTTCTCCGGAGATTTCAACGCCGAGGATTTCTATCCAGACGACCAGATGATCATCACCATCTCTCATCTCGGCTACATCAAGCGCACTCCCCTCTCCGACTTCCGCGCTCAGCATCGCGGAGGACTTGGAAGCAAGGGTAGCACTACTCGAGACAATGACTTCATCGAGTATATCTATCCGGCCACGAATCATAACTACATGCTCTTCTTCACAAATAAGGGAAGATGCTATTGGCTTAAGGTATATGAGATTCCTGAGGCCGGAAAGAATTCCAAGGGACGCGCGATCCAGAACCTTCTCAATATCGATCCGGACGACAGCGTGAATGCCTTCATCCGAATCAAACATCTGAATGACGAGCAGTACACCGTAAACCACAACCTCATCTTCTGCACCAAGCAGGGTATAATTAAGAAGACATCTCTCAAGGCTTATTCCCGTCCTCGCGCCAACGGAGTGAATGCCATCGTAATCCGCGAAGGCGACTCCCTGCTTCAGGTACGACTGACCGATGGCAACTCGGAAGTCGTTCTTGCCGACCGCAAGGGACGCGCAATCCGTTTCCATGAGTCGAAAGTCAGGGAGATGGGAAGAATGTCATCCGGAGTGAAGGGCATGACTCTTGATGGCGCCGACGATGAGGTCATCGGCATGGTGACATTCCCGGCCCGCTGCCAGCGTCCGGAAGAAACCGACGACACTATTCTTGACCTCGTTGAAGAGACTCAGGAGGGAGAGGTAGTTGAAATGGAGATAGTGGAGTCTGAAGAGACAGTTGATGCTGAAACAAATACCATAGAGGCAGACTCCGATCCCACTCAGGAGACAATCATGGTGGTCAGCAGCAAGGGTTATGGCAAACGCTCCATCATTGACGATTACAGAATCACCAACCGTGGCGGCAAGGGTGTGAAGACCATGAACATTACGGACCGCACGGGCGATCTTGTGGCCATACAGATGGTGACAGATGAGAATGACCTCATGATCATCAACCAGAGTGGCATCACACTCCGCGTGCCCGTAAGTTCGGTACGTGTGACAGGTCGCAACACCCAGGGAGTGAAGCTCATTGAGCTCAACAAGCGAGGGGAGACAATCGCCTCCGTCTGCAAGGTGGATTCCGACCCTGAAAAGGAGATTGAGGAGGAGGAGTCTGAAAATCCTCAGGAACTTCAAGAACCTACAAATCAAGAGAATTAAAAACCTAAAAATAAAGTGATATGAAAAAGATCTTAATGCTTGCGCTTTGTGCCGCAACCGTTTCCGGAGCTTTCGCTCAGAAACAGGCTGTAGCCGATGCCAAGAAGCTCTCAGGCAAGATTGACAAGATCGAGGAGGCCCGTGAACTCATCCAGGGTGCGATGAAGAATGTCGAGACTTCCAACGCCGCAGAGACTTACTATGTCGCCGGAAACATCGAATGGGACGCTTACGACAAGGCCCGTGCCCTCCAGATGATCAATCCGGAAGATCCTGCCGTTGACCCTGCCGCCATGGCCACACAGCTTCTCAACGGCTACAACTATTTCCTGCAGGCACTTCCCCTCGACTCTCTTCCCAATGAGAAGGGACAGGTGAAGCCCAAATATTCAAAGAACATCCATTCAAAAATCGCTGCACACTCCCAGGAGTTCTTCACCGCCGGAGCGAATGCCTTCAATAATAAAAAATATTACCCAGAGGCATATGAGGCCTTCATGATCTATGCCAACACTCCCGGTGAAGGCATCGACCGTGCCACTGCTTACTTCAACGCCGGCCTGGGAGCATATTCAGGCAATCAGGTGGAGAAAGCAGCAGAAGCATTCCGTCAGGCACGTCTTAATGGCTATGACTCAGACGAAGCTTACATCTACGAGCTTGCCTGCTGGCAGAGTATGGCCAAGAATGATCCCTCTCTGGAGGCTACTGCCCAAGAACACATTTATGAAATTGCACAGGCAGGCAATGAGAAGTTCGGTGTTGAGAAACCCATCTTCCTCAGCAATCTCGTTAATTGCCTCGTAAGTCAGAATAAGATCGACGACGCAATCGCACTCGTTGGTGAGAATATCGCTGCGAATCCTGACGCTGCCAATCTCTACTCCCTGCGTGCTTTCGTTGAGAACCGCAAGGGTGACGTAGAGGCCGCCGAGGCAGACTATCGCAAGGTTGCCTCCATGGAGAACGCAGACTTCGAGTCTCTCAAGAACACCTGCATCTTCATGCTCAAGAGAGGTCAGGAACTCTGGAGTGAGGTTCAGGGCACAACTGCCGAGGACAATGCAAAGCGCCAGAACGCTTATGAGAATTATTGGCAGTGGGCAAACTCTGTAGGAGACAAGGCAGCCTCAATCAATCCCAACGATCCTGAACTCAACAACGTGCTCGATAATCTCGAATATCTTCTCGAGCTCAATAAGGGTAAATTCTGAGAAAAGTAGGTTGGCGATTGCCAACTCTGACCTTTTCCCACGGAACTCTTCTCAGAGATTCATGATTTTATTTTTTGGCCGAAGAGAGAAATTCTTTTTCTCTCTTCGGCCTTTCCTTTGTGTATGAAAAAAATTTTTTGTAATTTTGCGAGTCAATAATGATTATCATTACTTAACTGAAAGTTTCAGATGGGTTTTTTTTCATTCACACAGGAAATAGCAATGGACTTGGGCACAGCCAATTCCATCATCATACATAACGACAAGATAGTGGTCGACGAGCCGAGTGTCGTCGCCATAGAGAATAAAACGGAGAAGATGGTGGCGGTCGGCATGGAGGCCCACCGTATGGAGGGTAAGGAACCTCCCGGCATCCGCACCGTACGTCCGCTTCGCGACGGAGTGATTGCTGACTTCAAAGCTGCTGAGATGATGATCCGCGGCATGGTGAAGATGGTCAGCTCCAAGCGTCGCTGGTTTTCACCCTCACTCCGCATGGTGGTATGTATCCCTTCGGGCTCTACGGAAGTTGAGATGCGTGCCGTTCGAGATTCGTCGGAGCATGCCGGAGGCCGCGATGTCTATATGATTCAGGAGCCGATGGCAGCTGCCCTCGGTATAGGTCTCGATGTTGAGGCGCCTGACGGCAACATGATCGTCGACATAGGCGGTGGCTCAACGGAAATCGCCGTCATCTCACTCGGAGGCATCGTCAGCAACAAGAGTATCCGCATCGCAGGCAATGATCTGACTGCCGATATTCAGGAACATATGGGCCGAGTGCACAACCTGAAAGTTGGTTCGAGCACGGCCGAGCAGATTAAGATAGCTGTAGGATCTGCACTTCCCGTGCTTGACAATCCCCCGGAACCATTCATTGTACGCGGTTCCAACAAGATGACTTCTCTGCCGATGGAGGTACCTGTGAATCATGAGGAGATCTACCATTGCATAGAGAAGACCATCTCCACGATGGAGGATGCCATCCTTGCTGCCCTGGAACAGACTCCGCCGGAGCTTTATGCCGACATCATGAAGAACGGCATTTACCTTGCAGGAGGAGGCGCGCTTCTTCACGGCCTTTCCAAACGACTCACCGATAAGATCCGCATTGAATTCAAGATTGCCGACGATCCATTGCACGCTGTTGCGCGCGGCACAGGTGTCGCCCTCAAGAATATCAACCGCTTCTCCTTCCTCATCAAGTAAGTCACGATAGCCAAGTTAGTCAAGAAAGACAAGTAAGTCTACAATTCAGAAATTGCAGTGAGAAATCTTCTCAATTTTCTGCTACGATACAGCACATGGTTCGTTTTTACGTTCTATGTGCTGCTGAGTTGTGTGCTTCTTTTCACTGACAATGCCTATCAGCAATCGGTGTTCCTGACTTCTGCCAGTCATGTGACGGGAAGTGTCTATAACGTAGCTTCCGGCGTCACAGGCTACTTCAACCTGCGCCAGATCAACGCCGACCTTCAGGAACGCAACGCCCAGCTTGAGAATGAGCTGCTAAATCTGAAAAATGAGCTTTCAGAGATAAGGACTCTCGTCAATGATTCTTCAGCCATGGACAAAACCGTAAGGTTTGACTATATCAGTGCCTCGGTAATCAATAACTCCATCCGTCATCCCCGTAATTACTTCACAATCAATAAGGGATATGAGGATGGCCTGAAACCCGGCATGGGTGTTGTTGACCAGAACGGAATCGTTGGTATAGTTAATGTCAGCGGTCCCAACACATCGAGAATAATCTCACTGCTCAACCAGACTCAGCATTTTTCAGTGAAGCTGAAGGGGACTCCTTACGTAGGGTCTCTTTCATGGCATGGAGGCGACCCTAATGTGGTCTATATGGAGGAAGTGCCCCGCCACGTAAAATACAACGTTGGCGACACAGTTGTGACAAGCGGCTATTCCACCACGTTCCCGGAAGGATTGCCCGTAGGCTATGTAATGGCACGCGTCAAGGGAGCAGACGACAATTTCTTCACACTGAAGCTTCGGCTCGCCTCGCGGTTCGGATCATTGAGTACTGTGAGGGTGATCAAGGATTTCTATAAGGAGGAGCTCGACTCTCTCGCACAATTCGACATGAAAATAGAGGATTGATAAGACTCATACCCTACCATGAACAGAGAGATTTTCAAATATGCATTCCTCTTCATTGTGATGCTGCTCGTACAGGTGCTGATATGCAACCATATAGCCCTGTTCAATGTGGCAGTGCCTATGGTCTTCATCTATTTCATCGTGAAGCTTCCGATAGGTATGAGTAGGTCGCTGCTCTTCACACTCTCCTTCCTGCTCGGATTCATGGTAGACCTCTTTTCCGACACATTGGGAGTCAACTCTCTTGCTTGCACGCTGCTATCCGTGATGAAAAAACCGGTGTTCTTCGCATATGTGCAGCGCGATGACAGGTCGGAAGAGGTTGTACCGGGTCTCTCCAGCATGGGACCTGCAGTTTTTTCAAAGTTTCTTCTTACACTCTCGACTGTCTATTGCCTGATGGCATTCTGCATAGAATATTTCAGCTTTGCCGACGTTAAGGATATATTGATAATGTCAGTTTCAAGCGGAGTTCTCACTTTCTTACTTTTGCTTGGCTTCGACAGTCTAATAATTACCAAACGTGAGAAAAGATCATAGTCTTGACAATAGAAAATACATAATCGGGGGGTTCGTGGCCCTGATTGTGGTCATATATCTCGTCAGGCTTTTCAGTCTTCAGGTAGCAACCGATAAATATAAGGAAAACGCTGAAAGCAATGCCTTTCTGCGCCGGGTAATTTATCCTGCCCGAGGATTGATGTATGACCGCAACGGGAAACTTATAGTATTCAACCAGGCGGCCTACGACGTCATGATGATCCCTAAGGACGTCGGCAAGTTTGACACAATCGCACTTTGCGAAGCTCTGAATATCTCAAAAGAGGAGCTTCTGTTGAAATGGCAGGAGATGAAGAATCCGAAATCCAATCCCGGTTATTCAGCTTACACTCCTCAGAAACTCATATCGCATCTCTCGCAGGCCGACTACGGACGACTGCAGGAGAAGCTCTATCTCTTCCCCGGCTTCTTTATCCAGAAACGTACCGTCCGGGAGTATGGCTATAATGCTGGAGCCAACATTCTCGGCAACATCCGAGAGGTGTCTGCAGTAGACATCGACAGCGACCGTTATTACCGTCCGGGTGACTATACCGGCGACCTCGGTGTAGAGAAAAGTTATGAGAAGGCTCTTCGGGGCGAGAAGGGAGTGGAAATCCTCATGAAGGATGCCTCCGGGCGCATCAAGGGGAAATATGAAAACGGGATGCACGACCGTGCTCCCGTCTCCGGTCATAACCTGACACTCTCCATCGATATGGAACTTCAGGAATATGGCGAGCAATTGATGCGAAATAAAATTGGAGCCATCGTGGCCATCGAACCTTCCACAGGTGAGATTCTGGCTTTGGTGACATCACCGAGCTATGATCCCAATCTGCTTGTGGGAAAACAAAGGGGCAAGAATTATTCACAACTTGTGATGGATCCCCTAAAACCGCTTTACGACCGTGCTATTCAGGCTGCTTATCCCCCAGGCTCTACCTTCAAACCGACCCAAGGTCTTATCTTCCTTCAGGAGGGAGTAGTGAACGCTCAGACTCGGTATCCCTGTCATCATGGCTACATTAACGGCTTACGCGTCGGATGCCACGGCCATGCTTCACCTATATCCCTGCTTCCTGCTCTCCAGACTTCCTGCAACGCATATTTCTGCTGGGGCCTGAAGAATTTCCTCGACAGGAAGGGGTCCACTACTCCGGCTCAGCTCACTAAATGGAAAGATTATCTCGTGGAGATGGGCTATGGATACAAGCTGGGCATCGATCTTCCATCGGAACGACGCGGACTCATACCCAACGCGGAATATTACGGGAAAAGATTCCGGGGTGGAAAATGGAACGGCAATTCCGTCATCTCCATCTCCATCGGGCAGGGTGAAGTGCTGGCTACTCCCCTTCAGATCGCCAATCTCTGCGCCACGATAGCCAACCGTGGATTCTTCTATACACCCCATGTGGTGAAGGAGATTTCCGACAGTGTCATCGATGAGTGTTACCGCACTGCTCATCGTCCGAAGATAAAGAAGGAGTATTACGACATGGTGGCCGAAGGAATGAGAATGGCAGTTTTGGGCGGTACATGCCGTCTGGCAAACCTGCCTGGTATTGAAGTGTGTGGAAAGACGGGCACAGCACAGAATCCCCATGGCAAGGATCACTCCGCATTCATGGGATTCGCACCTTACCACAATCCGAAGATTGCAATAGCTGTCTATGTGGAGAACGCCGGCTTTGGTGCGGCATTCGGTGTGCCTATCGGTAGCCTGATGATGGAAAAATATCTCAACGGAGAAATTTCAGCCGCCAGGAAAGGACTCGAAGAAAGAATGTTGAATTCAAATACGATTGTTAACAGTGGAGTCAAGAAGCACTGAAGCAAATGTATCCGTATTCCGTTCACTCGACTGGATTACGATCTTACTTTACCTGATACTCGTATCAGCCGGGGCCGTCAGCATCTATGCTGCCAGCTATGACTTCGACCATGCAAGCATGTTTGATTTCGGCGAGTTCTCGGGCAAGCAATTCATGTGGATAGGATTGTCGATAATTATTGGATGTGTGATTCTTCTTCTGGATTACAGACTCTATGAAGCCTACGCATATCCGATATATGGAGCTGTGATCCTATTGCTAATAGTCACGATTTTTCTGGCTCCGGATATAAAGGGTTCGAGGTCATGGCTCGTTTTCGGTCCCATAAGTCTTCAGCCGGCGGAGTTCGGTAAATTCGCTACTGCCCTTGCTTTGGCAAAACTTTTCGACAGTTACAACTTCTCTCTGAATGCGAAGATAAGCAATTATTACCGGGCTTTTATCATCATATTTCTTCCCATCATCCTCATCCTGATGCAGAAGGAGACGGGAAGCGCTCTCGTATATATTTCGCTTATCTTCGTGCTCTATCGGGAGGGTATGAGCGGATTGGTGCTCTTCTCTGCCCTATGTGCAATCACATATTTTGTGGTCGCCGTTAAATTTACAGAGCCGATGATCATAGGTATGCCGGTTGGTGAATTTTCCGTATTCATCCTCATACTTGTGATTTTCTCCTGTATGCTTCTTTTTTATTGCAGGGATTTCTTCATCTCCCGCAATGTCATAGGAGGATTCATCATTTCCGGAATAGTGGTGGCCATACTTGCCCTATGTGGCGTCCACGTCAATGGCACTGCATATTTCCTTACCATCATCGGTCTTGGACTTGGCTACACTGCTGTTGGAATGTTTCGCCATAGGATGAAGAAATATCTCGTGACGATTGGCTTTGTGGCAGTTTCGGTAGGATTTCTTTTCTCAGTCAACTATGTTTTCGGCAATGTGCTCGAGCCACACCAGCAGATTCGTATCAAGGTGGCACTCGGCATTGAGGAAGACCTTCGTGGCGCAGGATATAATGTCAATCAATCGAAGATTGCGATTGGCTCCGGAGGACTCAGCGGCAAAGGATTCCTTAATGGTACTCAGACTAAACTCAAGTATGTGCCCGAACAGCATACGGACTTTATCTTCTGCACCATCGGAGAGGAGGAGGGCTTTGTAGGAGCATCCGCTGTGCTCGTAATCTTTCTCGCGCTTATTCTTCGCCTGATACATATCGCCGAACGACAACGCACGGCCTTCGGGAGAGTGTATGCCTACTGTGTCGTCTCCTTCCTCATATTCCATCTCTGCATAAATGTCGGGATGGTAATAGGCCTGTGTCCTGTCATCGGTATTCCTTTGCCTTTCTTCAGCTACGGAGGCTCTGCACTCTGGGGCTTCACCATCCTGCTATTCATCTTGCTCCGCATAGATGCCTCCAGAAAGGAGAGGAGGGATTAGGGATTAGGAATTAGGAATTAGGAATTAGGGGTTAGGCTTTAGGAATTAGGCTTTAGGCTTTAGGAATTAGGCTTTAGGGTTTAGGGTTTAGGCTTTAGGCTTTTGAGATTAGGCTCTGAGGATTTAGGCTTTAGGGATTGGAGTCCTCATTTCAATCGGACCACAATACTTAGCCTGCTTTGATTATTTCAATTGCATTTATTCATTTGCATTTATTCAATTGCATTTATTCAATTTGAATTTATTCAATTTGCATTTATTTCAATTGCATTTTGATTGAATATATTAACATTTAATTGGATTTATTGATATGAAGCGTTTTCTTTTTCTTTGCTATCAGTGGGTGATAGCTGCCCCTATTTTTGTTGTCGTGACTTTCATCACGGCTTTAATCACTATGATTGCCACTTCAATCAGCGGCACTCATTTCTGGGGTTATTATCCGGCTCATCTATGGTCGAGATTTTGCTGCTGCCTTATGTTTGTAAGGGTAAAGGTGATCGGCAGGGAGAATATCGATAAGAAGCAGAGCTATATCTTCGTGGCTAACCATCAGGGAGCTTTCGATATATGGTCGGTGTATGGTTATCTCAACCACAACTTCAAATGGCTGATGAAAAAGGAATTGGAGAAAATTTTCATGGTAGGGTATGCATGCAAGCGAGCCGGCCATGTTTTCGTTGATGATTCCTCGATCGCCGGAATCAAGGATACCATCACTAATGCTGAAGACAAACTAAAGGACGGAATGTCGCTCGTCATTTTCCCGGAGGGTAGCCGCACTTGGGATGGAAAGATGATTCCCTTCAAGCGTGGAGCATTCATGCTTGCTTCTGAATTTAAATTACCCGTGGTCCCCATTACCATTGACGGAAGTTTCAAGGCAATGCCCCGCACCACATACAACGTCACCCCATGCACCATCACACTCACCATCCATAAACCCATCTGGCCCGGAGAAAAAGGATTCAACACCAAAAAACTTATGGCCGATTGTCGCGAGGCAATCGAGTCAGCACTATAAAAATTTGGAATGAGGAATGAGGAATGAGGAATTATTGGGAGGATTCTTTGGACTGCACTTTCAACCTCGACAAAACCGGCTTCCGCACACTAAGAATTGCCCTCTGCATTCCGAGATCCTACAATTCCCCAATTCCAAAAAAGAATGCGCAGCATAATTCCTATTTCCTAATTCCTATTTCCTAATTCCCTTAATCTAAAGCCTGATTTTGATTGTTGTAAAAATAGGTACAATCAAAATAGATAAAAATTATGTTGCAGTATATAACCAGTACGGATTGCGGGCGCAGCGTACCCGATCAGGTGAGGGCGGTAATAGCAGGCGGCTGCCGCTGGATCACTGTCAGAATGCCTGATGCCTCTGATGAGGAAATAGAGAAGGTGATCAATGAGATTATGCCCCTTTGCATTGAGAAGGAATCATTCCTGCTCCTCGACCGCCGAGTGGAACTGGCGAAGAAAGTGAATGTTGGTGGTGTGAATCTCGGAAAGGGCGAGATGACTCCCTCGCAAGCCCGTATGATATTAGGTCCGGCTGCTGTCGTTGGTCTGGAAGTAGATTCCATGGATGCAATCGAAGCTGTCAGAGCTCTCGATATCGACTACCTGGCCATAGGACCTTTCCGACGGGACGCCCACGATGATAAGGATGCTCTTGATACTGAAAGAATCAAGGCAATCTGCGACAAGATGCACGAAAAAGAAATAGACATCGCCCATGTGGCCTATGGCGACATCAACAAAGATGATGTGAAAGAACTTCTCGCCGCCGGCTGCGACGGTATAGCTGTCAGCGACGCTATCGCAAAGGCTGATGATATGGAATCCGCTACCCGTGAGTTTGTAGCGATGATGCCGATCGGAGAATAAAAATTTTCAAGGAGTGAATAAGCTTTTTTCACAAGCTGGTAACTATCTCCGCGAATAAACCATCCTTTCAAAGATAAAAAGGCGATGCGAGTAATCGTGTTCAATCCAATAACATTCAAACCTAAATTATTATGAATTTCACACAACCAAGACTCCCCTACCCGGCAGATGCCCTCGAACCGGTCATCTCCCACCGCACCATCGAATATCATTATGGCAAGCATGAGAAGGCCTACATCGACACACTCAACAAACTGATTGAGGGAACTCCCTTTGCGGAAATGTCGCTTGAGGACATCATCTTGAAAAGCGACGGCAAGATCTTCAACAATGCCTCCCAAGCTTGGAATCACATTTTTTATTTCTTCCAGTTCAACCCTATTGGACGCCGCGAACCTCATGGCAAACTGAAGGAACAGATTGAAAGGCAGTTCGGATCCTTCGACGAGTTCAAGCGTAAGTTTGAGGAAGCCGGCGCCACCCTTTTCGGTTCAGGTTGGGTATGGCTCTCACGTGATAAAGATGGCACCCTCTTCATCACTCAAGGGAAAGATGCTGCAAACCCAATGTGCGACGGACTTCACCCTGTGATGGTGTTTGACGTCTGGGAGCACGCCTACTATCTTGACTATCAGAACCTCCGCGCGGAGTATCTGCGCCGTCTGTGGGAAATAGTTGACTGGGAAACAGTAGAAAAACGCTACGAGTAAAAATAACCTCGGACTATTTATTTGCAACAGCCGGATTATTTATTTCCAATATCCGGATCATTTATTTGCTATCGTCAGATTGTTGGAAGACATTCTGTCCATATAGCTCTGAATTAAAGCTTTTAGTTCCTTTTCCATCTCGGCGGAGAGTGCATTGTGCTTTCCGTCGAGATTATTTTGCATCAGATGGTCGGTCAGGGAGTAGAATCCGATGGTCTTCTCTCCATCAAACTGGAGTACATAACCATTCTTTACATACTGATAGACCCCGTTAAGATAATTCACAGCCCAATCCCCACTCCTATCGGCAGCCAAAAGATCTTTTCCAAATGCAACATACCGGTAGGGATAGCCTAAGTGATGCAGAATTGTGGGCATGATGTCGATCTGCTGGGCGACTCCGTCAACACGTCCCGGCGTTATCTCACCCGAAGGATCGAAAATGATGATTGGTGAATGGAATCCTCCAAGATCAGTCTTATACTCCGGATGGTCGCTCATATTGGTATGGTCGCTGGTAATTACAAATATAGTATTTGCGTACCAAGGTTGGGCAGACGCCGTACGGAAAAATGCACGGAGTGCATTATCTGTATATCGGATACACTTATGGATGGGAAGTCCTTCTTCCGGAAATTTATCCCGGTAAGCTTCAGGAATGTGGAAGGGATGATGACTTGAGGCAGTAAAGATGGAAGTCATGAAAGGCTGATTCATGTCGCTCATTTTTGCTGCATAATATTGAAGGAATGGTTCATCCCATATGGCCCAATAGCCATCGAAATCCTTGCTTCCTCCAAAACGGCTGTCTTTTTCATAATCTTCCCTTCCGAAATATTTGTCGAAACCTATGGATCGGGCGATGCCATCGAAACCCATACTGCCGGTGCGTGCGCCATGGAAAAAGGCAGTCTCGTAACCAATTTTTGAGAGATGTGCCGGAAGGCCTTCAATTTGGTTGAGGGCCTGCGGTGTGAGCACGAACGGTTTTACGAAACAAGGGATGGAGGCAAGAACACTCGGGATTCCATCAATACTCTTTCTGCCGTTGCAGAAAGAATAACGGTAGGAACGTGAATGATTTATGAGCGAATCAGTAAAGGGAGTATAGCCTGCATAGTCCTCCCCTATCATCTCCTTGCTCAGCGAACCAATGTATTCCCTGCCGAAACTCTCTATTATTATGACAACTACATTCTTTTTATTCAAGGCAACCGAATCCAAAGGCATGTGCACCGGATTGAAAATGGAAGCCAATTGCGCCTTATCATCAAAATAATGAGGGTCTGTGAAGACAGTGGATTTTATTGTACGTATCAAAGAGAACGGAGTATTGAGTATTAACGCTGTCTCCGTAGGACGCGTAGTGTAGGCATTTGCATTGGAGAGAGCAATGGGACGTATGTCACGGTGAGTGAGTCCGCCGATAGGAGCAAGGATGATCAGTACCAACGCGGCAATTCCACTTACCATGCCACATATCCTGAAAGAAGTGTTTTTCTTTCCAGATACAGAGAAAAGACGGAAGCTCATATATAGCAGTGGAATTGCAAACACATAGTTATACCAATGGTTGAGCAATCCACCCCTGATACCGCTTATCACTGTTACGGCTCCAATTATTAGCCCAATAAATGAGACGAGATAATATTTATAGGAAACTCTCTTCTTACTTAATGGCCTCGGACTCACATAAAGGCGCCACATGAGATAGATCACCAAGGCTGCAAACAAAACGAGATACCAGTGATTGCCCAACTCGGCGAATACAATCTTGCCAATATTTCCTTCTCCCGAAAACTCACCAAAGACTTCGGTCGTGGTACGTCGCAATGTATAACTGAAATAAATCGAATCTGCAATGTTGATGACTACGGCCACAGAGTTTATAATCATGAAAACCCATTTGCAAAGACGATAATAACCTTTCCTCTCCTTGAAGTGCAGTGGCAGGAGCATCAAAAGTATATACAACGCGTTGGTATACATTATTCCGGGTGTATCGAAAACAAATCCTGCTGCCAACAGACGTCCTAAAGCGCCCTCTTCAATAGATTGACGGAAGAAATCAAAATTCAGAAGCAGATATTCGATACGGAGTATAAAATACACAACGAAAAGGAGCAGGATGTTCCAAGCAGCAGCCACAAACGGACCGCCATAAGATTCCAGCAAAGAATTAATCTCTCGTGAGATGAGGTTTTCCTTTTTCATGACTCTGAGTTAGTTACATGGACATCACTTCACATAATAGCATTTCACTTGTCCCACCGGGAGTGTGCCGATAAGCAGAAGAGGAATCTTATGGGCATCGGCTGAGATCCAGCAGTCAATATCGTCACTTGATTTTTTCTTTCCTTCAGAAGTAAAGTTGAATTTTATCCTGTAAGCTTTTCTTCGGCTTTTGTCGCGTAAGGTGACCATCTCCTCCCCTTGTCCTTTGATTGTAAGTAATTCTGATTTAGACCCTGAAAAGATATTTACTCTCGTCACAGCACCCTTTGCCAGCGCCGAGGCAGGAAGAGTCCTGAGATAATAGAAGACGGAGAGCATATCGAAAGTAGGACCTGTAGCCGATAAGGAGAGAGAACTGTTGGTAATGTTACCCTTCTTTTCCCTATGACGGCTGCACGCTCCCGCGACTTTATTTCCAGAGTAGGTGAAGGAGATGACATCACGGGCAAACCTCCCTCCTTCATGAGCTGATTTCACATACTTTAGAGGTTGGAAACCTTCCATCCTTACAGTTGAACGCAGTGTATCCCTCACATTAAAGATTTTGTCTGCCCACGGTTTGGTGCGTGCCGTCAGCGTAAAGAGATAGTTGCCATTCTTCACTCGCGATGAAAGCACGGCCTCACCGGCATCCTTATGAATGATACCCCACTTATAACTTATCACATAATGCAGCGTCTCATCCGCAAACGACACGTTACTTGCCGATGTATCCAGACTCAGACACATCGTCACCACTGTAATCACAAAGAGGCATATTCTATTCATTTCCTCAATTATCTTTGAAATCTACTCTGAAACAAAAGAAAGTTTAAGATTCTGTTCCCCCAAAAACGGAGACACATCACAAATAGAAAACGGCAAGAATACCGGATTGGTACGCTTGCCGTCATAAAAATCGTTTGAAGTAGACTGATGTCAGCTGTCTTTCCCTGACATAAGCTCTCCAGTTATGATTTCATTTCAATAATATTTCTCAAGCTCTTCCTTGAGTTGAGCAGCTTGATGCACACCGCTTGCACGCCATTTCATCTCACCATTCTTGAAGATCATGAGCGTAGGCACCGAGCGGACATTGTAGACCGCTGCCAGATTCTCATTCTTGTCAATGTCAATCTTGATGATACGTGCCTTTTCGCCTACTTCAGCATGAAGTTCTTCAAGAATCGGGTGCATCATCTTGCAAGGGCCACACCATGTGGCAAAGAAATCCACCAATACCGGTTTGTCGGAATTGATAATCTGATCGAATGTTTCCATAGCAATTAAATTTATTTTATCTACCTTTAAAACGTCTGCCGTTCCCAAAGGTTCGGTGAGGCATTAGGGTTTGGGGCGGAAGCGGTGAACTTAACCTACGCACACAATGGGTTGGCCAAAGAAAGTAGAGAGCTTGGCGAGAGTTGAGATAGTAAAATTATGCTCCCCACTCAGCCATCGTGTTATCTCACTCGGCCGTTTCCCGATTGCGTCAGCAAGCTGTTTCTTTGACAGCCCTTTTTCCTGCATAAGGGCATCAAGTCTATTGGAAATCTGAAACGAGAGTCTTGCCTCGGCCCGCTCCTCAGGCGTAATATCACTTAAAAGTTCACGTAATGAAGTCTTTGCCCTTTTCATATCTCAAAAGTTTTGTCCGTTTTAATCTCACTTTCAGTAATTATCACAGAGCCATCGGCAACCCCCTCCTTGAGAAGATCTTCGAATCTTTGTAGAGTCAAGACGTACCCTTTCAAAGAATCATCCTCTTGATAAGTTCGGGTATCCTTAACTCCACCATTTCCAAGGATCAAAATACGGTCCGAAAGGCGTAATCCATATAATCGGAGTTTGGATCTCAAGGTAGGCAGTGCTACAACAGAATCTTTCATCTTTCCCTCTGGTCTGAAATATCTTTCCAATGCTCCGAAGTCAAGTATCTGATCAATAAATTTGGCAATAATCCGAAAATCTTTATTTATTTCTCCGTCTGCCTGGAATTTTTTCACAAATTTTTCAAACTCATTCAAATCATCGGAAAGAAACTGTATGGTGTACACCGTACAGTTCTCTGTCTGATCCAAAAGAAGTAGTTCCAACTCGCTCATAAATCACTAACGTTTTAATTATAACGCAAAATTAAGTGATTTATTTCACATTAATGTGAAACCGAAAGAAATTTTTTTCTTGAGAAATGGAATTGCTTTAGGCTTTTGGGGGCGGAGTTGCAAAGTGGAACAAAGTGGACAAAAAGAATCCTGAATGTCTCCGCTTTAATTTCTAATTTTGTGCGTGCAGCTTCTTTCTATGTTTCTTCCTCGCTTTCAAGAGGATGTCAAGGGAGAGTTTTTATTTTACTATATTACTGAAAATTGATACTTTAATAAAATAAACCATATGAAGCGACTAATCTTTTCCTTTATGGTGATGGTGGCGGCGCTCAATCTGCTTGGGGCAAGAGTCCAAGTGGATGTCTCGGGTATCAAGAACTCGGAGGATGCCACCATCTCCATAGCCTCTTACTCCTATCTGGAGACTTTGAAGGTCAGTGCCGACGGATCATACGCATTTGAGAATGTTCCGGATGGCGTTCATCACGTGAAAATCGAAGCCAAAGGTTATCTTTCCTCTCCTGCAAAAGAGGTGAGTGTGGAAAACGGAGTTGTATCGCCGGCAGTAGCGATAAAGCTGGCAGTGACGAAACAGACTGAAAACCCCGACGAGTGGTTTTTCAAATGGGAGGAAGACGGTAGTCCGTCAGGCTACACCCAGACAGCGAATGTCAACCGTCCCGCTGAGATCGAATTTCTCGGAAAGAAGATAGTACCTTCCGATGTTCCTTTCTACACAATTCTTGAGAAAGATTACCATATCTATCTCGATGACAGCGACGAACCTTGGACACAGGAATATGCCTACCGTCTTGTAGAGACACTTAAGACACTCCCAGTGGATTATCTTTCTCGCCCGCATGCTGTCTTCCGGCTGACAAGCGCCTCTCTTGAGAATGACATCTCCATCACAACTTCCGGTGAGGGGTATGAAGTATCTATTTCTAAAGATGCTTTCTATTATGCAAATCCATTCTTTGTCAGCCTTGACGGAGAGCGAGGAAAACTGTTTTCCAAAAGGCTCCACCATGCACTGACAAACTTCGTGACAGATTTCGGTGAAAATGAGTTTCAAGCCTATATTATTCTTGAAAGACGTTTTGGATGTAAAATCCTCAATGTTGATTATGAGGCTTTAACTGCTGGCATAACGAATGAAACCTCCGATCATTTTCAGCAATTCTTCCCTTCAGAGCTTGTGGCTATCATCAATATGTTTGAGGAAATGCCAGAAGGATTCCACGTCACTCCCCATCTGAATTATCTCATACGTCGTAAAAACGGTATGCGACACCCGCTATATCCTGAAGCTGCCGCAGTGGCGTGGCCGGTGGATAACGGGTATATCGAGTTCATGGAGAGTGCCTTCGGAAGCAATAATGAAACGTTCGAGACCCAACGTCTCATCCTGCATGAGAAATCCCACTTCCTCTGGCAATTCGTCTTCTCCGATGAGATAAAGAATGACTGGGCTGAAACCGGAGGTTGGTATGTTGATCCCAACGGAAGCGATGGCTGGTCAACCACCAAGGATGTGGAGTTTGTCTCGGCTTATGCCCATGCGCATAACCCCAATGAGGATATGGCAGAATCTATAGCCTTCTATCTGAAAAATCCTGACAAACTTCTCTCACGTTCCCCGGAGAAGTATGAGTTCATATGCAACCGCATCATGCACGGCACAAGATACATCTCTAAAATCCCCGACCATCTCACGTTTGAAGTCCTCAATCTCTATCCCGACTATGACTATCCGGGAAAGATTAAGAGAGTGAATGTGACTTGTCAGGGTGCGCCCGATGAAGATAAATTAGTGACCGTGGAAATTGAACTCAATGACGTTGAAGGATTTGACGACAGTGCTTCCCATGCTTTTGTCAGATTGACGAGTCCAACCTTTGAATGCGAGGATGGCTCGTATGATTCTCAATATGAAGACCTGCACATGTCTCCTATTGATGAGACCGGACATATCCTTCAGGGAACAATAATAATTAGCAAATACAGTAAGACCGGCCACTGGACAGCGGGCGACATCATCGTTTCCGACATGGTGGGCAACCAGCGTTTTGAAGGCCAGAACGATTGTGTATTTGATCTCTATGTCAATAACTCCCTCGAGGATCTCGTTCCGCCTGTTTACGAAGGCGTGATGAGATATATCCTTACCGCCATCGACCTTGACGGTCATGAAGCTCAGAATCTTCAAATGAGGTTTAAAGTACACGACAACATTGGATTCAAAAGTATGATGTGCCGCGTGCAGACTCCCGGCAATAATTATTCTGTTGATGTTTACGGTGTATATGAAGTCGAGACAGGTGAGGCCGTAATCAATATACCTATCACGGAATTTTATCCTACAGGGAACTATTATGTAAGTAACCTCATCTTGACGGACAAAGCAGGCAACAGCAGATGGTTTGATTTCTATGAAAATAATGGGAAATATCCTACTGAGTATTGCTTTATTGAAACACCAAATCCAGATACAAAGCATCCCGAAATCGACTTGCAGCGAATCACTGTCTATGCCGAACCAACCCATCCTGAAGCTCCCGACGGGGAGACTATCGTCACAATCTCTTTCTACGGAAGAGATGATAAGTCGGGACTCGGTCTTTGTAATTATCGACTCCGCGACCCTCAGGGAATAGATCACTTCGAGTATTTCTACCATCGTAATTTTGGAACACTCTATTTTGATGGTGATCCCACCGTTTGGGAACACTATCTTATCAAGGTAGTTCTTCCTCAGGGAAGTGCCCCGGGAATCTGGGGTCTGTCAGAGATGACTGTCGTAGACAAGGCTCTGAATCCTTTCACCTACAATTTCGTGGAGACCTTGATTTTCGAACCGGATAATAATGAGTCTGACTATGAACTGTTTGCCGACGTCGTTGATGAATCCTTAATTTTCGGGGTGGCCTCGTTGGCTGAATCCCAATTCTCCTATAAGTGGAGAATCATCCATGAACAGAGTGGTCTGGAAATCAACGGAGAGTCCGGACAGAGCGTCATGCCTCAGATGGCACGCGCTGCATCCCGTCAGCAGATCAGTGCCGACATTTCCTCCCTCCCGAAAGGCGACCTTATCCTCATCGTTGAGGTCAGTGGAGAAGATGGCAATGTGGAGTCGGTGAAAACAAAGCGAATAGCCAATGATCCCAAACTTATCCTGGCAGAATCCCTCACACTCAACCATGACTCCTGGCATGGCAAAGTTGGCGAGAATCTCCAGCTTACCGCCACTGTCATCCCTGATGATGTAACAGATAAAGAGATCGTCTGGTCTTCCTCCGATGAATCTGTTGCCACTGTCGATGAAGAGGGTCTGGTGCTCATACTGAAGAATGGCACGTGCACAATCACTGCTTCCACAGTTGATGGTTCCGATCTCTCAGCATCCTGCACAGTGACTGCCGATGCCATCCAGACTGGAATCGACGCCCTCTTCTCCGATGAGACCTCTACCGTGGATGTTATCTCTCTGGAGGGTATCCTCCTGATGAAGGATTGCACAAAAGATGCACTCAATTCACTCGCACCCGGAGTCTATATCATCCAGCAAGGCTCCATATCCCAGAAGATTACAATAAAATAAGCTGACATAATAAGTATCTCAATCCTAAGAGAGCCTGAGAAAACGAGCATTGTAAGAAAACACGTCCACTCAGGCAAACTCTTATTCGAAGTATGCGGAGAAAAAATGGCATTTCTCCGCATACTTTTTTTATCCTCCCCTAAATTTCTAAACCCGAATTCAAAAAATTCCTGATTCCTAATCCCTAATTCCTAATTTCTCCCTATTTTTGTGGCTATGAAAAAAATGAGGATTTGGCCTGTGATACTTTTGGGGCTGCCAATTTTGGCGACGGCCGGGGTACTGAAGGAGCAATATATTGACTGGGGAGTGACAGCCACTGACTTCCCTAAGAGGTTCGCACAGTGGAAAAAAGGAGAGAAATGGACAGAGGATGACAATTTCTTCATCTCACGCGTGCGTCCCAAGAAGCGTTTCCGAAATCAGGCTACGCAGGTGGACACGACCCTCGACGAAAGCATTGACAAGAAACTGATGTACTGGATACCCATCAACCGGAAAGCCACCAACGGTTTGCCGGACGGTAGGTATGACAGTGAAGTTTTTCCAATGTGGCAGTATGTGACACACTACGGAAACTGGACCACTCCCCTCATCCGAATGCCGGGAGGTTTCGCCGACATTGCCCATAAGAATGGTGTGCCGGTGAGTGTGGTTGCCTCTGTGCCCTGGGGCAACATTACAGATGAATGGCGTGAGGCACTCGATTCGCTGTCGCGCGTCGAGCCGGAAAAACTCGCTGATTTCCTGTCATATTACGGCATCGACGGCATCGGATATAATTCCGAGTTCAACGGCCCACCGGAGATTGTGGCCCGTCTGGCATGGCTTCATGAGAACACTCTGAAACTCCTCCATGAGAAGCACAACAACCCTGTGGCGGAGTTCATTTGGTATGACGGCACCAACGTTGAAGGTCGCATCACTTTTGACAATGGACTCAGCGGCCATAACGCCGGTATCTGGGGCTGGGGCGACCACGTGCGCACGTCGCTCTTCTTCAACTATAACTGGAATTTCGACGACTTGCTCGATATGTCGGCCCATAATGCCAGGATGTGCGGGCGTACTCCCCTCGACCTCTATTGCAGCATCAATATGCAAGGCCGCGAACCGCATAATTCCAATCCGGAGATCTGGCCTCTCCTTGCCAAATACCCTCTCTCCATTGGTCTTTGGGGTGCTCATGAAGAGAGCATGTTCTTCGAAAGCCGAGCAGAGAAGAGTGCTTCTCCAGAAGACCGACAGCGTACCTATCTTGACAGGGTTGAGAAATGGTTTTCGGGTGGCAACCGCAATCCTGCCCTTACCCCCGATTTCTCCAACGGAATTACTTACGGAGCCGACAACGACGGATTCTTCGGTATGGCTAAGATGATGTCGGCCCGGTCGCCCTTGTGCTGGAATCTTTCGGAAGAACCGTTCATAACAAACTTCAACCTCGGCAATGGCACATTCTTCAACTGGGAAGGGAGACGTATGCACGATTCAGAGTGGTATAACATCGCTGTGCAGGATTATCTTCCCTCCTGGCAATGGTGGATTTCCAGAGATTTCCTCGGGAGAGATGAATCCTCCAACAAAGATTTAGGTTTGAAGGCTGAATATGTCTGGGATGATGCCTGGACAGGCGGCAGCACTATCCGTATAGACGGCAATGCAGACAAGGCTTTCCTCCATCTTTTCAAGACTGACTTCAAATTGGAGGATGGTGATGAGATCTCTTTCAGATATAAGATACTAAAAGGGGACGCCGATGTACATCTCGCTTTTTCCTTGAATGGCAACGAACAGATTCCTATTGGGAAAAAGACTATGAGAGTGGCGGAAAAAGGACTGGACTCAAAGGGAGATTGGACCCAGCGACGGTTCGTTGTAGGAAAAGATATAGAGTTGAATGGCGGCGACGAACTGGCCGTCATTGCCCTCGCCTTCTCCGACGCAGAAGACCTTGATATGAGACTCGGCGAACTCTCGATTGTAAGGAGCAAGGATATGAATCCCACAGTAGAGGCTCCTGAAGTGGAGAAAAGTAGTCTGCTTCATGCAGCATATGATGGTCTTGACGGTAAGATTATCTTCAATATGCCCAACGATAAGGAAGGAGAGATCTGCTACAATTCAGACGTCAACACATCCATGTTCAAGCTTTATGCGCAACAAAAGGGAACAGAACCTGTCTTGATGGGTCTCACCACTTCATGGGCCGGTTTCATCCCGAATGTGAAATACACTCCTACCGGATTGGCCAATGATAGCGTACGGTTTGGAGTCAGTGCCCTTTCTCTTGACCGGAACTCCGAAAGTCCTGTAAGCTGGGGCGATTACCATGCTGTTTCCCCACTATATGAAGTGAGTGAGGAAATCGCTTTCTCCAATGATATGCCCTTCGAAGGGGAAGCTTTCACCATCTCTTATGTCGACCCACTTCATCCGGCATCCAACTGGCGGGTAATTGATGAAAATGGCAGAACGGTTGCCTCTGTAAAAGGAAAGAAAGAACTCACTCTAAAGCATGGATTGAAGAAGGCCGGCCATTATTCTTTGGAAATATCTGACCATGAAAAAGGTTCTTTGGAAACAGCATCCGAACCCCGGATACTTTCTGACCGCATTATGATCATGGATAAGTCGGAGGCCTCTGATTCTTCCCGCGTTGTCCGTATCGGTGGTGACGCTCTTGGATTCAAGTCAAAAGACACAGGGCTTAATGAAAAGGAGCCGTTCACAATAGCTTTTTGGCTTAATCCGGATACATTCGAAGATCAGTCGGTGGAGATGCTCAACATCCGTTCACGACGCGATCCATGGGCAAAAAACCAGTGGGGTTGGTTCTGGCATACGTTGAATGAAGATGGAGGCACGGCAGCCTATTCCATCCGTCTTGACAATGGAGACATTCTCGATGTTAAATTTGACAACACCAGACTCATTCCCCGCCAGTGGAATCATGTGGCCTACGTATTCGATGTGGATGAAGATGGCAATATCGTTCCGTCGTTTTATCTCAACGGCAAACGACAGAAAGCTACCGGATGGTCGCTTGGAGGCTTATCTTTCAATAGCGAACCCGCCGGGATAGCTCCGGCAGAGAAATGGAACGAGGAATATGTCGTGGCTCTTGGAGGATACCTCCACAAATCCGGGTCTGTGAGAGGGGTTGCCGATGATTTCTACGTTGGAGGCAAAGCTCTTACTCCACAAGAAATAAAAGAGCTGATGCAAGGAGTAACCCCTGCATCAGCCGGAAGACTTAACGCATTCTTTGATTTTGAGGGTGAACCTGATGCCGAAGGACTCTTCACTGCCGGTGAAGATATAAAAGTTAAACTCGGCACACATCGCTACCGCGACTCAGAAGTAGAGGGTCAGGGCATCTTCTATTGGACAACCCCACCCATCAGTTTACGATGATTTCATCGATGAAGATCCAGGCTCCATCGCGGTCGTGGAGCTTGGCTTTCACCTTCACATAGCGTGCGGGAGTGCCTGGAAGGGTGGTCTGGAAATTCTTAACGAATGTCTTGTTGTAGTTTGGATCAATGTCTCTCCAGACAGTATCCACCGGTTTGAAATCAGTGCCATTTTCCGATATATAGAATTCCACATATTTCGGAAGGTGAATCCAGGCGCCGGCCGACTGCATGCAATCGGTGCTGATTGTGTTTATAGGCGTCATCTCGCCAAGGTCGATCACGGCTTCAAAATCTCCGAGGAATCCCTGCCAGCGCGGGTTTGCATAATCCCAACCGCCACGTACGCCGTCGATAAGCGAGGAGTCACCGGTGCCGGGATATTTCTCATGAGCCGGTGTGACGTAACTGACAGAACCCTTCATTCCCTTGTGCTCCACCGGTGTCAGTGTCTCGCGTCGTTGCCCATATTCTGAACGCAGATCAAAGGGATGATACCCAGCCTCTGTAAGTTGGTCGCTGAGAGTGATGGCACGTCGGTGAAAATCGTCATAATCCTTTTCAGCATCTGTCCATGCTATCTCTGCCAACGCATAAGTGCGGGGGTAATACATGTGTTCAGCATGGTCATCCTCCAGTATGTACTCACACCAGAGATTTGCCTGCAGGCCGAGTAGATGCTTGGCCATATCGGGATTGATGGTGGATTCGAGAGGCTCAAAACCATAAACTTTCTCCAAAGGCACATATTCGCCAAACGAAACAGGCTCCTTGAACGGAGCATCCTGACAGTAATCAAGATAGCAATGCGAGGCGGGTGTCATGATGGCATCATGGCCGGTGTTAATGGCTTCAACTCCACCCTTCGTTCCGCGCCACGACATTACTGTGGCATCAGGGGCGAGTCCACCATCAAT
The DNA here is from genome assembly GCA_964588625.1 of uncultured Sangeribacter sp. GTDB lineage: Bacteria > Bacteroidota > Bacteroidia > Bacteroidales > Muribaculaceae > Lepagella. Next base: position 9,695 of record CAZPQD010000001.1, on the reverse strand, counting down.
GATTTCGTCCCAACCTATGATCCGCCGTCCTTTAGACTTCACATATTCCTCTACCCGATGGATTCCGTAGCTCTGCAGACGGTCGACGTTCTCGAGTCCTTCGGCCTCCATCCTTGCCTTGCAGTCGGCACAAGTGTGCCACGCTGACTTGGATGCTTCGTCTCCACCGATATGAATCAGCTCTGAAGGAAATACGTCAATAATTTCATCAAGAACAGTCTCAATAAACTGGAATGTAGCCTCCTTACCGAGGCACAGGTCTTCATCCATATTAGGAACACCGCTGCAAGAAAACTCCGGATAAGCGGATGTCACTTCTTTGCTGTGGCCCGGAATCTCAAACTCAGGGATGATCCGAATGTTACGTTCCGCTGCATACTTTACCAGATCACGAAGCTCATCTTTAGTATAGTATCCACCATAAGCTCCCGGAGCACCCTCTTCGCAATAAAGGGCACCCTTGTCGGTCCAGTCCTGCCATTTAGTCTGCGGACGCCATGCGGCATATTCCGTAAGCCGGGGATATGAGTCGATCTGCATGCGCCATCCGGCTGCATCAGTCAGATGAAGATGCATATTGTTGAGCTTCAGCAGAGCCATTGCATCTATCTGCTTCTTAAGGAACTCGATTGGGCGGAAATGACGCGAAACGTCAAAATGCATTCCGCGATAACCGAATCGGGGAGCGTCAGTGATCACCCCACAAGCCAGTGAGGAAGCCCCGGGAATGCGGATCATTTGAAGGAGGGTCTGAACACCGTAGAACGCTCCGGCCTCACCTTCGGATTCGATAGTAATTTTCTTCGGCGAGATGATCATTTTGTATGCCTCGGAATTTCCCTTTCCAACCTTGATTTCGACAGCAGGCTTGGTACGCGTTCCGGTGACATTACGTAAATCTTTTACACCGGCAAGATAATTACTTAAGGAAAGAGCGTCCTTTCCCTTGATTTCAAAAGTCAACCCATCGGACGGTATGGGAAATTCACCCTTCTCCACCAAAATCTTAGAGGGTTTAGGGATAATATCATAAGCTCCTACAGTATTGGCCGTTACGCTACAAGGGAGAGCGAAAGCCGAGGCCGCAGTCAAAGCTATCAGCAGATTAATCTTCATGTCTTTTTATTTAGTTAGCCTGTATCAGTTTCAGTAGTTTGAGCTTCAAAATTACTTAAAAATTATTTTCCATACAAATGCGGATGTCTCAGTGAGACAGGTTGATTTGGAAATCAGATGAATTATTTGTATTTTTGCAAATTGCAAAGTTAAGAAATACTCCATGAGCCAAGATTCTGAGAAAAACGATCGGATTGAAGGGAATGCCTACAGACTTAGAGTGGCGATAGTTGGCAAAGGAAATGTCGGCACCCATCTTGCGCGTGCCCTCGGTCAGCGTTGCGACGTGACGCAAGTCAGTTCGCGCAGTCTGGAGGGGATTGAAGCACCATACGATATCATCCTGCTTGCTGTCAGCGATCGGGCTATCGCGGAGGTTGCATCAAGGATACCCCGGTCGGATTATGCGGTGTTGGCTCACACTTCCGGAAGTATTCCTCTTTCTGCTATAAGCGTAATCCACGGCAGATGTGGAGTGTTCTACCCTCTTCAGACTTTCTCCAGAGATTCTGATCTGGATTATTCACAAATTCCGGTGTTTGTGGAAGGAAGCTCTCCAGTTGAAAAAGAGTTACTCATGCGGCTTGCAGGTTGTTTTTCTGAAAAAGTATTTGAAGCCGATAGCGAAGCTCGCCGGCAGCTTCACCTTGCTTCCGTTTTTGCCTGTAATTTCACCAATCATATGTATGCCATTGCTTCGAAATTACTTCGTGAAAACGGTTTGCCATGTGAAGCGTTGGCACCATTGATTGCCGAGACAGCAGCCAAGGCTTCAAGGATGGATCCGGAGCAGGCTCAGACAGGGCCGGCAGCGCGTGGAGATACCGAGGTGGTGGAGAAACATATCTCCATACTTGAGGATTCTCCTCTTCTACAGAGAATTTATTCTGATATTTCAGAATCAATAATGGGCGGGGCGCGATAAATCACTTACATAGAAACAGGAGAAGGACGAATAATCGCTAAGCGAGAAATTCTTTGGCATTAAAAATGATTTTTAAATTCAAATTTAAAATAGAGGCCATATGAGCAGAATTGATTACGACCTCACCAAGATAAAAGGAATCGTCTTTGACATTGACGGGGTTCTCTCCCCTTCCACCATTCCTATGGATAGCGACGGCACACCCATGAGGATGGTGAATATTAAGGATGGATATGCATTGCAGTTGGCGGCCAAGGCCGGTTTCTGTCTGGCAATCATCACAGGAGGTAAGGAGGAGGCAATCAAGAGAAGATATAATGCGCTGGGTATTGCTGACGTTTTCCTCAGTGCCTCCAAAAAGCTACCGATTCTGGAGCAATGGGCTCTTGACAATGGGTTGACGATGGAGGAGATTGCCTATATGGGAGATGATATCCCGGACCTTCCTTGCCTGAGAGCTGTGGGGTTGGCATGTTGCCCGCATGATGCCGCATGGGAGGTAAAGGCGACCTCACGATACATCTCCCCGATGACGGGAGGATACGGTTGCGGCCGCGATTTGCTGGAACAAATACTGAAAGTGAATGGCAAGTGGATGGCGGATGAGAAGGCGTTTGGATGGTGAATTTGGGTTTAGGCTTTAGATTTTAGGCTTTAGGGGGCGGCTTAAGCCGGCTCCGGTTAGAGAGATGGAGATGGAATTGGGAATTATTGGATCGCGGCTTGCTGTGGTTATATAAAGATAAAGAATGAGGGGGCGCGGTAAGCCGCGGCCGTTTGAAATTTGGAATCATGTTTGATAATTTGAAGGATTATAAGATTCTGCTGGCGAGCAAATCGCCGCGTAGAAGAGAATTGTTGAAGGAGTTGAGGCTCCCTTTCGGTATCGTTACTGTGAAGGGTGTGGAGGAGCGTTATCCGCTTGATATTGATCCGCTGAAGGCGGCGCAATATGTATCGGAATTGAAGGCGGAAGCCTGTATCCGGTTGCTGTCGGAAGAGGATCTGGTGATCACTGCGGATACAATGGTGATATTAGGCGACCGCATCATGGGGAAACCTAAGGATGCTGATGAGGCTATGGAGATGCTTATGTCACTGAGTGGAAAGACGCATATTGTGGCTACTGGTGTGACAATCGCCACTAAAGAGAAACGCCGGTCGTTTACTTCGCTCACAGAAGTGGATTTTGCAGAGATCACTAAGGAGGAAGCATCATATTATATCCACAACTTCGAGCCTTATGACAAAGCCGGAGCTTACGGTATTCAGGAATGGATAGGATGCGTAGGGGTATGCGGCATCCGTGGCAGTTATTATAATGTGATGGGGCTTCCCGTACATAGACTTTATCAGGAACTGAAGAATTTCTGACAGATGGATTTCAAACTTACTTCAGAATATATGCCTACCGGCGACCAGCCGGAGGCCATCGAGGAGATCTCTGAGGGTATTGAGCGAGGCATCCCGAAGCAGACGCTGCTCGGAGTCACCGGCAGCGGCAAGACATTCACAATGGCCAACGTCATCCAGCAGGTGAAGCGTCCTACCCTCATACTCTCACACAATAAGACTCTTGCAGCCCAGCTTTACTCGGAGTTCAAGGCATTCTTTCCGGAAAACTCCGTGCAGTATTTCGTAAGCTATTATGATTATTATCAGCCGGAGGCTTACATCCCTTCCAATGATAAATATATCGAGAAAGACCTCAGTATCAACGATCAGATAGAAAAACTGAGGCTCTCCACTGTCTCAGCACTTCTATCGGGCAGAAGGGATGTGGTGGTTGTCTCAAGCGTAAGCTGTATCTACGGTATGGGCAATCCGGAGGATTTCGCCCAGAGCGTAGTGACCATCAAAGTCGGCGACCGCATCCAGCGCAATGCCTTCCTGCGCAAGCTTGTGGATTCACTATATTCGCGCACCGAAATGGAGCTTAACAGCGGACAGTTCCGCGTGAAGGGCGACACTGTCGATATCATGCTTTCTTTTGAGGATATACAGCTTCGGGTAATGTTCTGGGGAGATGAGATTGAGAAGATACAGACCGTTGATCCGCAATCGGGTCTTGTGCTGTCAAACCTCGAGAGTTTCAAGATTTATCCGGCCAACATATTCGTGGCCTCAAAGGAGCGTACAGCGCAAGCTGTAGACCAGATAAGTCTTGATCTGGGCGCACAGTGCGACTATTTCCACAATGAAGGAAAACTGCTCGAGGAGCAACGGCTGCGCGAACGCGTCACTTATGACCTGGAGATGATTAGGGAACTGGGCCACTGCAGCGGCATAGAGAATTATTCCCGATATTTCGACGGACGCCTCCCTGGAATGCGTCCTTTCTGCCTTCTCGATTATTTTCCGAAGGATTTCCTGACCATTATCGATGAGAGCCATGTCACGCTTCCCCAGCTTCGTGCTATGTATGGAGGTGACTTGTCGCGTAAGACAAATCTCGTGGAATATGGATTCCGGCTGCCGGCCGCCCTTGACAACCGTCCGCTGAAATTCGAAGAGTTCGAGATGCTCACTCCCAACACTCTCTACGTCAGTGCCACTCCCGGCGATTATGAATTGCAGCAGACCGACGGTATTTTTACCGAACAGATCATCCGCCCCACCGGGTTGCTCGATCCGGAGATTGAAGTGAGACCTACGCTCAATCAGATCGACGACCTTATGGAGCAGATCCAGCAGCGAAAGGATGCAGGAGAACGTGTGCTCGTGACGACCCTCACCAAGCGTATGGCTGAGGAGCTTAACGAACACCTCAATAAATGGGGTGTGAAGAGTGCTTACATCCATAGCGATGTAGATACGCTCGACCGCATACGCATCCTTGAAGATTTGCGTGAGGGGGTGTATGACGTATTGATTGGTGTAAACCTTCTAAGGGAGGGCCTTGACTTGCCGCAGGTGAGCCTCGTAGCCATTCTTGATGCCGACAAAGAAGGATTCCTGCGCAACCATCGGTCGCTGACACAGACTGCAGGACGTGCTGCACGCAACGTCAATGGAAAGGTCATTATGTATGCCGACCATATCACCGACTCCATGCAACGGACCATTGATGAGACTGAACGTCGGCGTGAGAAGCAGATGGCTTACAATGAGGCGTATGGCATCACTCCACGTCAGATTGTCAAGAATACAAGTGCCAAGGATCTCATCGAACTTTACGGTGGCGAAGAGGAGAACCGTTCCGGAGGTGAGATTCGCAATCATGCTCCCGGCAGACGAAATGAGTCTTTAAAGAAGCAGTTAGGAAAGAACGCCGCCCCACGTCCTTATATCGAGGAGGAGCATTCGGCCGCTACGATCGCTGCGGATCCTGTGGTGGAATACATGAGTGTCGCCGAATTGGAAAAGAGGGCCGCAAAGGTGAATGCGGAGATGGTGGCAGCCGCCAAACGCACCGAGTTCATGGAAGCTGCCGCCCTTCGCAACGAGCTCCTCGCCCTGCGCGACAGAATCGAGAAAATGAAGGAGGAGGGTTAGGTCTTTTAGGACTGAGCCGGCTGAAGCCGGAACCGGAAAGAGAGGCTTTTTAGGTTTTAGGCGTTAGGTTTTATACTTTAGGTTATAGGCTTTAGGTTTTAGATTTTAGGAAATTTTGTGTGGAATGAATTATAGGGATT
>CAZPQD010000001.1:0-3919 GCA_964588625.1 uncultured Sangeribacter sp. | reverse complement strand
TAGGCTTTAGGTTTTAGATTTTAGGAAATTTTGTGTGGAATGAATTATAGGGATTTTCTTCCTACCTCTAAGGAGGAGATGGAGCGTCTTGGCTGGGAGCAGGCTGACATTATCCTGTTTTCGAGTGATGCATACGTGGATCATCCTTCGTTTGGGGCTGCCGTCATCGGACGTTCGTTGCAGGCTGCCGGTTTTAAGGTGGCCATAGTGCCGCAACCTAACTGGCGTGATGATTTGCGGGATTTCAAGAAGCTGGGCAGACCGCGACTCTTTTTCGGGGTATCGGCCGGTGCCATGGATTCAATGGTGAATCATTATACAGCCAACCGGCGCCTGCGTCATGATGACGCGTACACTCCCGGTGGCCGCCACGGAATGCGCCCCGATTATCCTACCATCGTTTATTCAAAGATTCTCAAGGATCTCTATCCTGACGTGCCGGTAATTGCGGGAGGTATTGAGGCTTCACTCAGAAGAGTGGCACATTATGACTATTGGCAAGACCGTCTGCGCCCTTCCATACTTGCTGACGCATCCGCGGATATGATAATATATGGAATGGGAGAGAGGGTAATCACTGACCTTGCAAGGCGTCTTGATTCCGGGGAATCGCTTGAAGAAATCCGGGATCTGCCACAGACAGTCTTTTTTTCGGATGAGAAGCCGGCAGAGGGTGATATCGTTCTTGCTTCTTACGAAGAATGTCTTCGCGATAAAAAGAAGCAAGCCCTCAACTTCCGGCATGTGGAAGAGGAGAGTAACCGCATGGAGGGTTCTGTAATCTGGCAACCCACCGGCGAAAAGATGGTGAAGATCAATCCTATGCTTCCCCCTCCCTCACAGGCTGAGACAGACGCTTCCTTCGATTTGCCTTATACGCGTCTTCCCCACCCTCGTTACAAAGGAAAGACGATCCCGGCTTACGACATGATACGCCATTCCATCACTATGCATCGTGGCTGCTTCGGCGGTTGTGCGTTCTGCACCATTTCCGCCCATCAGGGGAAATTCATTGCTTCGCGTTCAAAAGATTCTATTCTCAGGGAGGCGAAAAAAGTGACGGAAATGCCTGACTTCAAGGGATATATTTCCGACCTTGGCGGACCTTCTGCCAACATGTATGCAATGGGTGGTAAGGATAAGAAGATATGCGCATCGTGTCGGCGTCCTTCATGTCTCCACCCCGCTCCTTGCCCTAATCTCAACAATGACCATAGGCCTCTTTTAAGTGTATACAAGGCTGTTGATGAATTGCCGGGTGTGAAGAAATCTTTTGTAGGAAGCGGAGTGCGTTATGATCTTGCAATGGCTCATTCAGGCGATAGGGATAAGGATGCAGCCTCGCGCAGATACCTCGACGAACTAATCCGCAATCATGTCAGCGGACGTTTGAAAGTCGCTCCCGAACACACGTCAGACACGGTGCTCAACTGCATGCGCAAACCTTCCTTCGATCTTTTCAAGCGCTTCAAAAGAATATTCGACAATGTCAATGAAAAAGAGGGTCTGCGCCAGCAATTGATTCCTTATTTCATATCGTCGCATCCGGCTTGTCGCGAGGAGGACATGGCGGAATTGGCCGTGGCTACCAAAAACTTGAATTTCCATCTGGAGCAGGTGCAGGATTTCACTCCCACTCCCATGACACTTGCCACAGAGATTTTCTATACCGGATATCATCCTTACACAGGAGAGAAGGTTTTTACAGCCCGTACTGAAAAGGAGAAACTCGCCCAGCGACAGTTCTTTTTCTGGTATAAACCGGAGGAACGAACCAAAATCACTGAATCCCTAAAACGTATTGGGCGCATTGACCTGCTGAAGCAACTCTATCCGGGCGGTGGCTACGCAGGCCGAACCTCCAAGCCACTTCCTAAAAGATCTTCAGCCAATCAAAAGAGCCATTCTACGGATTCAAAGAGGACTTCTGCCAATTCTAAAAGTTCTTCAGCCAATCCTAAAAGAAGGGGGTGGAAGTAGGAATTTCTGGAAAATCGCTCATCTGCTGATTGCGCATAACGAAAAATTTATTATTTTCGCAGAAAATTTGAGTGGCTGACCTCAGGGTTAAGCTTTCACTTAAACAGAACTATTGGAAACAATAACTTTAACCTAACAATACCAAAAAACACTTACAGATGAACAAGATTGCACTCACAGTTGGCGCTGTGATCCTTCCCATGGCCCTCACCGGCTGCAAAGGAAGCGACAGTTCTTCAGAAAAGGTGATTGAAAAACCGGAAGTGAAGGTCGAGAACGGGATGATGACTCCCGAAGTGCTCGAATCTTTCGGTCAGGTGAATGAAGCCACTCCCTCTCCCGATGGCTCCAAGATCGCCTTCACCCTGAAGTATGAGAGTATTGAGGAGAATCGAGGCAATGCCGAGATCTATCTCATGAATGCCGACGGTTCTGACATGAAACGTCTCACTACCACCGCAGGCTCGGAAGGCAACCTCCAGTGGATCGAGAATGGCGAACGTATCGCTTTCCTCTGCAAGGACGATGCCACAAAGGCCACCCAGATTTTCTCCATCAATAAGGATGGAGGCGATCGCAAGCGTCATTCCCAGGTGGAGAATGGCGTGGAGAGCTTCAAGATTTCTCCCGATGGGTCGAAGGTGATCTATGGAAGTCCGATAAAGACTTTCAACCGCGACAGCACGGTCTTCGAGGGTCTGCCCAAGACAACAGGCCGCGTAGTCAACGACCTCAATTATAAGCATTGGGATGAATGGGTAACCATGATCCCCCACCCCTTCCTTGCTGATTTCGGTTCGGAACTTGCAAATGCTGTCGACATCATGGAGGGGGAACCGTTTGAGGCTCCTGTGCGTCCCTTCGGCGGTGCTGAGAGCTTTGCCTGGACTCCCGACAGCAAACAGCTTGTCTACGTTTCGCGCAAAGCCACGGGTAAGGATTATGTCTTCTCCACTGACACTGGTCTCTATCTCTATGACCTCGCGTCTAAGCAGACTACCCTCCTTACTGAGGGAATGCCGGGCTATGACACTGACCCTGTCTTCTCTCCCGACGGCAAGCAGCTCGCCTGGCTCTCCATGGCCACTCCCAAATATGAGAGCGACAAGAAACGCCTCATGGTGATGGATATGCAGACCCGTCAGATGCGCGACCTCACAGAGAATTGGGACTGGTGGCCGGAAGGTATGGCATGGGCTCCAGATGGGAAGAGCATCTTCTTCCACGGTTATCAGGGTGGCACCGAACCTCTCTTCCGCATCAATGTAGCCGACTGTCAGGTAGAGACTCTCTCAGAGGGTGTGTTCGACTATGCAAGTGTAGCGCCGCTGAGCAACGACAAGGTCATTGCCCTTCGCCACAGTATGCTCGAGCCTAACGAGATCTTCGAGGTGAGCAAGGGTGGTGTGAAGGCTCTTACCCATGTCAATGACGAACTCCTCAGTCAGCTGAAGGAGGTGAAGGTAGAGAAGAAACTCGTGCCTACCACCGACGGCAAGGAGATGACCACGTGGGTGATCCTTCCCCCGGACTTCGATCCTAATAAGAAATATCCCGCTATCCTCTACTGCCAGGGCGGTCCGCAGCAGGCCGTAAGCCAGTTCTGGAGCTATCGCTGGAATTTCCGCATCATGGCGTCCCATGGTTATATCGTCATAGCCCCCAACCGTCGCGGTGTCCCCGGTTTCGGTGAGGAATGGAACCGTCAGATTTCCGGCGACTACGGCGGTCAGAACATGCGCGACTATCTCGCAGCTGTGGACTACATGACCCAGGAACCTTACGTTGACAAAGAGCATGTCGGAGCCATCGGCGCAAGCTACGGCGGTTTCTCAGTATATTGGCTCGCCGGTCACAACGACGGCCGCTACGCAGCCCTTATCGCCCACGCCGGCATCTTCAACATCGAGGCTCAGTATCTGGAGACAGAAGAGATGTG